>PLNO01000256.1 GCA_003141795.1 Spirochaetaceae bacterium | reverse complement strand
TCAAAGGTGGAGTCGCCCCTCTGCAGTGCCGCGTTCCCGTCCCAGAAGCTTGCGGCGGACGCAATGAATGGCACGAGCAGGAGGATGAGGCCGATCCATCTCTTCATACGATAATTCTCCTCCTACCATGATCGGAACAATCGGATCGTTCAAGAATAGCAAAGTTTCAGGGCGAGGACGAGCCGTCTATGGCCTTTTTGACCTGTTCGGCAATCTGGACGCCCATCTCGGCGCCGAGCCTCATCCTGTCGGCATCCTTCTCCCTGCCCTTGTTCGTTGCGGAAGCCGTACCGTCCGCGATGGAAGCGCCCGTCGCCGCCTTGGCCGCGGAAAATGTCGCCCGGCCCGCGGTGCGTAGTGGCGTCGTGTTTGCAGTGTCCTCCCAGGTCACGCTGATCGTGAGGATCAGGTCAGCGCCGGAGGATCGCGCCATGCGTGCAAGCTCGTCCCGTGCGGGAGGCGCTCCGGGAACGTCGAAAACGATGAAGCCCGATTCGAACAGAGAGCTGTCGACCCCCTCGCGGACGGGCAGGGGCTCGGACAGCGCTTGTCCGGCGTCGGATTCCTGAACGACCAGGAGGATTGCCTGGGCGCCGGCCGTGCCCGTGGAGGCGATGAACAGGGCTGCCGTGAGCAGGACCGCGGCGAAGAGGGGCTTTGTCTGCATGCTGACTCTCCTGCTCACTGTATCGGATCGCGCGGACCGTTCCGAGCCGAATTTCGTGCTCGGCGATCCAAAACCATCCGACATGTACAATGATGACGGAGACGACTGACGACTCTCGCACGACCATCTACATAGTGGGCGCCGGCTTCACCGGGACGACCATCGCGGCGGAGATCCGGGCCAAGCGTGTTTTCGGTCACGTCGTCGCGTTCCTCGACGACGACCCGGCCAAGGTCGGCAAGAGGATCGACGGCGTGCCGGTGCTCGGTCCCATCGAGGCGGTTGCGCGCGTCGTGAAGACCACTCCGGCCACCGAGGCGATCATCGCCATCCCCAGCGCCACCCACGAGCAGCTCGCCAAGATCTACGCCATTCTCCGAAGGGCGAAGTTCGCCCGCATCCGCATCGTGCCGCAGGTGTCCCAGATCCTCGACGGGGAAGCCCATCTCATCCAGGCCCGGGAGATCGACCCCGAGGACTTCCTCGCGCGGAGCCCCGTGCGCGTGAACTTGAAAAAGAGCCTCTCCTACGTGCGCGGCAAGCGCGTGCTCGTATCGGGAGCGGGTGGGAGCATCGGCTCCGAGCTGTGCCGACAGCTCCTTGAAGGCGGCGCCGAAAGGCTCTACCTCTTTGGGCACGGGGAGAACAGCATCTACGAGATCGAGCGGGAGCTGCGCATCCTCCAGGAGGAAGGGATCGGAGAGAAGGCGACCATCGTCCCCATCATCGGGGAGATGCAGGACAGGGAGTACCTCCAGTTCATCCTGACGCGCACCCGTGCGAACGTCGTTTTCCATACGGCGGCGCACAAGCACGTTCCCCTGATGGAAGCCAACCCTGTCGAGGCCGTCAAGAACAACGTTTTCGGGACGAAGAACATCGTCGATGCCTCCCGCAAGGCCGGCGTCGACAGGTTCGTGCTCATCTCCACGTACAAGGCGGTGGAGCCCAGCAGCGTGTACGGCGCCTCCAAGCTCCTTGCCGAAGAGATCGTTCTGAGGGAAGGGAAATCCGGGCGCAATTTCCTCGTCGTGCGTTTCGGCAACGTCCTCGGCTCCCGCGGGAGCATTCTCCCGCTGTTCCGCCGCCAGATCCTCAAAGGGGGACCGGTCACCGTGACGCACCCCGACATGCGGCGCTACTTCATGACGATCCCCGAGGCATCATCACTCGTGCTGAAGGCAGGCGGCGTGGGAGCCGCGGGGGAAGTTTACCTCCTGGACATGGGGGAGAGCGTTTCCATCAAGGATCTCGCCGAGCAGATGATCCGCTTCTACGGCTTCGAGCCGGGAAGCGACATCCCCATCCAGTTCACGGGATTGCGCAAAGGGGAAAAGCTCGAGGAGAAACTCTACGCGCAGGGGGAAACGCCCGAGCCCACGGAGCACTCGAAGATCCTGAAGCTGCAGAGAAAGACGCTCATCAACGGGCGGATCACCTCCGTGCTCGAGCGGCTGCATCCCATCTGCTTTCACGACCCGCAGAATGCCAATGTCTTCCGCAACAAGAAGGCGCTGCGCGCCGTGCTGGAAGAGGTGATCCCCGGCATCAGCCCGTCCATCGACGAGTCAGAGTTCTGAGGCGGTCCCATGAGCGATTCATCTGAGATCCCCCCTGTTCCTTTCTCCCGCCCCTGCATCGGCAGGGAAGAGGAGGAGGCTGTCCTCGAAGTGATGCGATCGGGCTGGCTGACGACCGGCGCGGTGACGGCGAAGTTCGAGGAGGAGTTCGCCCGGGCGGTGGGCTCGAAGCATGCGCTGGCGCTCAATTCAGCAACCGCGGGCCTGCACCTCGCCCTGGAGGCGCTGGGGGTGGGGCCGGGCAGCGTCGTCCTCACCACGCCGTACACTTTCGCCTCCACCGCCGAGGTCGTTCGCTACCTGGGAGCGGACCCTGTTTTCGTCGACATCGAGGAAGAGAGCCTGAACATCGACCCGTCGAAGCTGGAGAAGGCGCTGGAGCGCATGGGGAAAGCGGGCCGCCGGGTTGCGGCGATCCTGCCCGTGCACGTTGCCGGACGTCCCTGCGACATGGAGGCGATCGGTCACCTCTCCCTGCGTCACGGCGTTCCCGTCGTGGAGGACGCGGCGCACGCATTCCCCGTACGGTACGGGGACCGGTGGGTCGGCACGCTGGGCGATGCCGGCGTTTTCTCGTTCTACGCCACCAAGACCATCACAACGGGTGAGGGGGGCATGGTGGTGACGGACCGCGACGAGCTTGCAAAGCGTATCAAGGTCATGCGGCTCCACGGGATCGACCGCGACATCTGGAACCGCTACACGGAGCCCGGCGCTTCCTGGCGGTACGACGTCGTGGCTCCGGGATACAAATACAACCTTACCGATATCGCGTCGGCTATCGGCAGGGTGCAGCTCAGAAGAGCGCAGGAGCTGCTCGAGAGGCGCAAGGAGATTGTTGCCCGCTACGCGGCGGCCTTCAGAGGGCTTGATTTTCTCCGCCTTCCGTTGCCGAGCGACGCGCACGCGTGGCACCTGTACATCGTACGTGTGCGCACGCAGCGGCTCAGCATCGACAGGGACGGCTTCGTCGTGGAGCTCCAGAAGAGGGGGATCGGCGTTTCGGTCCACTTCATCCCCCTCCACACGATGACCTATTACCGTGACAAGTACGGCCTTAGACCTGAGGACTTTCCCGTCGCGCAGAAGTGCTTCCAATCCAGCATCAGCCTTCCCCTTTCTGCGTCCCTCACGGACGACGACGTGGAGAGGGTGATCAGCGCAGTGACAGAAATCGGTATGGAGTTCCGGGCATAGAGCCGCGTTCGGGCAGGCCGCAGCCACTCCGGGCGGCACCTTTCCATCGTCAGCCCTTTACGAGCTTCCTCGCCTCCTGCTCGATCTTCTCGAACTGATCGATGCTGTCCAGCACCTCGAAGTCGATCGCCGATTCGTGGGAGGCCTGCGGCTCGATCATGGGCAGCTTCCCCTGCTCACGCAGCGTGCCGCGGCCCAGTGGGGCCGCCGTGCAGGGCTCGAGCCCTGTCACGTAGAACCCCTTCCGGGGCATCTTCCAATGGCTGAAGATCGGAAGCTCCTTCACGTTCCACCGTAGCACGATCCCCATCGGCTGCCCGTCCCCCGTATCGGGGTTGAGAAGCGCGATGAACGTCCTGCCGTCCGCATCCCTGGCCAGGGTGTGGAAGAAGACCTTTTCAGCATAGTCGGGGACGGGCTCGGGGAGAATGAGGCTCTCCTCCACGCCGCGGTCCCTGCGCGCCTCGTCGTCGCGTCCGACCGTCGTGACGATAGGTCCCGCGATCCGCGCGGAGGGGCTGAGGAGAGGGAACCCGAAGTTGAAATGGTAGAGCAGGAGGAGGGGCTGGGCGGCGAATCCCCTGTTGCGCACCGTATCGTGGAGGCGGAAGCCGCGCGCGCCCAGGCGTGTCTCGATGCGGCGGGTGAGGGTGAGGTTCTCCCCCATCGCCTCCGCCTCCCGCATCGTGCCCTTCACGCTGATCACGAACTCGTCGCCTTCCCACTCCTGGTCCACGCACACGTTCTCCGCCGCGGCATTGGCCAGACGGCCATGGAGGCCGTACGGTCTTCCCTGGTCGACGGTGGGGGCCCCGGATTGCGCGATCCCGCAGGTGGTGAGAAGCCCGCCGTAGAAAGAGCGCAGCCACTTCAGGCCCTGTTCCTCGTAGTAGCCGGGCGATGTGATGCCCGTTGCCGAGAAGAACCCGATTGCACGGCCCCTGAACGAGGCGAAAGGGATGTCCATGCCCCGCCCGGGGAGCACGGTGAAGCTCAAACCGCCGCCCGTGGACACCTCCACCGCGCGCACGCCGTCAGCCTTGCCGTCCGTGAGGACCGAGCTGCGCGCGCCGGCGATCTGAAGGGGATCTCCGATGCGGGCGAGCAGCTCCTCGCGCTTCCAGTTCTTTCCCGAATACCACGCCATGCCGACCTCCTGAAGATCTGGGATGTGCGGGTGAGAATAGCATGCCGATGCATGGGTTTACAGACCGCGGGCTCCTGGTTATCCTTTGCTCCCGGGAGGGACCAGTACCGCGTGACACCGTTCGTCCATCTCCATTGCCATTCCGATTTCTCCCTCCTCGACGGAGCCTCCTCCGTCGATGCGCTCGTGTCCAAGGCGAAGAGCCTCGGCATGAGCCATCTTGCGCTCACCGACCACGGCAATATGTTCGGGACCATGGCGTTCTACAAGGAATGCCGCAAGCAGGGCATCACGCCGATCATCGGCTCGGAGTTCTACAAGGCGCCCGGCTCGCGCACGGACAAGTCGGGAAGCGAAAAAGGGACGCGGCATAACCACTTCGTTCTTCTTGCCCGCAATGCCACGGGCTACGCCAACCTCATGGCGCTCAGCTCCCTCGGGTACACCGAAGGCTTCTATTACAAGCCGCGCATCGACGACGAGCTGCTGGAGAAGTACCACGAGGGGAT
>PLNO01000025.1 GCA_003141795.1 Spirochaetaceae bacterium | reverse complement strand
ACCCTCGACGGGGAGGGCGACAACCTGACCCCCCTGCTCGATGCGATCGTCGACAAGATCGCGCCGCCCCGCTACACGAGCACGGAGCCCTTCCAGATGCTCGTGTCCGATCTTTCCTACTCCGACTACTTCGGACGGCAGGCCATCGGCAAGGTGATCAACGGCCGTGCCCATTCCAAGGACGGGCTCATCTGCATCGGGGAAGGCGACGTTCGCCAGGCTCTGAGCGTCTCGCAGCTGCAGACCTACGCGGGGGTGAAGCTCGTGGAGGCGGAAAGCGCCGAGCCGGGGGACATCGTCGTGCTCTCGGGCATCGAGAACGTTCACATCGGGGACACCATATGCAATCGGGAGTTCCCCAAGGCGCTCAAGCGGATCGTGATCGACGAACCCACCGTCTCCATGCGTTTCTTCGTGAATACCTCGCCCCTCTCCGGCCTGGAGGGAAAGAACGTGCAGTCCGGGCGGCTCTACGAGCGCCTTCTCAAGGAAACCCTGAACAACGTCTCCATCCAGGTCGAGGAGATGAAGGGGGGTGGCGGGTTCATCATCCGCGGCAGGGGGGAGTTCCAGCTCGTCATTCTCATCGAGATGCTCCGCCGCGAGGACTTCGAGGTCTGCGTGAGCCGTCCCGAGGTCATCTTCAAGCAGGAAAACGGCAAGACCCTCGAGCCGATCGAGCACCTGTTCGTCGACTGTAACGAGGCCTTCGTCGGCGCGGTCACCGAGAAGCTTTCGGCACGCAAGGGCCGCATGCTCACCTACACCATCCACGACGGGGGCCGCGTCCACCTGGAGTTCTCCGTTCCCACCCGCGCCCTCATCGGCTACCGTGACCTCTTCCTCACCGATACGAAGGGGACGGGGATCATGAACTCCTACCTCACGGGCTACGAGGAGTACCGGGGCGACTTCATCGATCGGTTCACCGGTTCGATGGTGTCCGATCGGGCCGGGAACGCCGTCATTTACGGACTGTACCACCTCGAGCCGCGCGGACGCCTCTTCGTCGTTCCCGGGGACCGTGTCTACGAAGGGATGATCGTCGGCGAGCACAACCTTGATTCCGAATTGAACGTCAACCCGTGCAAGGAGAAGAAGCTCTCCAACATGCGCTCCGTGAGCAAGGACGAGGCGCTGACCCTCACCCCTATCCAGCCCATGACGCTGGAGCGGGCCATCCTGTACCTGCGGGAAGACGAGATGGTGGAGGTCACCCCGAAATCGATCAGACTGCGCAAGGCGATCCTGCTTGCCCAGGACCGTATCTACGATCG
The DNA here is from genome assembly GCA_003141795.1 of Spirochaetaceae bacterium. The sequence continues at coordinate 7,733 of PLNO01000025.1, read as the reverse complement.
CCGCGTGAAACCGTAGATCCTTCCCCCTGCCGTGCTTTTGCGTGTCAATTTCTCTATAATGGAGCGATAGACGCACAGAAGGGGGTAGGTATGCCTCGGACCCTCCGTCGGGCGGCCCGGATTGCTTCCATCGTGGTTCTCTGTGCCATTCCTCTCGTCTTCAGCGGCTGCCATGCGCCGACGAAGCAGATCGCGATCGGGGCGATCGCCATGCTGGAAGGCGAAAACGCGATCAATGGGAGGAACATGGTCGATGCCGCCACGCTCGCGGTGAAGGAGGCGAACGCACGGGGCGGGCTGTGTCTCGGCCGCAGGACCGTGAAGGTGGCGCTCCTCGTCGAAAAGGACCCCAACACACCCGAGGGCGCGCTGAACGCGGCGCGCACGCTCATCGCGGAGAACCGGGTCGCTGCCATCATCGGTCCGCAATTCAGCGGGAACGCCATCCCCGTGGCGCGGTTTGCGGAGAGCTCGCGCATCGTCATGATCGCACCGATGTCGACCAACCCTGAAACCACGAGCGGAAAACGGTTCGTATTTCGTATCCCCTATCTGGACACCTTCCAGGGTTTCGTTCTTGCTCGTTTTGCCCACGACGAATTGAAGGTCAGGCGGGCGGCGGTTCTCTACGACGTCGCGGGAGACTACAACAAGACGCTTGCAGAGGAGTTCCGAAGGATTTTCCAGGAGCGCGGCGGGACTGTCGTGGATTTCGAGACATACACCACTGACAGGAACAAGGACTTCAACGCACAGTTGCGGAGGATACGGGCGGCACGGCCGGACATCCTCTTCCTCCCGAACTACGCTACTGACGTGCGCGTACAGGCGGCGGAGGCGCGGGCGATGGGGATCGAGGCGACCCTGCTGGGCGGAGACGGGTGGGATACAGCTTTCGCCGTCGAACGGGACTTCGACGGCGCGTACGTCGCGTGGCAGTGGCATCCCTCCATCGCGAGCAGCAGGGCGAAAGTGTTCATCGCCGACTTCCAGGCCGCCACGGGACGGATCCCCGAGAACGTCGCAGCCGCCACGTACGACGCGTGCGGCATCCTTTTTGCCGCCATGGAAGCCGCGGGGACCGCGGATCCCGAGGCGGTCCAGCGGATGCTGCACGGAATGGGACCCTTCGAGGGCGTTACGGGACGCATCGGGTACTCCGAAGGGGGAGACCCGCGGAAGAGCGCCGTGATCATGCATTTCACCAACGGAGAGGCGGCGGTCCATGCAGTGGTCGAGCCGTAGAAGCGCGCGCCGCGCGGCCGCAGCGGTCCTGCTCCTCCTCATAGTGGTCGTCGGATGCGACAGCGCCGCGGGCGCACGAGAGCTGCGCATCGGCTTCATTGTCCCCATGAGCGGCGCTCTTGCCCCGTATGGAGGATCCCACCTGGAGGGGGCCCGGCTGGCGGTGGCGAAGGCGAACCGCAGCGGCGGTCTCAGGGTGAAGGGGAGGAAGTGCCTCGTCGTGCTCGTGGAGAAGGATGGCGGAAGCAGCCCCGAGCAGGCTCTCGCCGCCGCGCAAGAGCTTGTCTCCCGGGAGCAGGTTTCGGCGATCGTCGGCCCCATCTTCAGCTCACAGGCGATCCCGGTCGCACGTCTGGCCGACAAGACGGGGATCCCCATGATCGACCAGATCGCGACGAATCCAGCGGTGACGCGCGGTTCCCCATGCGTGTTCCGGGTCTCCTGTACGGACGATTTCCAGGGCGAAGCCATGGCCCGATTCGCCTTCGAGAGGCTGAACGCGCGCAGGGCTGCGATCCTTTTCGACGTGGCCAGCGCCTACAACAGCGGTGTCGCAGACGTCTTCTCACGCCATTTCGTCTCCGTCGGCGGACGGGTGGTCGCAGCCGAAACGTACACCACGGGGGCGGCGGATTTTCGCGTCCAGCTTCGCCGCATCGCCGCGGCCCGGCCCGACGTGCTCTTCCTCCCCAATTACCCCAACGAGATACAGCCCCAGGTCGCGCAGATGCGGGAGCTCGGCATCGCCCTTGCGCTCCTCGGGAGCGACGCAATGAGCTTCGACGATCCCGGGTACATGAAGACGATCGACGGCGCGTGGTACAGCGTCCATTTCACCCCGCAGGACCCGAACCGCGAGGCGGTGGAATTCCTGGAGGCATACCGCAGCCGGTACGCGAAAGATCCTGACCAGGGTGCCGCACTCTCCTACGATGCGCTGGGGCTGCTCGTTGACGTCGTGAACCGCGGCCAGAGCGTCGATGCGGCCGGGATCCTCGCGGGCCTGCGGGGGTTGGGCACGTTCGAGGGAGTCACGGGGGAGATGGTCTTCCGCGGCTCCCACGATCCCCGCAAGGGGATCGTCGTCGTTCGCATGGTCGACGGGAACCCGCGGTTCGAGGGGCGGATCGGGCAATGAGATTCTTCTTTCAACGCAGCCTTCTCACGCGCATCGTCCTCTCCTTCTTCCTGCTCTCCTCCATCATCGTCGTCTTCCTGACGGCGATGAGCTACGTGTCCCTCGTGCGCAGCGCCCGCCAGCAGCGGATGGACCAGATCAGCGCCATCGCGGAGATCAAGGTCGCGACACTCAGCCGGTGGGTGGACGAGCAGACGCGAGACTCGACGTCCCTCGCCCGATCCCCGCAGCTGAACGCCGCTGCCGCAGTCCTCTGTGCAACGGGCGTGTCCGAGGCGCAGAGGGCCATTACCTACCGGTCCCTTTCCTCTTTCATTGCGGAGACGATCTCGCGCTACCCGGAGTTCCACGCAGTGTCCGTCCTCTCGGCGGAAGGGGGGAGGATCGTCTTTTCCACCGACACCGCGAGCATCGGACAGTATCGTGTGCTCGACAGCGGGTTCGTCGAGGGGATGAAGGGCGTATCGGTGCAGCGTGTGCATCCCTCCCCGATCACCCTGGATCCGACGATGAGCATTTCATCTCCGCTCAAAGACGGGAATGGCGCGGTTTTCGGGGTGGTCGACGTCCAGATCAACCTCGATTTCATGGACCGCATCATCCAGGATCGCACGGGGCTCGGCAGGACGGGGGAGGCGTACCTCGTGGATCGGTACAACACCTTCGTCTCCGCCGCGCGTTTCGGGCGGGAAAGCTATCCCCGTGGTGTGCATTCCTCCGGGATCGACACGACCCTGAAGGGCGTCAACGGGACGGGGAGCTACCTCAACTATGCAGGGGTGCCGGTGATCGGCGCTTACCGCTGGATCGGCGACATGGACCTCGCACTCCTCGTGGAGATCCATCAGGAGGAGGCTTTTCGCACGGCGAGGATGCAGGCGCTGCTGCTCGTCGCCCTCGGGCTCGCACTCGTGCTGGTCCTGGCCTCCGGCGTCTTCTTCCTGGCGCGCAGGCTCGCCCGCCCGATCCTCGCGATACAGCAGGCTGCGTTGCGTGTCACGGGGGGTGATCTCGACGCGACAGCGCCGGTGCTCACGGGAGACGAGGTTGGCGCGCTCGCACGATCGTTCAACAGGATGACTTCCACGGTGAAGGGGCTCTACGAGGAGCTCAGAGGCAAGGAGAAGCATTTCCGCTCCCTCATTGAAAGCTCGATGGACATCGTGGCGATATTCGATTCCGACGGCCTGCTGTCCTTCGTCAGTCCTTCAGCGGAGAGCATCACCGGCTATCCGAGGGAGGAGCTCCATGCGACGAACATCGCCACGCTGGTGCATCCCGAGGACCAGCCGGGGTTCCGCGCCGAGATCGCACGGCTGATGCGGGAGCCGGACGCTGCGGCGATCGGGGTCGTGGCGCGGATCGTCCGCAAGGACGGAAGCGTGCGCAGCCTCGAGGCCAACATGCGCAACCTCCTCGAGAACGCAGCCATCAAGGGATTCGTCGTCAATGCCCGCGACGTCACCGAGCGTCGTCAGCTCGAGGATAAGCTCCTGCAGGCGCAGAAGATGGAGGCCATAGGCCGTCTTGCCGGCGGTGTGGCGCACGATTTCAACAACCTGCTCACCGTGGTCATCGGATACTCCGACACCATTGCCGTGTCGGAGGGTCTTCCCGATGAGGTGCGTGAGTACGTCGACGAGATCGAAAAAGCGGCCAAACGTGCAGCCGAGCTCACCCAGCAGCTCCTGGCGTACAGCCGCAAGCAGGTCCTCCAGCCCAGCACGATCGATTTCAACTCCCTGCTCGCCGGCATGAGCAGGATGCTGGAACGGTTGATCGGAGAGGACGTGCGGATCGTCCTGCGCACGGCGGAAGACCTGATGAGCGTCCGCGCGGATCCCAGCCAGATCAGCCAGGTGATCATGAACCTCGCGGCCAACGCCCGCGACGCAATGCCCACCGGCGGGACCATCGTGTTCGAAACGGGGAACGTCTTCCTCGACGACGACTATTGCCTGCGGTATCCCGAGCTCGTCCCGGGCGAGTACGCAATGCTTGCCGTCATCGATACCGGCTGTGGAATGACGGAGGAGGTACGGAACCTCGTCTTCGACCCTTTCTTCACCACCAAGGGCCTCGGCAAGGGCACCGGCCTCGGCCTCGCCACCGTCTACGGGATCGTCAAGCAGAGCAGCGGTCATATCACCGTTCAGAGCGACGTGGGGAAGGGGAGCACCTTCCGAATCTACCTGCCGGTGACCTCGGAAAAGACGGACCTTGCGGAAGGAAGCGTGGAGGACAAGTCGATCCCGTCGGGTGTCGGACGGGTGCTGGTCGTCGAGGATGAGGAGCCCCTGCGCAGGATGATCTGCCTGATCCTCGGACAGGCGGGCTATCTCGTGGAGGCGGCGGGGAACGCGGAGGAAGCTGTCCCACTGGCGCTGGGTCTCGACGGGATCGACCTCCTGGTGAGCGATGTCATTCTTCCGGGAGAAAACGGCCGTGAAATGGCGGAGACGATCCTGCGCCTGCATCCCGATATGAAAGTGCTCTTCATCTCAGGGTATACGGAGAGCGTCGTCGGGCAGAAGGGGGCTCTCCTCGGCGGCGTCTCCTTTCTCCAGAAGCCTTTCTCCCCCGCCGTCTTCTCCCGCAAGGTCCGCGAAGTGCTCGACAACCGCTGAGAGAGGAGACGGATGTCATTCCTCGTGAACTGTGCTACTTTTCCACCCGATGCGCTGCCATGCACTCCTCCTCGACCTCGACGGTGTCCTCGCTGACACCGAGCCCATCCACATGCTGGCCTGGAACACGGTGCTTTCCGACATCGGCGCGCCTTCGCTTCGGGAAGCGTGGCCGCTCGCCGTCGGCACGCCCGCGCACGAGATAGCCCGTTACGTCGCAGATGTCATTTCCCCAGGCTCATCGGTCGATGAGCTCTTGGAGAGGAAGCGGCAGGTCTTCCGCGCGCTCCTCCCCACCGTGCTCCAGCCTTTCACTGGCTTGCCCGTGGAGCTCGCGAAATGGAAAGGATTCCCGGTGGCGCTTGCGACATCGGGGGCCCGGGCCGAAGCACTGTTGATGCTCGACATCATGGGGCTGCGCGGTGTCTTCGACTTCGTTGTCGCCTACGAGGACGTTCCCCGACCGAAGCCGGCCCCCGATTCCTACCTCCGCGCCGCCGAGCTCCTGGACGAGCGCGCCGCCGAATGCGCCGCCGTCGAGGATTCCCCGCGGGGGCTGCAGGCGGCGATTGCCGCGGGGACCATCGCATGCGCCGTGCTTCCGGTGTCGGGCTCGCCGCTGCCCGACGGGGCTGCGCAGGGCTTCTCATCGACGGTGGAAGCCCTCTCCTGGCTGCGGGAATGAACGCCCGACCCAACCGCAAACGCCCCGCAGTTGCCCGTCATGGGCACCGTGCCTATTATTCTTCTATGCGGGTTCTGATCACAGGGGCCACTTCCGGCATCGGAAGAGCGTGCGCCGAGTATCTTGCCGAGCACGGGCATGTCGTGATCGCCACGGGGCGCAACAGCGGCATCCTCGACGAGCTGCAAGCACTCGCGCGTGCCAGGTCCTGGAACCTGCACGCCCTCCACCTCGACGTCACCAATGCGGCAGAGGTCTCCTCGGTCGCGGAAGAAGTGAAGCGGAGGGTCGGCGGGGTCGATGCCATCGTGAACAACGCGGGATTCGGACAGGCGGGCTTTCTTGCCGACGTCACCACCGAGCAGATGCGGGAGCAATTCTCCGTGAGCTTCTTCGGGCTGTTCGACGTGACGCGCGTCTTTCTCCCGCAATTGGTGGAGAACCGCGGCATCGTGCTGAATATCGGCTCCATCATGGGCCGCATGACCGCGCCATGGATGGGCACCTACGGCGCCGTGAAAGCGGCGGTGCGCTCGCTCACGGAGACGATGCGCGTCGAGCTCGGAGCACTCGGCGTGCGGGTGGTTCTCCTCGAGCCGGGCGCCGTGGATACGGGGTTCCAGGGGCGGACGGTTGGGGAGCGCATGCAGGCCGGCACCGTCTCGTCACCTTTCGCCGCATCCAACCGCTGGATGCGGGAGAACTCCTACAGCCCGCTGTTCATGATGCGCACCATTCCCTCACGGCGACTCGCGGCCCTGGTTCGCCGCATCCTCGAGCTTCGGAGACCTCGGCCGCGCTACGTCGCCCCTTTCAGCGCGCGCCTTCTGCTGCTCTTCATGGCCGTGACCCCGATCAGGATCCTCGACCCGCTGAAGAGGCGCATATTCCACGTGGTGGCGGGACCCGAGGCGTCCGCGTAGATCCAGCCGATCAGACCGGCCTCTTCCAGTAGCGTATGGCAAGCTGCGTCCGGTCCCGCACTCCGAGCTTGTCAAGGACCGTGGAGAGGACATTGCGCACCGTTCCCTCGCTGATGAACAACTGTTCGGCGATCTCCCTGTTGGAGCAGCCCTGGGCCACGAGCTCCGCCACGTCGCTCTCCCGCGGGGTGAGACCCTCCAGGGGTTGCCTGTCACCGTCAGTGAGCCGCCTCAGGACGCCCGCGTCCAGCACTGCCGTGCCGGAGAGCAGAGCGCGCAGCCGCTGCGCCATGCCGGACGCGGGGGTGGATTTCAGGAGATAGCCGTCCGCGCCGGCCTGGAGGGCAAGGCGTATGCTCTTCTCGTCCTGGAAAGTGGTGAGGATCATGACGTGGACGCCCGGCCAGCGTTCCTTGATCCGCCGCGTCGCCTCGATGNNCGGGCATGCGGATGTCCATGAGAACGGCATCGGGGGGCTCTTTCTCGCACGCTGCAACCGCGTGCGCGCCGTCGTGCGCAGTGGCTGTCACGTGGATGTCGGGCTCGCGGGAGAGCAGGACCTTCAGGCTCTCCGTCACGAGGGGATCGTCGTCGACGATGAGAAGTCTCATGTCCGTTCCTCCCCCAGGGGCAATACACAGATCAGGTCGAAGCCGTTCGTCGTATCCGTTGTGATGCTTCCGCCGACCGCGTGCGCACGCTGACGCAGGCTTCGAAGGCCAAGACCGCCGAGGTCACCGCTCCGGGAACCCGGGCAGGGCTCGAAGGTATGGACGGACAACCTCACGATGAACGGACCCACGTCGATGGACACCTCCACCCGTTCCGCGTGGGCATGACGGGCGGCGTTGGTAAGAGCCTCCTTGAGGCAGGGTTCCATGACTCCCCATGCGTGGACGGGCACCCTGTCGGTGTCCCCGTGAACGGAGAGCACCACCTCGGCCGCCGTGAAACGTCCACAGATTTCCTCCAGCGCGTCGATGCCGAGGGCCGCACGCGGAGCCAGACCGTGGACCGTCGTGCGGAGGATCTCCACGCCACCGCTCAGACGCCTCCGCGCCTGGGAAAGCATCTCCGCCGCCTGCGGGTCCCCGTCCTTCCATAGTTGCTCGAAG
>PLNO01000081.1 GCA_003141795.1 Spirochaetaceae bacterium | reverse complement strand
AGACGACGGACGCAGTGTACGCGGACATCTCGTGGGTGGGCGTTTGTGCGGATGCTCCTTCAGCGGATCAGCGGAAGCTGTTCGAGGCTGTGCGGGATGCGCGTGAGGCTGCCGTCGCGCTGCTGGAGCGGCAGTTCTCCGCGGGGAACGCCGTACGGGGCGCCGAGGTCGATCGCGCAGCGCGCGCGGTCCTCATCGAACGCGGGTACGAGCGTTACATCCGTCACAGGACGGGCCATTCCATCGGCGCTCACGTGCACGGCTTCGGCGTGAACCTCGACTCCGTCGAGTTCCCGGACGAGCGGCTGTTGACGGAGGGGGCCTGCTTCTCCATTGAACCCGGCATCTACCTCGAGGAGTTCGGCATGCGTACGGAGATCGATTGTGTCATCAATGACGGGCGTCCCCGGATCACCGGCGCAGCCCGGCAGCGCGAGCTCCTGACGCTGGCGTGACGGGCATGTACGACACGACGGAAGCGGTGCGTTTCATGGCCCAGCATGGCTCGTTCATCGTGCTCGGGCACAAGGAGCCGGACGGCGACTGCATCGCCTCCCAGATGGCCGCGGCATTCCNNGCCTCGTGGTCGATCACCACTCGTCGGGTGAGGCGTTCGGCGACGCGCGCATGGTCGACCCGAGATCCCCCTCGACGACGATGCTCGTCTTCGCGCTGTTCGAGGCTTTGGGTGTCGTCCCTGACGCTGCCACCGCGCAGCTCCTCCTCTTCGGGTTGTGCACGGACACCGGCTTCTTCCGCCACCTGTCGCAGAACGGCGCAGAGACCTTCGAGGCTCTCTCCCGTCTCGTGCAGAGGGGCACGTCCACGGCCGAGGTCTACATGATGGTCTACGGCCGGCGCGAGCTCTCGGGCCGGAAGCTCCTTGCCGAGATGCTCTCCCATGCGGAGAGCCACCTGGACGATGCCCTCATCATCACGTGGCAGACGATCGAGGAACGCACGCGGCTGTCCTCCTTCCAGCGCGGCGAAGACGACCTGTACAGGCTCCTGCAGACCGTGAAGGGCAATGTGGCGGTGGCGCTGATCAAGGAAGAGCGCGAAGGCGCATACTCCGTCGGCCTGCGCTCATCCTCGGCCGTCGATGTCGGCGTCGTGGCAGCCTCGTTCGGCGGCGGGGGACACAAGCAGGCGGCGGGTTTCGACACCAGCGGCACCCTGGAAACGGTGAAGCAAAAGGTGCGCGACACGCTGCTTCCGCTCGTGGCTGCCGCTCGGCGAAATCCCTGACGCCCGAATCATCCTCGGTGTAAACGATTGTAAAGATCTCCCCATTTGAAGCTTTCCGGGGGCTCATTTTCTGGCATGGTGTTTGCTCCCTCCTCCCCGCGCGAATCGCGAGGAGGAAAGATATGGAAAGTCTGACCCAGAAAGTTCTCCAGTACCAGAGGACCCGCGAAGGTCTGCGGGACATCGTCGATGAGCTCGCCCCCCGTGTCTATCAATTCCCTCGGAGGCGAATGGGATGGGACGAGGATGCATGCGGGGATTTCTACGTCTTCATCCACCCCCGGCTCATAAGGCTGCTCGACCGGTTCCAGGACCAGGGCAAGCCGTTCGAATCCTACCTCTGGGCCGTTCTCAACTGGCAGCTGCGGAACTTCGCGCGTGAGCGGAGGAGAAGCGAACGGGCCTGGAGCGTGTCACTCTCCCTCGACCCGGGGGACACCGTGGAGGAGCCTGCTTCCCCCCTCGAGCTCCCCGGGACAATAGCCCGGTGCATCAGAAGCGACGCAGATCGGCGCAATTTCCTGATCCTCGCCCTCAAGTGTTCACGTTTCATCGATGATGACAGCGCGGCAGCGCTTGCCCCCATCGCCGGGATCGGCGTTCCTGAGCTTCTCGCTCTATCAGCGCGCTTGAAAGCGCTGCGCGCCTCCCGCGACGCCCGACTCGATACGTTTCGCTGCCGACGCAACAAAACATTTGCTCAGGCACGCCAGCTGGAGGCAGAACTGCGCAATGAGGTGGATTCTGAGCGGATCGCGGTACTCCAGGCCGCGCGCGTACGGCTGCACCGACGGATGGAGGCTGCCATGCGGCGCATGGCACGCGTGAACGTGTCGCCGACGAACCGGGAGATCGCCTGTTTGCTGGGAATTCCCAAGGGGACCGTCGATTCCGGCCTGTATTGGTTGAAGAGAAAGCTCGCCTCGGTATATGATCCTGATCACCTCAGGTCTGCATGATGGTGAAGGAACTTCTCCTCGCGACAAATAATGAGCATAAACGCCAGGAGTTCCTCAGGCTCTTTCCCGGCATGACCATCCTCGTCCCACGGGATGTCGGGCTCGCCTTCGATTTCGAGGAGAACGGGGACAGTTTCCTCTCCAACGCCCAGGGCAAGGCCCTGGCGCTCTACGCCGTCGCGCGCAGGCCCGTCATCGCCGACGATTCGGGGCTCTGCGTTGCGGCACTCGGGGGCGAACCGGGGATCTACTCCGCCCGCTACGGCTCCGCGCGCGGGGCGGCTCCCCTTTCGGCCCCGCAGCGCAACGCGTACCTCCTGGAGAGGATGCGCGGCACGAGCGATCGCTCTGCATATTTCGTCTGCTGCCTTGCAGTCATTCTCGGTGAGGACCGTTTCGTGGCCGTCCAGGAAACAGTCAATGGCACCATCGTCGATGCGCCACGGGGGATGAACGGGTTCGGCTACGACCCCCTGTTCTTTCTCCCGCCGCAGGGAGTGACGATGGCGGAGCTCTCCGAGGCCGACAAGGATTCCGTTTCACACAGAGGAAGGGCCGCTTGTCGCATCCTGACACTTCTTCAACACGATTCATGACATGAAGGAGAATCCATGGATCTCGTAACGACATATGCACAGGGCGTTTCCGAGCTCACGAAGTTTTCCCACAAAGTGAAGGAAGACCCGCTCATCGTCGACGTGATCGTCAACCCGCACGCCGGCTTCTTCAAGCGGCAGTCGACGCTCACGGGCCTGATCCAGGACCTCGAGCGGAAGCTCGCCGACCTGCGGCTGGGCGCGCCGCAGCGCAAGGTGGAGATCAAGACCGTCCATTTCACCGAGTACGCCGGGCACGCGCGGGTGATCATGGACGGCATCCTGAACGAGGAGGCGCGCAACGGCACTGGCATCGAACGCCTGCTCATCGGGTGCGGCGGGGACGGGACGAGCAATGAGATCTGCACGTCGCTCGTCGACGCCGAGGGGAGCATCCTCGATCGGCTGAAGCTGCTCAGGCTCCCCCTCGGCACCGGGAACGACGTCGCGGATGCGACGACCTTCGAGCAGGCCTACGACCTGATCCTCGGGCCGCAGAACGCGGTGAAGACGGGAGCCCTGGTCATCACCATACCTGGAGCGGCGCCCCGCTATTCCTTCAATGTGGCCAGCATCGGTCTTGACGCGTTCATCGTCGAGCTCACCAACAGGTTCAAGCGCGTCATCCCCGGGGACGCCTACAAGGTGATGGTGGACGTCGGCTCCCTGTTCTACGAGCAGCGCATCCACCCCCTCCCGATGAACATCCGTGTCCGCGGCACTTCGGGGGAGACGGTGGTCGAACCCTTCGTTCCCTCCATGATCGTCGTGGGGATCAGCGGCGGCAGGACGTACGGGGGACACATGCCCGTCCTCCCCGGCCGGGAGAACGTCTGCCTCGTGCAGAGCATGGGCGTCATGGACAAGGTCCGCAACAAGAAGCTCTTCTACCAGGGCCGGCACGGCGAGCTTCCCCAGGTGCGGTTCTTCTCCGCCTCGCGCGTCGACATCGACTACAAGGCGCGGATCCCGATGCAGCTCGACGGAGAGGTCTTCTGGCTCGAGCCGAAGGACTTCCCCCTGTCCATCCAGGTTCTCGATCCGAAGATCAAAGTGCTCCACTCCTGACATGCCGTCGACGAAAGACGCCGCTCTCCCCGTTCAGATCACGGAAAGTGACCGCCGCCGCGGACTGTTCTTCGTGGCGTGCGCATCCGCCCTCGTGGGGATGGCCCTCACCCTTCAGATGAGCCTCAACAGCAACTTCCTCGTTGGAGAGATCGGCATCAACGGCTTCCAGGCAGGCCTCCTGGAGGCGGTGCGGGAGAGCTGCGGCATCGCCGCCCTGGGCGTCTTCGTCCTCGTCGCCGGGCTCGCCGAGCCCGTGATCGCCTCCCTGTTCGTCGTGTTGATCGCGGTGTGGCTCGGCTCCTACTCACTGGCGCCCACGTACGGGCTCGTGATGATTCTGTCCGTCACGTGGAGCCTCGGTTTCCACGTGTGGACACCGCTGCCCAACTCGATGACGCTGGCACTGGCCGAGCCCGGCAAGGCGGGTGCCCGTC
>PLNO01000113.1 GCA_003141795.1 Spirochaetaceae bacterium | reverse complement strand
CTCGTCGCTCAGGACCCAGATCTTCGATCCCGGTCCGAGCTGCCCGGTGAGCAGCTGTGCTGATTCAGCCAGGGCGTTCCCGGAGACGATGGTGGTGCGGGTCGTCAGTCGGTGGTGGCCGCCGCATTCGCACGCGACGTCCTCCCCCGCCGGAAAGCGTTCGGTGAAATCTCGAAAAAAATAGCTCTGCACGGGTTCAGTTATATCGGAAACGGGAAACACGTGGTAGGGATTCGCTGCCCCCTTTTTCCAGCGGTGGATTTCCGTTAGTGTGTGCGCGGAAGGAGCCCCCATGGAGCGTTCCGTCATCCTGTTCCTCGACTTCGACGGGGTCATCTGCGATTCCGCGTCGGAGAGTTTTGCCACGTCGTGGACGGCATACCATCAGGGGTCTCGCGGGGAGCCCGCGTCGCCGCCGACCGAGGAGATGCGGCAGGCATTCTTCCGCATGCGGCCGCTCATCCGCAATGGGGCTGACTTCATGCTGATCCAGGACGTGCTCTCGCGCGGTGGATCCATCCACGACCAGGAGAGCTTCGACGCGGAGGCGCGCCGCATGGGCGAGGCCGTCATGAAGCGGTTCGACGAGGTCATCTACGCGACGCGCCTGCGCATCATGGAGAAGGATCGCGCCGCGTGGGTTGGCCTGAACAGGATATACCCCCACGTGGAAGCGGCTTTCCCCCTCCTTCCCCGCGACGGATCGGTGCGCATCATCACCACCAAGAAGCCGCAATTCGTCGCGGAGATCTTCTCCGCCAAGGGAATCGATTTTCCCGCCTCGGCCACCATTTTCGCCGAGTCGGAGCCCAAGCTCGTGATGGCGGAGCGCATCAGGCGGGGGGAAGGGTTCAGCGAGGCGATCCTCGTGGAGGACCAGATCGACGCGATCCGTGGGAATAAAAACCCCCGCATCCGTGTGTACCTGGCGACGTGGGGCTACGTGATGGAGGAATGGCTGCGCGATCCGGGGGCCGCGGAGCTTCTCACGCCGGAGGGTTTTCTCGAGCTGGTGAAGGAGGAGGTCATTCCGCGCGCGTCACGGTCGTAGAGAAGCGCCCTTCCACTCGAACGGCCTTCGGACGAAGGCCCTGACCGTGATGAAGCTGTAGAAAAAACCGAAGAAGAAAAGGTGAGGGAGGAGGCGCGCGAAGTACGTCAGCCTCTTCTTTCCCGGGTACACGCCGCTTGCCACGGCAAGGAGCCCGATGCTGAGGAACGCGTTCAGCGAAAGCACCGGCACCCGCCAGTCGACGAATCCCAGCGGCATGACCACGATGCTCCCCACGAGATAGATGAGGACGATGAACACGTAGGAGAGCCGTGTCACGACGTCGGGGGAGAAAAGCCCCCCGGCGTTCCAGCGGGTATGCTGATCCACGTACTGCTTCCAGGAGGGCTGCGCGCGCGTGAGCGCTGCCGCTGCCTCCGACGAGCAGACGGCGACCTTCCATCCCCCTGCCCGGGCCACCGCATCGAGCAGCAGCGCATCCTCGGTAACGGAGAAGCCCAGCGTCGCGAATCCCCCGGTCTCTTCCACGGCGCGCGCGCGCAGCGCCATGTTGTTCCCAAAGCACCCCGTGGGCAGCCCCACGCCGGCGGATCCGAGGTTGTACTGGTTCAGCAGCGGCTGCTCGAACGCCTGGAACCGCTCGAGGAAGGTACGCCCCGCGGGGAGCTCCACGCGGCCGAGGACCACGCCAACGGCAGGGTCCTCGAAGTGACGGAGCATCTCCTCCACCCATGACGGGGGGAACACGCAGTCTCCGTCGGTGAGAAGGATCACGTCGCCCCTGACCTGACGGAATGCATGATCCAGCGCGGCCTGTTTCCCGGTGAGGCCCTCGGGTTCGCTCGCCACGTGGATGACACGGACCCGGGCACCCTGCTCGGCACGGAACGTCTCCAGCAGCTGCGGTGTCGCGTCGCTGGATCGGTCATCGACGAAGAGAAAGCGGCAGTCGGTGCAGGTCTGACTTCGGAGGCTGTCCAGAAGCCGCGGGAGCGCCGTCTCTTCGTCGCGCAGGGCAACGACCACCTCGGCACGGATGCCATTCCCCGCGGGGGCCGCGGCCGTGTCATCAGCTGCGGGGACCGCGTGCATCGTGGGTGTCGCAGGGGCCCCCACGGCGTGCGCGGTTCCGTGCCGGGCACGGCCCCGCCTTTCCCGCTGGAGGTTGGCCCCGACGCCGACGCACATCACGATGTGCAGTACGAGGATGATCGCACCGAAGACGGCATCGACGATCAGGAAGACGTGCATAGCGGCCGTCAGGGTAGTCAAATCCCGTGCTTTTCACAAGGCGGGAGAACCTGCTACAATCGTTCCACTATGCAAGTTCTCGGCAAAACGTGGAATCTCGACTCTGTGCTCGTGGCTGACGGGGCGTGGGGAACCGAGTTCTTCAAGCGGGGTCTCATGCAGGGTTGTCCGCCCGACGAGTGGAACCTTACTCACCCCGAGATCGTGCGGGAGATCACCCGGGAGTACCTCGAGGCCGGAGCCGACGTCATCCTCACCAACTCTTTCGGGTCGAACCGTTTCCGCCTGGAAGCGCACGGCCTTTCGGACAGGGCGCGGGAGATCAACACCATAGGGGCCGCCCTTGCCCGGGAGGTCGTCGGCAGCACCGCCGTCGTGGCGGGCGATATCGGGCCGACCGCCCGATTCCTTCCCCTCGGGGAAACCACCGCTGAGGAGCTGTATACGGTCTTCGCCGAACAGGCCGCCAGTCTCGCCGAAGGCGGTGTGGACTGGATCGTCGTGGAGTCGATGACCGACATGGAGGAAATGGCCGTTGCCGTGCGCGCCGCATCGGAGGCGACGCATCTTCCCGTCGTCGCGAGCATGACCTACAACCGCACGCCGAAGGGATACCGCACCATGATGGGAAACACTCCGGAGGCCTGCGTGCTGCGCGCGGAAGAGGCGGGTGCCTCGGTGATCGGGGCGAACTGCGGCTCGGGCATTGAGGATTACGT
>PLNO01000008.1 GCA_003141795.1 Spirochaetaceae bacterium | reverse complement strand
GACGTGGGTAAGTGGCAAAACCGGCAAGACCCAAAAGGAAACGTGAAGGTGGACTTTCCCCGAATGTAGGTTCCTTACCATTCGGCCACAATCGGTCCACTATTGACAGTACAGGTCAGTCTTTTAGGACAATCTTTCCGATAACCTTTGATTGTTCGAGAAGCTCGCTGCGTATTACGGGGAAGTCCGAGGCGCGGGTTCCGATTCCCATGCGAAGAAGAATGTCTCCGTAAGCCACACCAGAGGCAAGAATTCTAACCTTAACCTCGTTGCCCAGAGGAACCTATCCAGCCCGCCTGGCCTTCTGACAATCACTTTTTCGTTCATTCTTTGCTCCTCATCAACTCTGTCGTCCAAAATCGTGCTTGGTTTCTGGCTCTGCACCGCGCAGCCGATTGCTCCCTCGACCTCCCGCGATTATTGCCATGCGACAATTGACTCCCATCCCTACAAGAACCTTTCGTTGCTGAGGGAGCCGACGAGGCTTAGGATGTCTCGACTTTTATTTGAAAAGACCAGCTTTCGTTGCCTATCGCCAGAAATATAGGCTCCCGTGGCCCCGGTCGACGTGTCCATGGCCGCACGGTATAGATGAGCTGCCCCGACCTCTGGCGCTCTGTTGATGAGTCTTTGAATCAAACGTATCAAAAAAGGCGTCGCGGACTTTCCGCGGGGGTTGTTCATGGCAGTATGATTGGGGCCGGGATCGACGCTGACCATGCGAATACCCCGAGCGCTCATATCTTCGGCCCAGGCCTGGGTCCAGAGAGACAACGCGAGCTTGGAGCGACCATAAGGGCCCGAGAATATTTTAAACTCCGTTGGATGGAGGAGAACATCCTGGTTAAAGATCTTCACAAGGTTGGCGGCACCCGAAGTGGTCTGAACAATGGTCTTCTTCGTTCCTGCTTCGATCAGCGGAAGAAGGGTTTTGGTCACGATGTACGGGGCCAGAGTATTCACTTCAAAGGCCAGATCGTAGCCGCGAGGTCCCACATCTAGCTTCGACGGGGCCACACCCGCATTGTTGAATAGGATCTCGACTTGCCGTTCGGCCCGGATGACCTCAGCCAGAGCGGTTCTAAGGCTCTCGGGTCGAGACAAGTCTGCCTGGTACACCCTGAGGCGTTTGTGGGCCAGAGCATCCTGGATTTCGGTTATGTCTCGTGGAAAGTCGGACCGGATCAAGGCGATCACTTCCCAACCTTCCTTCAGAAGGCGAAGCGTCAACTGTAAGCCAATTCCGGAATTGGCCCCCGTAACGAGAGCAGGTCCATTCTGAACACTCATCCATGAACTCCTTAATATAGCGATCACTATATTAATAGCTATGGACAAGAGTCATTGTCAAGTTATATATTGGTCGCTATAAAATGAGCACCGAGAAACGACAAGGCCGGCCCCCTCGATTTGACCGGGAAGCAGTCCTCGATACTGCGACAGATCTTTTTGCCCGACATGGGTATGGTGGCACTTCGCTCAGTGAGCTAGTCCAGACCATCGGCTGCACGCCGCCCAGCCTCTACAACCTCTTCCACTCCAAAGAAGAACTTTACCTCGCCGTCCTCGACCGCTATTGGACTCGCGCCAATTCGGGTACTCAAGTCGAAGGTCGAGCCTGGACACTCTTGGAAGAGTATCTCCAGGCCTCGCTGGTCCGGTTCACCAAAGACAGGGGTCCAAAGGGCTGTCTGGTGCTGACAGGAGGCTTTCGGGAATCGGCGGAAGAACAGGAACTGGTGGAAGACTTAAGGAAAAAGAGAAGAGTGGCCCTCAACACCCTCATTAAGCTGGCCATAAAGGCTCAAGAAGAAGGGGACCTTCCCCGAGAATTGGATGCCCCGACCTGGGCCCGCGCGCTATTTGCCTTGCTCCAGGGCCTCGCCCTGCAGTCAATGGATGGTGCTACACTAAAAGATCTGAAGGGTGGGCTATCCTGTTTCCTAAGGAGCACAGCCGTCAACCCGTAAAAGCCAATCGAGGAAGTCCGCGTGCAGCCCCGACTCGTTGTCGTTGATGAAGACACTGCGGTGATGTGAACACGTTGTACAAGTGGCGGGCGAGCAGGCCCTTTTGTGTGGACCGCGACAGCGGATTCGATTCTTGCGAAGCTACAGCGCTTGTGTGAACGAATTACCGGGACGGAACACTAGAGAAGTGACCTGAGCGGCAGGCGTTTGACATCTCAGCGTTGGAGCGATCGCCCCAACGCTGAGATGATCTCTTTTCTTACCGGACAATCTCGCGGCCGTCGGCGAATGTCGCGAACCTGCCGCGCGACCTCGGATGGACGGGATCGTGTCGGGGCCACGGCCAGCCGCCAAACTGGTCTCTTCGATAATCGTTGAATGCAGCCACAATTTCGTCCTGCGTGTTCATCACGAAGGGGCCGTACTGAAACACGGGCTCGCCAATCGGCCGCCCCTGGAGCAGGAGCAGATGACATTCGTCATCGCCCGCTTCGATCAGGGCGTCGTGCTCCGGCCGGAGTCCCACCGAATGATTCGCGGGAATCTCGGTATCCCCGATCTTTATGCGCGAACCCCGGTAGAAGAAGATGTTTCGATTCACGCCGGCGGACGCCGCCGGCATCTTCCAGGAAGAACGCGGCTGCATCCGGATGACCCAAATCGCCAGGGCGTTGGCGGGGTCCGCTGCCCAGGAGTCCGGTGGAGGCGGCAGGGCCGCCAGGCCATCGATCGTTCCGGCGATGACGTCTGCTTCGACTGATTCTCCCTGGAAACGGGGAACATCTTCAGACCACAACATGCTGTAGTAAGGAGCGGCGAACTTCCTGGCCGCCGGCAGGTTCAGCCATATCTGGAACAATTCCAGCGGATTCCCGCCCTCGGTTTTCAGCAACGGGAACATTTCGGCGTGCTGGATGCCGGCGCCTGCCGTCAGCCACTGCACGTCGCCATTGCCGTAGCGTCCGGCCGACCCTTGCGAATCGGAATGGTCGATAAAGCCCCTCAAGACGGCGGTGACAGTCTCGAATCCGCGGTGGGGGTGAGAAGGGAAGCCCGGCACCACCTCACCGTGGTACATGCGCCATTCTTCCCGGGGGTCGAAGTCCTGTCCCATGTCCCTGCCGGAAAGTGACGCCGCGGGACCGAGAGCCGCGTTGCCTGCGGGGTAGTCATCAAGATGATGCACGCAGTAGAGGAAGGGATCCTCTGTTTGCCACGGGAAGCCAAGCTTTTTCGTTGAGATCACCGCTTCGTTTTTCATTCTGTTTCTCCTCACCAGCGCTCGCAGGATATTCCCGGAGGCAACCCAGTGTACCTGAGGTTAGTACCATTTGGCAGGGTACAAACCGTAGGGCGGCGGCGTGCTCCCCGACGCCGCCCGCGGGGCTGCGCGCGATCGTGCCCGCCCTCGCCCCGATCCTTTTTCCATAGAGCCGACCACTACTGGCTTCGGTAGGAATCCTCTTGTCTCCAGTCCCACTTTCTATGGGTATGCGTTCCGAGTCAAGCCAGTTTGGAATCATTCGTGTCTTTGCGCCCTAGCGAGCGCGCTCAGCTTATCAAGAGCGCTTGGCCGATAGGGGAAATGCTTGCCCGGGACCGCGGGTACCTTCGCGACTACTTCAAAGACCTCGCGGTGTGGGGCCCGTCAGTGGAGGGCGGCGTTCGCCGGCTTTGCGGACGCCAGACGCGACGCCAGCAGGGAATTGCGCCTTCGGGGCGTGTCGTTTCGAAGCGCGATTGCCATCGCCTTGCGCGAGCCCACGATCACCACGAGCCGTTTGCCCCGGGTGACGGCGGTGTAGAGGAGATTGCGCTGCAA
>PLNO01000151.1 GCA_003141795.1 Spirochaetaceae bacterium | reverse complement strand
CGGCGAGATCCAGGAAGCTCACGCTGTCGTCGAACGTCTCGATGAGGCCTGAGAGGTCCGGCGCGCCCACGGGGTGGTACAACCCGCCGTCCGGCGCAAGGCCCGTGAAGAGCGCTTCGCGGAAGCCGACAACGGCCTCTGGATGGTCGCGGCTGGCGAACTTCATGATCGGGAGGATGCGCTGCCGCCCGCGGGGTCGATGACCACGGGGCCGCGCGTGTTCACGGCGGACAGGTACAGGTCGCAGGCGAGCCCTGCCGTCTCGAAGGCCGCCTTCATCGCGCTGCCCACGCGCGGGGACTCTTCCCGCGATGCGCAGAGCGCGAAGACCGACGGGCCCGAGCCCGAGATGGAGCAGCCCAGGGCTCCGGCGGAAAGCGCCGCGGCCTTGACGGCCGCGAATCCGGGGATGAGGAGCGATCGTGCGGGCTCGGCAACAACGTCCTGGAGGGACCGTCCCAGAAGCTGAAGGTCCCCGTTGTACAGCGCCGCAACGAGCGCGGCGAGGTTCCCCCATTGGCGGATCGCATCGGCGAGCCGGATCTCCTTCTTGAGGATCCTCCGCGCATCCTCCGTGCGCAGCTCCGTGTGCGGATGCACGACCGCGCAGGCGAGCCCGGCGGGAACGGGAAGCTGCACGACGTCCAGCGGCTCGTAGCTCCTGATGAGGACGAAGCCGCCCAGGAGGGAGGGGGCCACATTGTCCGCATGAGCGGCCCCGCAGGCGACGCGCTCAGCCTCCATGGTGAAGGGCAGAAGGTCCCGGGAGGACAGGGGTGAGCCTGCGAGGATGTTCGTTGCGTACACGGCCGCCACGGCGCTTGCCGCCGAGCTGCCCAGGCCCGAGCTCAGGGGCATCCTCTTCTCTAGTGAGATCTCCACGCCGAAGGGAAAATCGAGCTTCGTGAGCAGCCCTGACACAGCCACGGCGGCCGTGTTCTTCTTCGGGTCGGTGGGGAGCTTGCCCTCGTCTCCGGTAATGGAAACCACGCGGATCGCCCTGCCTGCGACGCGCCTGACGGTGACCGCGTCCCCCGGCGTGTCCAGGGCGAAGCCCAGCACGTCGAAGCCCGAGGCGACATTGGCGACCGTCGCCGTGGCGAAAACCGAAACCTGATCTGCGCTCATGATGCTTTCTTCCCGGTGAGGAACTCGGCGTGGATGGTCCTCAGTGCCAGGGCGTGGTTCTTCTCTTCGATCACGAAGGAGATGTTCCTCTCCGAGGAGCCCTGAGCGATCACGAGGATGTTGATCCCCGCCCTGCCTACGGCGCTGAAGAGGCGTCCGGCCATGCCCGGCGTGCCGTGCATGTTCTGGCCGATCACGGAAACGATGAGCAGGTCACGGCGGAGCTCGAAGCGCTCGATGCGCCGCGTCTCCAGCTCCATGGCGAGCTCCTTGTTCAGCGCCGAAAGCGCGCGCTCCCCCTCCTCGGTCTTGAAGACGAGACAGATCGTGTGCTCGGAGGAGGCCTGGGAGATCATGATGATGTTGACCCCTGCCCGGGCGAGCGCGGAGAAGATCCGCGCGGCGAACCCGGGAATGCCCATCATGCCTCCGCCTTCGATGTTGAGGAGGGAGATCCCCTCGATGGAGGCGATCCCCGTGATGGGTCGGCCCGTATCCTGACGGAGCGTGGCTGCCGCGGCGATGCGCGTGCCCGGCGCCTGCGGATTGAGGCTGTTCTTGATGAGCAGGGGGATGCCCTTCTCCACGGCAGGGATCATGCAGTAGGGATGGATCACCTTCGCCCCGAAGTAGGAGAGCTCCATTGCGTCCTCCGAGCTGAGCTCGGGGATGACGAAGGCCTCCGGTACGATGCGGGGGTCGGCGGACAGAACGCCGTCGACGTCGGTCCATATCTCTATCAGATCGGCGTCGGCTCCGGCACCGATGATCGAGCCGGTGTAATCCGAGCCGTTCCTGCCCAGGGTCGTTGTGATCCCCTTTTCAGTGGATCCGATGAAGCCGGGGATGACCGCGATGCCCTTGATCGCGTCGAGCTTCTCATGGATGAGCGGGTAGCTCTTCTGGAAGTTGACGACAGCGGCTCCGAAGCCGCTGTTCGTAAGGATGAGCTCCCGCGCGTCGACGAGCTCCGCGGGAAGCCCCCGCGTCTGCATGTAGGTCGTCACGAGCCGACAGGAGAGCCTTTCCCCGAAGCTCATCACGAGGTCCATGGTGCGCGGCGAGCACTCTTTGACGAGGTCCACACCGTGGAGGATCTCCTCCAGCTCATTGCACATGATTGCCAGCGGCGTTATCCCCGCGCCCTGGTCCGTGGGTGTGAACAGGAAGCGCACCGCCTCGAAATGACGGGTGCGGATGGTCTCCAGGACGGATCGAAAACCGTCGGTGCCCTCCTCCGCCTTGCGCGCCGCCGTGATGAGAAGGTCGGTGATCCCCTTCATCGCTGAAAGGACGACCGCCACGCGGCCCTCTTTCGCCGCCTGGGAAATGATGTCTGTCACGGCCCGGATACGCTCTCCGTCTGCAACCGAGCTTCCACCGAATTTCAGGACTTTCACGCTTTTCCTATTCTCCCATTACCTTGATGATGACCCGTTTGGGCCGTCTGCCGTCGAACTCCGCATAGTAGACCTGCTGCCACGGGCCCAGGTCGAGCTTGCCATCGGTAAGGGGGAGGATCACCTCGTGACCGATGAGCAGGTTCTTCAGGTGGCTGTCGCCGTTGGTCTCCCCGGTGCGGTGGTGACGGTAGTCGGGCCGACGGGGGGCGAGGGTGTCCAGCCATTCGTCGATGTCCTGGATGAGGCCCTGCTCCGCGTCGTTCACGTAGACTCCGGCGGTGATGTGCATGGCGGAGACGAGCACCATCCCCTCCCGGCAGCCGCTGGCCGCCACCGCAGCCTCGACCTTCTCGGTCATGTTGATGTACTCGCGCTCACGGCGCGTGGTGAATGTGACGTACTCGGTATGAAACTTCATCGACGTCTCCGCGTGAGGCGAAAATACACTGGACAGAGCCACCAGGTCTATACGGGCCTGGCCCCCGTCATGCCGCGCCGACCTTCATTGCGGTCCATTTCTTCCACTGGTACCACTGCTCGGGGTTCTGGCGGACGTACTTCTGCCACAGCTCCAGACAGTCCCGCGCCGTGCTCTCGGGGGTGCGCTGCACGGAAACATCCTCCAGGATGAGCGTGTAGCGCGCATTGCCCGTTCGCTTGAGGAACGCGGCGACCACCGGGGCGCCTGACCTGTGGGAGAGGACGTCGATCGTGTTGTCGAAGAACAGCTCCCTGTCGAAGAGCTGGATCGTGTGACTGCGCCGCCGCCGCCATGCGTCCACCTCGTCGCATTGCGTCATCAGCACCCGGTTGGACTTCAGCGACTGCATGGCGCGGAGGAAGATCGACCCGCCGAGCGCGGAGGAGAGGAGCTCCGTGTTGCGGTTTGCCACCTTTTCCTGCAGGCTCTTCGCGAGCTTTGCCGTGGCGCATTCGAGGATGACGCTCGTGGGAATGTCCTGCGTGTGCAGCACCCACGGGATGAACTCCACCGCGCCCCAATGCGCGGTCACGAGGATGCATCCCTTGCCCTGTTCCAGCGCCTTCTGGATGAGCTCCACGCCCTCGACCTTGAAATGTACGTCGACGTACTTGCGGACCGTGGAGTAGTCCAGGTATGCGGCGAACATCTTCTCGAAGTAGTGGGTGAAGATGCCTTTGAACGTCTCCCTGACGACGGTGCGCACGTAGCGCTCGTCCTGACCGACGAGCACCTCGCGGATGTTCCGCTCGATCACGCGTTTCTCGTGCCTGTTGATCAGGTAGTACAGGAACCCGATGGTGTGCAGGTACCGTTGAGCAAGACTCGGGCTCATGTGTCGGAAGAGAAACACGTTGACGGGGGACTGGAAGAATACAGAGATCTTCAGTTTCATACCATTCCTCCTGAGTCGGGAAATTTGACTGAATTCCATCACAAGAAGAATGGAGATGCAAGTTTTTTTTTATAGAATCTACTTTTTGACCGGATCGCTTACTTTTTTCGGCATGACGATGGTTTCGTACACCACCATGAAAGCGTCGACAATGCGCTGGGAAAACTGGATCCCGACGTTCTTCTGGATTTCCTTTGCCGCCTGTCGTGAAGGCATGCCTTTTCGGTACGGCCGGGAAGAGGTCATTGCGTCGTAGGCATCCGCAACGGAGACGATCTGCGCGCCCAGCGGGATGTCGTCACCCGCCAGCCCGTCCGGGTAGCCCTTGCCGTCCCATCGCTCATGATGGCTGCGGATGAGGTACATGTGGTTCTTGATGAAGGAGATGGGCTGCAGGATCTCCATGCCCTTGAGGGGGTGCTTCTGGATGATCTTGAACTCCGCTTCCGTGAGCGGCTTGGGGCTTTTCACGATCGATTCTGGGATGCCGATCTTTCCGACGTCGTGGAGGATGCTCCCGAACCGCAGGTACTCGATCTCGACCTCCGAATACCCCAGCACGCGCGCGATCTCCACGGCCAGCGCCGCCACGCGTTCCGAATGGCCGCGCGTGTAGGTGTCCTTTTCCTCGATCGCCTGAACGAGCGCGCGCACCGAGCTCACGTTGCTCGATTTCAGCTCCTCGTCGAGCCGCGCGCGGAGGAACGCGGTGGCGATGTTGTTCGCGAAGATCGAGAGGAACTCCGTGTCGTTGGAGGTGAGCCGCTTCCCCGTGCCGCGGCGGTCCGCGCCGAGGATGCCGATGACCTTGCCGTCGGCGATGAGCGGACAGATGATGAACGAGCTCGGCCGGAAATCGGAGAGGATACGGTTGGTCGGATTGAGGCCGGCGGCCCGCACGTCGCGGATCAGCACCGGCTTGCGCCGTTTCAGCACACGTACCATGAGGTTCTGGTCACGGGCGAGGGGGATGCGGTAATCGCGCAGCCTCTGCATGACCTCCGGTGCCTCCCCGACGCCATAGCTGTACTCGAGCTGATCGCCTTCGGCGTTCACGAGCATGATCATGGCCCTGTCGAAGCCGAAGACCTCGACGATGGGTGTCATGGTCAGGCGGAGGATTTCCCGCGTGTCGGCCACGGAGACGATCGCCCTCGTGGCGTTGTTGATGGCCTTCAGCATCTCCACCTTCTGGCGGAGCTCGAGGTTGAGGGCCGTCGTCTGGTCGAACTTCTGCCTGAGGAGGGACTTGTCCCTGTCGATCTCTTCCAGCGCGGTATAGAGCGCCGATTTGCGGGTCTGAAACCGGGGGAGGAACGTCTTGAACCCTCCCCAGTTGATGGGCCATGTGAGGGTGATCTCGCAGAACGGCTGGCCCTCGAAGCGGCAGGCGGCTTCCTCGACGCGCGCCGCGGGACGGCCCCAGAACGTGGGGATCGCCGAGTAGATGCCCTTGTTGTACGAGCAGATGTCCTTTGCGTTGCTGATGCTGTCGCGCCAATGCCAGCGCAGCACCGCCCTGCCGGGCGCATCGTAGATGAGCTCCACGATCTTCGTCGTGTTGAGGTTGTTGTTCATCTGGTTCGAGCGGCGGAGGATCTTTCGCGGGGAGGAGAATATCCTCAGGAAGATCTTCTGCCAGTAGCTGAACTCGCGGTTGATGATCGACTCGAAGCCGATGTCGAACGCGACCTGCTGGTTGCCCGTGATGAGGCGCGCCTTCTCGAAGAGTTTGACGATGAGGTTGATGGGGATCCAGTTGTTCTCGTCCGACAGGTAATTGTCGAGGCCTGAGATTTCAGACCAGGGCGGAGGCAAATCCTCGAACAGCTCCGAAACACGTTCGGGATTCCTGTGTCGGATGTATTCTATAATTACCCTGCTGTTCAAGCAGCTGACGTTGTTGTCTTCCTGCGTCACGCATTTCCCTTCGAGTCGTCCAAGAGGCGCAGCCTGCCCCTCTCGCCTCCTATATCGGTATCAAGCGTATCAGATTAACCTTTCCACTGCGAGAATAAACTCAAAAAATTGGGATTTTTGACTGAATTCAACAAAAAACGAACTTAATGTATCGTTGGTATATGTAAATCGATATATGAGTTTAAATCAAGCTCGGGTAGCTCCCCCCGGATGTTTCGGCTTGCGTCCAACGGATCGAGGNNATCAATGAAAATCGAAAGCGCCGAGCTGCACTTCCTGCAGATACCCTTTCGTATGAACGTGACCCATGGCGCCCGAACAGAGAGGACTTTCTCCGATTCTCTCCTTCTTCACGTGACTGCCGACGGGCATTCAGGATACGGGGAAGCGGTCGTCCGCGACTATGTCTCGGGCTCGCTGGGACAGGGAGAGGCCTTTCGCGGGGAGGCCGCGCGCATCACTTCGGCGCTCCTCCTGCCGCTGCGCGGCCGGGACCTCAGCTGGTCGGACGTCGCTGCGGAGCTCTGCGGCAGGGACTGCGAAACGCGATCGCTGCCCNNACCTCGTCTGCGCCGTGGAATCCGCGCTTCTCGCCTGCGCCACGGAGGCGGCGGGGATCGACCCGTTCACCGTCCTCGGAATGCAGCCCCGTCGCACGGCGATCAGCTTCGGCGGCGTGCTGCCGATGTTCCCCCTCGCGCAGGCCCGCCCGTACATCGAGCTGTGCGCGAAGATGAAGCTTCCCGATCTCAAAGTGAAGGTCGGCGTCGATGCTTCGTACAATGATGCGATCCTGTCCGCCTGCCGGGAGAGGCTCGGAGACGCCTGCGACATCC
>PLNO01000069.1 GCA_003141795.1 Spirochaetaceae bacterium | reverse complement strand
ATGCCGGAAATATCATGCCCGTCGAGGCAGATCCGGCCCGCGCTCGGCGGCAGAAGCCCGGAAAGAAGCCGCAGGAGGGTGGTCTTACCCGCGCCGTTCGGTCCGATCACCCCGACCATTTCCCCCCGGGCCACGGCGAGGTCGACGCGGTCGAGGATCAACGCCGGCCCGACCCTCCAGGAGACGGCCTGCGCTTCCAGGAGTGCGCCGCTCACTGGAGCACCCGGACGCTGCGTTTCTGGGTGCGCAACAGCAGCACGATGAGGTAGGGGCTGCCGATCACCGCCGTGATGATGCCCACCCGTATCTCGTAAGGAGGGGCGACCGCGCGGCCGGCAAGATCGCAGAGCACGAGGAAAAAAGCGCCGCCCAGAGCCGAGGCGGGCATGAGCCCGCGGTGGTCCGGGCCCACGATGAAGCGCATGAGGTGCGGGATGAGGAGCCCGACGAAGCCGATGGGCCCGCTCACCGCGATGGCGACCCCCGTCACGATTGCGGAAAGCACGAGCAGGAGCCGCTTCGTTCTCTCCACGTTCATGCCGAGAGATGACGCCCCCTCCTCGCCCAGGGTGAGGAGGTTCAGCTCCCGGGAGAACAGGGAGAGCACGACGATACCGGGGACGAGCACGGGAGCGGAGAAGATGATGTGCTGCCAGGTCCGTCCGTCGAGCCCGCCCATGGTCCAGAACAGGTACTGGCTCACTTGGTACTCCCGGGAGAACAGGAGAAGCGCGGAGGTCAGCCCATTGAAAAGCGACGAGATCGCCATGCCCGCGATCACGATGAACAGGAGCGACGTAGTGCCGCGCGACGTGGAGAGCAGGTAGATGCACGCGGCTGATACCAGCGCGCCGGTGACGGTGAGGAGCGGCATCGTGAGGAGGGACCATGAGGCGAGCCCCGAGGTGATCGCTATGACCGCCCCGAGGCTCCCCCCCGCGGATACCCCGAGTATCTCGGGGCTGGCCATCGGGTTGCGGAAGAGTCCCTGCATCACAACGCCGCACACGGCGAGCGACGCTCCGACGAGCACCGCCGCGAGCGCCCGCGGCAGGCGAAGCAGGAGGAGGATGGCCGCGTCCTGCTCCTTCGGCAGGGCGACGGAGTGGAATCCGATCCCATGCAGGATGAGCCGTCCCAGGGACGAGGGGGGCACGGGAACGGCACCGATGCTCACCGCCGCGACGAGCGCCGCGACGAGCGCCGCGGAAAGGACGATGCAGGTGACGACCGGTCGGCTCTTCATCTCGGCTCCTTGAACAGCTCGGGATACGCGTAGCGGGCGAGGCTTTCGATTGCCAGCACGATGTACTGCGACGTCGAGCTCTTGATATTCTCCGGCATCCTGTACACCCTGCCCTTCCTCACCGCCCGCAGCCCCTTCATTGCAGGATCCGACATGATCCCCCTGTAGAACGCGTCAGAGCCTCCCGCATTGCCGTAAACCCAGGCAGGAACGAGCAGGATGTCGGGGTCGAGCTGCAGGATCTTCTCACGAGCGATGGGAACGGCGCCGTGGGCGTCTGCCCGCAGTCCGTCCACCGCATTGCGCAAGCCCGCGCGCCGCACGATCTCGTCCCAGGACGAACCGGCTCCCATTGAAGTCCCCCACGTATTGTAGTCCATCACGCTGAGCCGTTTGTCGGACGGCAGCGGGGCAAGTCGCGCATTCACCTCTGCAAGCTTCGCCTCCATCCCCCGCACGACACCTCGTGCCGCCTCCTCCGCGCCGACGGCGTCCCCGATCCGCGCGATCGATTCCTCGATCCCGGCCACGGTGACGGGGCTCCTGAACCGATACACGGTGAGGCCTGCGTCCCGCAGTTGTTCGACGCTCGCCGGGTCGGTCCAGTCGGCGACGAACACGAGGTCGGGCCGCAGCGCGATCACCACCTCCGCGTTGAGCTGGTTGAGTTTCATCGGAATACCGGCGACACGGGAAACGACGTTCGAAACGGCGGGATCTGCGGAGAACCCGGTGACCGCGACGAGCCTGTCCGCCGGCACGAGGGAGAGCAGGATCTCGTCGGTGGGAAGGGTCATGGAGATGATCCGCTGCGGCGGTCCGGGGATCCTCATGGTCGCGTTCATGTCGTCGGTGACCGAGCGTGGCCACGTGGATTGCGCGGATAGACCGCCCGCGCACACGGCAAGAACGAGGGAAACGACGATCACGCGGACTGGGCTGGGGCTCCCGTGCACGATGTCCTCCTGCAAGAGATTCGCGTGCAGGCACTGCGGTGCAGTGTGTGCGATGGTCCAGCGTTTCCTGACTTCCGGGTCATCCCCCCGCCCCGCCTTCCCGGGCAGTCACCCCAGTGGCACCATGGTGCGGTCGTCGCCGGTAACAGTGGCGCGTCCGTGGCGGCATTGCACCGCCTTCCGCTGAAAACCTGCCTGAACTATAGCGGGACTGCGTTGACAGCGCAAGAAGCGCCATCCCCACGCCATCCGCGTGCTGATAGCGCTTCTTGCAGAGGAAGCTTGAAACGGTTACACAGATGCACATGGATACCTGCGGCGCAAGGCGGTAACGGGGCGTGCTGGACCTGGTTATCCTTACTCTCGGGCTCATGATCCACATGTGGGCTTTGCCCTACTCCTTCAAGAACCTGCTCATCGATTCGATCGTACGGGTGGCGCAGCTCGCCTTCGGCCTCGTCATCCTCGTCTTTCTCAACCCCGCCGTCCTCGTTCCCTCGCCGACCGGTGTCATGATGGGCGCCGGGGTGGGGATCGCCTGCTTTCTCTTCCAGCTCCTCTGGAGCAG
>PLNO01000384.1 GCA_003141795.1 Spirochaetaceae bacterium | reverse complement strand
GTCGCCGCTCAATACTGCAGCCGCCTCGTCCTGCTGGACCGTGGAAGGGTTGCCGCTGACGGACGGCCCGAGGAGGTGCTGCGCAGCGCGGTCATCGACGACGTCTATGGGGTGAAGACCCTCGTGTCGCCGAACTCGGCGACGGGCACGCTCACGGTCACAGTGCTTCCCCGCCGCGCGAGCGGCGCGGGAATGCGCGTGCATCTCATCGGCGGAGCGGGCAGCGCCGTGAACCTCTCCCGTGAGCTGTACCGTCTCGGCTATGCGCTTTCCGGCGGGATCGCCCATGAGTACGATTCGGATGAGAAGCTGTGGAAGAGCCTCGGTATTGCGCACGAATCGGTCGGCGCTTTCTCCCGCGTCACCGATGAGGACGTGGAGCGCGCCACGCGGCTCGTTGCAACAGCCGACGTGACGATCCTCTGCTCTTTCCCGATCGGTCCGGGCAATATCGGCAATCTGCGCCTTGCGGGGAAATCGCGGAAGCTGATCGTTCTCCGCCCCGGGCCCGAGGACGTGCCGCGGAGCTTCTTTTCGTCGGAGGGGAAGGCGATATTCGACGAGCTGCGCGCCGGGGCACAGCTCATGTCGTACACGGAGGTTTGCGCTGAGCTGGACCGCCTGAGCGACGGTGCTGGATCAGGGAGCCTGCCCGCGGGCTAATCGCCGAGCTGCAGCTCCTGGTATTCGAGGAACTTGTCGATGGGCTCGTTGTCCGCCAGGTATCCCAGCTCCATGGCGATCTCTCCGAAGAGCCGCTCATCGCCTGAATGCTGGTGATTGATCACCGTGGTGACCTGGGTTTCAGACATGGCGCCCAGGGCGACGAGATACTCACCGATTCTTTCCGCCATCCAACCCTCCTGTAGCGCTCCGCGCTTTCCTCCAGTATACCGTGGGCAGGGAATCCGCTCAACTGATTGAAAAGGGTGCATCCAGAGTCTGCACGATCGTTCGTCTTCCATGCTACACTGCTGATAAGCCAACAGAGAGGTGAGCAGTGAACCGCGCCGCAGCCCGTACCGTAGTGTTTGTCGGGCTTTTGCTCCTCGTGAGCTTTGCAGTATCAGCGCAGACCGTCTACGTCACGAAGGCAGGACAGAAGTACCATGCCGCCGGCTGCCGCTTTCTTACGAAAGGCTCGGTCGCCATCGATCTTTCCGACGCCATAACCCACGGCTACACCCCGTGCAAGGTCTGCAACCCCTCCTTCGACGGGCACGCTCGATCGGCAGAAGCAGGTTCCCGTGCCTTCATTGCGGCAACGCCGCGTGCGCCTACCGCGGGCGTTCGGGAGCTGTCGGGAAAGGTTGTTGCTGTGCACGACGGAGACACCCTGACCGTTCTCGTGGCTTCGGTGCAGCACAAGATCCGACTGAACGGAATCGACGCCCCCGAGCTCGGACAGAACTACGGTCGGCGGGCCCGTCAATTCCTCTCCGATCTGTGCTTCGGCACGATCGTCACCGTGCGAGTGGTGAACGTGGATCGCTACGGCAGAGAGGTGGGCGACGTGGTCGTCGGGGGCGTTCTGGCAAATGCCGAGCTCGTACGAGCGGGACTGGCATGGCACTACAAGCAGTATTCGAAGGATCCGGCCCTTGCAGCGCTGGAAAAAGAGGCCCGCGCAGCCAGGCGCGGGCTCTGGGTGGACCGCAATCCCACGGCGCCGTGGGACTATCGGCACGGCAAGTAGGCCATGCACGATCGGGGATGCTGACGGTGACGAGCGCCGTCCTTTTGTGTAGACCTTGCTTCGGGAGACTGGCAGCCCGCGAAATAGCTCCGATCTCAGACGGACCGCGAGGAGGTCGCGTGCACCACCAAGGGCGGGCGGTGAGCCGGTTCGTGATTCCGCTCCTCTATCTGTCCGAGGAGCAGCACCGCATGGACCTGATCGTTCGCCGTGAGTCCGAGCGTGGTCTTGCACGCCCTGCTCGAGTTCACGGCGCTCTGCGCAAGGGTCACGAGACATGATCCGAGGCCGGCCGCGTGCGCCGCGAGGGCCATTGCATGCGCGGCAAGGATGCAGTCCTCCTTTGGCGTCGGAATGAGCACTTTCGAGTGGAAGAAGACCACGAGCGGAGCTTTGTAGAAGATAGGGTCCTCTCCGCGACCCAGCTTCGCCAGAAGCTCCCTGATCCTCCCCCCGTACTCCGGATCGTCGAAAAATGCCCGTACGTAGGGGTCGACAAATGGCCGTACGAGAAATTTCGCGACAGGGCTGTTCAGGAGAGCGCTTCTCTTCGCGTAGATTCGCGATAGCTCGACGAGAAGATCGTCACGCGTAGCTCCGCGCGGCATCAGGGTCAGCTCGTGCGCGCGTCTGTTTCCACCGGACGGGGTGTGGCGGGCCGTGTCTATCAGGCCGCTCACGATCTCCCCGGAAATGTCATCGGTGAGGAATCGTCTCATGCTTCTCCGCGACGCGAGGAAGTAGCGAAGCGAATCCGGATCGATGGGGGGGCATGAGCTCCGACCTTCCGGGGTCGCCTGCGCATGCGCATTTTCGCCAAATGGCGCGTCAGACCTGCTGTTGTTTTCCGAGCTCGAGGTAACCATGCAAATCTCCTTTGCGTGTGTTCAGGAGATTCGATGCCCGCCGAGGCTCCCCGGTTACGGCTGTGTCGCGGTTTTTTTTGACAGCGCTCCCAAATACCTCTCGAGGGCTTCCATTTTGTACGAGAGCTGTGGAAGCTGGCGATAGATCTCGCTGATCTCCCTGGCCTGTCGATGGAGAAACTCGATGAGTGGAGCGTCGGCGGGTGTCGCGCGGGCCTTCAGGCGCACCCTGCCAAGAAGCTCCGGATCGTAGGCCAGGGCGAAGCCCACCCGCGAACGGCAGGTGCAGGAGGGGTGCGCGGGATCGAGCCACTGACAGCGACCGCGAAAATACTTCTCGAGCGATGCATGGGCGCGATGCAACCGTGATTTGACCACGGCTTCGGAAACTTCCAGCACGTCCGCTATCTCACGATAGGTGAATCGCAGGACAGCGTACATGATATAGGGGATGCGTTGTTCATCGGTGAGCCGGAAGGTCATGAAGTGCAGGCACCCCTCGTTCACCTCCGTGAGAAGGGCCTGGAGATAGACCGCCTTGTCAGGCTCGTCGAACCACTCCTGCACCTCCGCGGGGATGTCCTCGCGAAAGGCCTCGATGCGCTCGTCCAACGAGTCAAGGTACGTTGCGTCCAGCTTCCTCTTTGTCTTGAGGCACGTATTCATCGCTATGCGATAGATCCACGTTGAAATGGCGCATTCGCCACGAAACTGCTCAATCCCTTGAAACACCTTCAAGAAAGTTTCCTGAACGACGTCCTCCGCATCCTGTCGGTTGCCCGTAATGCGGTAGGCGAGGTTCAGCACCATTTCGGAGTGCTCCGATACAAGTGCGTTCATGTCCCACTTTGCGCCGCTCATACGACGAGGGTATCTCGGAGAGCCATGGGCGTACAATATTTGAAACGCGGCCCGGGCTTGATCGCAAGAGATGGAATTCTCTTCTTGACAAATTAAAATAACCATGTTAATGTAACTGTGTTAACAGGAAAGAGAATGACGCGCGCTGCAAATATCGACCTTCCCGACCGGATCCTCGCCGAAGCCCAGAAGATCGTCATGACCTCGGGCTATCAAAGCATCAATATGCGTGAGTTGGCGGGCCTGGTTGGCGTGAGCGCGACGACTATCTATCATTATTTCAAGAATAAAGAGGAGATACTCGGCAAGCTCAGGATCTGGGCCGCGGAAATCCTGAACGACAGGATCCGGGCCATTCCCGAGAACCTTCCCCCCGGTGAGTATCTCGCCGAGCTCGGACATCGCTACATCGCATACGCTGAGGAGAAGCCGAATCTTTACCGCCTTCTTTTCGAGGCGCCGTTCGAGGAGCCGGACGGCAAGGTTGGCGACCATCCGGTTCTCTATTACACGTACTTGGCGGCTCGCGGCGCCCTCGAAAAGCAGGCCAGGGCTGGGGCGAATGCTCTGGATCCCCGCTACGACGCCATGATGGGGTGGATTCTGCTTCATGGTTTCAGCTCGCTCATGATGTCGGGAATGCTTCCTCCGGCTGAAGGAATGAGCAGGGACAAGCTCCTGGAGCTTTTCTTCAGCTTTTATGCTTCCGACGGAGCTCATAATCCGAATTGCCATGAGTAGCTGTATTTTTTTTGGTCGCTAACTTAACAATGTTAAAATAACTTTGTTTCAAAAGGAGAGCAAACATGAAGATCGTTGTCCTGAATGGCAGCCCAAAGGGTGAGACCAGCGTCACGCGTCAGTACGTCGTGTACCTGGAAAGGAAATTTCCCCAGCATCAGTTCGTCGTGCTTCCCGTTGCCCAAAAGATCAGGCAGCTCGAGGCTGACACGTCAGCCTTTGACGAGGTGATCGGGGAGGTGCGCTCGGCGAATGCCGTCCTCTGGGCATTCCCGCTCTACATACTCCTGGTCTGTTCACAGTACAAGAGATTCATCGAGCTCGTGACGGAGCGCCACGCGGAAGCCGCGTTCCAGGGAAAACACGCGGCCCTCATCAGCACGTCGATCAACTACTACGACTCGAATGCGCACACGTATATGCGCTCCGTCTGTGAAGACCTCGACATGCGGTTCGTCGGCTCCTACTCAGCCAGAATGGACGATATCCTCAAAGCGGAGGAGAGAGTGCGTTTGGAGCGCTTCGCGGAGGATTTCTTCTCTTCCACGGAAGCGAGCGCTGAGTCACCGCGGCTTTCCGCGGTTCTTCCTGCCGCGCCGCGAGGGTCGCTCTCATTCACGGGCCCGTCACGGCCCGTTCCGAAGCATGACAAGAAGATCGTAATCCTCACGGACGCCACGCCGGGGGAGGAGAATCTCCGTGCGATGGTGACGCGCCTCCAGGAAGCGTGGGACGGTCAGGCCCGGACAATCAATCTTCGCGACATCGACATCAAGGGGGGCTGTCAAGGATGCTTGCGCTGCGGTGCGAACTACACGTGCGCATACACGGGCAAGGACGGCTTCATGGACTTCTATAATGAGATGCTCGTCCCGGCTGACATCATCGTGTTCGCGGGCTCCATCGTCTGCCGACAGCTCTCGTGGAAATGGCGGGAGTTCTTCGACAGGAGCTTTTTCAACACACACACACCATCGCTCGTCGGGAAGCAGTTCGCCTTCGTCATCTCCGGACCCCTCAGCTTCCTGCCCGAGCTGCGCGAAACCTACGAGGCGTGGACCGAGCTGCAGCTCTCTCATCTCGTGACCTTCGTGTCGGACGAGCCGAAAGCCCCCGGTGTTCTCCAGAACACCCTCGACCAGCTCGCCGAGAAGCTGGTACGGCTCGCCGAAGTGAAATACATCCGACCCCGGACCTTCCTCGGCGTGGCGGGGATGAAGATATTCCGCGACGATATCTGGTCCGAGTTGCGTCTTGTATTCCGGGCCGATCATAGGGCCTACAAGAAGCTCGGCTTCTACGACTTTCCGCAGAAGAGAATCGGACACCGACTCGTGATGGGCTTAGCCTGCTTCGTGACCGGTCTTCCCCTGATCCGGAGCAGATTCCCCTCCATGATAAGGACACAAATGATTGCGCCGATGCGGCGCGCGGCTTTGCGCGCATCGGAGTAACGTGCAGAACGGGTGGCGGCTCCCCGGTCTTGATGAGATGTGGCAGGATCTTGAGGACATGCGCCGGGCGGCATGTTCACGCATAATTAACATGAAGGACACGAAAGCGTAAGAATGCGCTCCCAGGCTTCTACCCGTACGGTCACCGCGAGCCCGGCTCGAACCAGTGGCCGCCTATCACGAGGAGGATGAATGATGAAACGCAAGAAAGTAGGGGCGCTCCGCGCGTGTGTGGCAATTACGGCAGCGCTGTTTGCATTCGCGGCTGCGACCGTTGCGTCGGCCGACGGGCCGGCTTATGGTGCCTCTGGGCTTACCATCGCTCCCGGTGCCACGGCGCGGGAGCTGGGTTTCGCGTGGTTCGCATCGAGCCCGGCCAAACCGGTCGTCCAGGTGGCGCTCAAGGCGGACCAGAAGGGCGACGCCTTCCCCGCCGCCAGGGCAAAGACCTTTGCCGGCACGAGCAGCATGGTGATGGCCACCGCGTTCAACGCCGATGACAAGACTGTTTCCGTCGGTTTCTACGCGGACAGGGTGACGGTGACGGGGCTGACTGAGTCGACCGAATACGTGTATCGCGTTGGTGACGGAACACGCTGGACGGTGCCCACCACGATCGCCACCCGTGACCCGTTGCGCTTCGGGTTCCTCGTCGTTGGCGATCCTCAGCTCGGCTCGAAGGCCGCCGGCGCCAAGACGCTCGAAGCGGATAAGGCAGGATGGACGGCGACCATCGACAAGGCCACCGCGGCCTTTCCAGGGGTGAGCTTCCTCGTTTCCCTCGGCGATCAGGTGAACGACTACCTGTCCCTCTCCACCCAGGTGGCCGAGTACGAGGCGTTTTTCAGCCCCGTTCAGCTCCGCTCCCTCCCCATGGCCACGGTGGACGGAAACCACGATTTTGCGATGGGCGATTTCTACGGCGCTCACTACAATCCGCCTAATCTCTCGGCGAAATACGGTAGTGTCTACGGCAACGACGGCGACTACTGGTTTCTCTACGGCAACGTCCTTTTCATGATGCTCAACAGCAACAGTGAGAACGTCGCCGCCCATGACCTCTTCATTCGCGACACGGTGGCGCAGAACCCTGGAGCTACCTGGCGCGTGGCCTGCTTCCACCATTCGATCTACAGCGAAGCCGATCATCCGATGGATCCCGATATCCTCGATCGAAGGGCCACCTACGCCCCCGTGTTCGAGCGTTATGGCATCGACGTCGTGCTCCAGGGCCACGATCACGCTTACACGCGGACATTCCCGATGGCAAAGGGCAAGCCCGTCGATGGAGTGGATCCCAGGGCCGTTAGCGTCACCGATCCAGCGGGCATCGTCTACTTCACCCTCGATTCGGCATCGGGGAGCAAGTTCTATGATTGGAAGAATCCGAGCCCCGAGGCGTACAGCGCAGCGCGCTGGCAGGGAAAGGTCCCCTCGTTCAGCTACATCACGGTGGACGGGAAATCCTTTTCCGTGGCGACCTTCAGGGCTGACGACATGTCCCTGATCGACAGTTACTCGATCGCAAAAACCAGGTAAGATGGGGATGCGGCCCGGTGCTCCGGGCCGCCACTCTACAGCGCATCGTCAGGGACAAGGTCGATTCTCTGCTTCATCCGTTCCCTGTCGATCTGCTCGGGCAGTGCGGACGAGCTGCCAGGGTGTTTTAACGGTCTTGCTCGTTTGAATGAGGAGGGACCCATGAAGAGGCTTGGGCTTGTCGGATTGGCGCTTCTGCTCTTCGCCTCTGCACTCTGGGCACTGCCCGCGCGGGGCGGCCTGACGATCGATCAGGATGTCCAGGCGGAAGAGAACTTCGTCGGCGC
>PLNO01000009.1 GCA_003141795.1 Spirochaetaceae bacterium | reverse complement strand
TCACCGGATACCGACATCGAGGAAACCCTTTCGGCCCTCACCGACCTGATGCGGGCAGGCAAGGTGCGCGCAATCGGATCTTCGACGTTCCCCGCGTCGGAGATCGTGGAGGCGCAGTGGGTCGCGGAGCGACGCGCTCTGGCACGGTTTCGCGTC
Organism: Spirochaetaceae bacterium; assembly: GCA_003141795.1. The sequence continues at coordinate 2,719 of PLNO01000009.1, read as the reverse complement.
GAGCAACCGCCCTACTCGATCCTGAGCCGCGGCATCGAACGCGAGGTGCTGCCCGTTTGCCAGCGCTACGGGATGGGCGTGATGGTATGGAGCCCCCTGGCCAAGGGCATGCTCAGCGGACGGTACCGCAAGGGCCAGCCTTTGCCGGACAGCCTGCGCGTCAAGGTCATGCGCAAGCAGATGAGCGACGAACATCGGCTGGATGCGGTGGAGCAACTCATTTCGGTCGCCGCGGCGGCGGGGATGCCNNGCATGCCGCTGACGCATCTGGCAATGGCTTTCGCGGTGGCCCACCCTGGTGTGACGGCGGCGATTCTCGGCCCGCGCACAATGGAACAGCTCGACGATCTGCTCGCCGGCGCCGCGGTGGTTCTTTCCGACGACGTCCTGGACGCGATCGACCAGATCGTCCCTCCCGGAACCGACGTCGGAATCGATGCGGCCAACTATGTGCCGCCGGCGCTCAGCCAACCAGGCCTGCGCCGCCGCCCGATCAACGAGCGCGCAGGTTCTTGACCGGATCATGAGGCAGGCGTCCGGTAACGCTCCGCGAGCCGGGGCGCCTGCGCGGCTGGCGGTCGCACCCGCCCCGGGCAGAATACTCGTATCCGCAGGTCTTCTGACTTCAGCGCCTTGTGCCGCGCATGCGACAACGCGACGCTCGAGTAGGCATGGGGGCTATCTGACTGCCCGAACCACTGGCCGCAACGATCTCGTATGTTTATGCGATAGCCTGGACGCTGCCGTGGCAAAAGTCTTCCTGGGCAGCGCAGCGGCACAGGCCGAGCGCGTCTCCACGAGCTCGGCAATAATTCCTTCTGATTCGATAGCAATTTCCGAGATGGCCATCCATTTATCTAAAGAACTCTGGCAGCCTCGTCAAAGTCCAGGCGCGGCAGACGCGGGAAAAGCTTCTCTTTTACGCCATAGCCCATGGCGCAGACGAAATTGACGCGCCAGGAGCTGTCGGGAAAAAACTCGGCGTTGATTTTTTCGTCGTCACCCAGCATTGGCCCGCAGTCCAGGCCAAGGGAGCACGCCGCTAGCATGAGGTAGGCACCCTGCAGGGTCCCGCTCTGAAGGGCTGTCTTTTCGGCGAAAGCGGGATTGCTGGCGAACCATGGCTTGTAGTCCCGGTGAGGCATGAGTTTGTCCAGCTTCTCGTAGAACTTCAGGTCGTAGGCAATCAGGACAACGACTGGCGCGGTTCTCGTTTTCTCCCTGTTCTGCTCGGGCATGAGAGGCACGAGTCGGGCCTTGGCCTCCTCGCTCGTTACGAAGAGGAAACGCGCCGGCGATGTGTTCGCGCTTGTCGGACCCAATTTGACCAGATCATAGAGCTTGTGGATCAGGGACTCTTCTACGGGACGTTGCTGCCAAAACGAATAGCTACGAGCCTCCCGGAACAGCATGTCCAGGGCTGCGTCATCGAGCCTTCGGGGATTTGCAGGAGGTGAATCGGGGGTAGTAGTCACGTTCTCAGTCGTCAGCATGGGTTACTCCTTGGAAGTCTGATGTTCATGTCTTAGAGAATAGGCCTTACTTTCCGGATGGATAATAATAGATTATACTTTGTTTATCATTTATCGTTCATAATCTCAGAACGTAAGGTGAAAGGAACGGCCTGTGGACATGTTGTCAGATGTTCTTCAGACTCTTCGGTTACGCGAAAGCGGGGGCTACAACGCCGTCTTGAGCGCTCCCTGGGGCATCGAGTTCCCCATGCATGATGAGGGGTCCCCACTTTATGTCGTGTCCAGGGGGGCGTGCCAATTGGAACTGCCGGAATCGGGAATACAGTTGTATCTGAACTCCGGAGACCTTGTCATGCTTTCGCGTGGAGATCCGCACGTCTTGCGTGATGGCCCTGAAAGCAAGGTCGTCCCGTTTTCCAGCCTTTCCTTCACGACGGATGAAAGAGAAGGCAGAAAGACGCTCCGCTACGGCACGGGTGGTCCTGAGACAGTGCTGCTCGCCGCTGAGTTGAGGTTCGACAGCCCGTTCGCGCAACCGCTTTTGAGAGCCATGGACAGGGTTATCCTTATCAGGGCCGACAACGATGAAAATACGAGCCCCTTTCCGGTCATACTCAAGATGCTCTGCCGCGAGGGAAGGTCCTCCGAGCCTGGCTGGCGCGCGGCCAGCTCCGAGCTCCTGAAGCTCCTCTACATCCAGATCCTGAGATTCAATATGGCGGAACACCAGCGCCAAGACAGAACCTGCCAGGGCAACCACCCTTTTGCCTTGATGTTTGACGGGAAACTGCGTGGCGTCACGGAGGCTCTCCATCATAGTCCCGAACGCCCATGGACCGTCGCAGACATGGCCGCCGAAGCGGGTATGTCGCGGACAAGCTTCTCTCTCCGTTTTGCTCAGGTTGCCGGCGTGGCTCCTTTGGAATACCTGACCAACCAGCNNACCAGCGCATGATGAAAGCCGCGGAACTCCTGGAACGCACTGAGGCGACTCTTGAAGAGATTGCCGAACGGATCGGGTATGGATCTGAAGCCGCTTTCAGCACCGCCTTCAAACGAGAAATGGGGATCGCGCCCGGCGGCTATCGGCGCAAGCAGAATATAAGCCGTCTTGATGGCACGTCCGAGCAGAGGACTATCGATATCGTCAGTCCTCTGCTTCCAGCGGAGGGGCACCTCACCGGGTAAGGCTTCTGTAGACTGAAGAAAAGGGCCGCCGAGGGTCCCCCCCGACAGCCCCGATG
>PLNO01000161.1 GCA_003141795.1 Spirochaetaceae bacterium | reverse complement strand
AATGAGAAGTGCTCATTCGTGAAACGTAAATTGAGAATTGCCGCGTCCCAGTACCTCGGCTTCCGCGAAAAGCATGGCCGCCACCGCGGTCCTGCGACGAATCATATCACGCTGGCCCGAGAAACGCCACAGCCGGGACCGGCACGATCCCGCCTTGAGCGCGACCGCCATCCAGACCGTGCCCACGGGCTTCTCCGGCGTTCCACCGTCGGGGCCGGCGATTCCCGACACGGCCACCGCGACATCGGCTCCCGAGCGCGCCAGCGCGCCCCGCGCCATGGCGACGACCGTCTCCTCCGAGACCGCACCGTGTGTCGCCAGCGCTTCCCTGCCCACACCGACGAGCGCAGTTTTTGCCTCGTCCGCGTAGGTGAGGAACCCACCCCAGAAGACGCNNAGAGCTTCCGGCGGGGTCCGTCATGTACTTCCCGATCAGCCCCCCGGTGCAGGACTCAGCGGTCACGAGACGCAGCGAACGGGCAAGAAGCGCTTCGGTGAGGAGCAGTGACGGACGGGTTTCCCCCCGTCTGATCCGGACCGCCCCGAGCTTCTCCTCCAGCGCGGAAAAAAGGGCTTCACGAGCCCCCGGAGTACCGCCACGCAGGCTGAAGGAGATCCTGTCCTCTTCCACGCGCGTGCCCCAGCTCACGTCGGGCTGCGCGCATTGCCGCAGAGCCTCTTCAAGGCTCGATTCGGGGACCATGAGCGCGGTTGCCCACAGGATGTCGCTTTCGGCGGGCGCTCCGAACCGCTCCCGCAGGAGCGGCAGCACGCTTGCCGCGAACATGGGCCGCAGCTCAGACGGGGGCCCAGGAAGAGCCACAATGAGCGCGTCTCCTATGCTGCCGTGGAACCCCGGCGCGGTTCCGTTGGGGTTCGGGAGCAGGGAAAAGCCGTGCGGGGCAAGCGCCTGCTTGCGGTTGGTGTCAGAGACTTTTCGTCCGGCGAAGCGCGCGAGCAGCGCCTCCCACGCTTCGGGGTGGAAATCCAGCGCGACCCCCGCGGCCGCAGCAACCACCTCGCGCGTGAGGTCGTCAGTCGTCGGTCCGAGCCCGCCGGTGATGATGACGAGGCAGGCGTCGCGGATGCCGCGGGAGAGCTCGTCGCGGAAGGCGACGGGGTCGTCGGGGATCTGAGTCCCTCGAAGCAGCGTGAAGCCGATGGAGGTTAGTTCACTGGCGAGGAACCGGACATGCGTGTCCTGCGTGATCCCTTCCGTCAGCTCCGTTCCCGCCGACACGATGACGGCGGTCTTCAGGTCACACACTCTGCGCGTTTTTCTTCAGCTGATCCACGGGTCCGGCAAAGACGTTGATGGACTGCGGATTCTTGATCATTTCGCACTTGCCCTCGAAGACGACGCCGTCGGCGATCTTCAACTTGGCTGTGCGGATATTACCGTACACTTTTCCCGTTGTGAGCATCTCCAGCTTTTCGGTGGCCTCGATGTTCCCCTTGATGGTCCCCCCCACGACGACCGAGCCGACGCGGATGTTCGCGGTGACTGTCGCGCCCTGCTCGACGTAGAGGAACCCCGTGGAGACGATCTCCCCGGAGAACGCCCCGTCGATCTTCAGTGAATCCTTGAAACGCATGACCCCGTTGAAGTTCGTCTCCTTCCCGAGAGTCGTTGTGATGCGTTCGATGCCCTTGTGATCCTCGTTTTTCGCCATACCGTCACTTCGTTTTCATCACGAACACGCCGTCCCAGTCGTCCGGGGGCGGGTTCTCGATGTAGTGCTTGCAGCGCGCATAGTAGACTTTCGAAGGGCCGTCTTCAGGATCGATCTTCAACGCGCGCGCGAACGCATCCCGTGCGTCCTCGAACTTCATGAGCTTATACATATTCCGCCCCTCTTTGAAGAGCTCGAGGACCTTCTTCTTGTCTTCGGTGATCATGTTTCAGCCCCCTGGGTGGTGGTCTCCGCGACGCCGCCGTTTTCTCCCGCATCGGCGTCGGAAAGCTTGTCCTGGCGCTTTTTCCAGTTGCGCAGATGCTTGCGCAGCTTCTTCTCCAGCTCGTCGACTGACAGGTCCCCGCGGCGCAGCCTCTCTCCCCTGCCCCGCAGCTCCGCCACTTCATCCTCCAGCCCGCGCATCGTGGCGAGGATCTCACCGCCTTCCTTGCGGACCATGGCCAGGAGCTTCTCCACGTCGGCGGTGTCGCGGCTCTCCGCCTTCTCCGCGAGGGCGAGGATCTCGGAGATGGGTTTCTTGATGTGCTGCGTGAAAAACACGAGCGAATTGTTGAGGGACTCCACCACCGCGATGCGTTTTTCCCGCCGGGCGAGCTGGCTGGAGAGCTCCCGATTGCGGAGCACGGCGCGGATGCGCGCGAGGACCTCGGAGAAGTTGAAGGGCTTGGTGATGTAGTCGTCGACGCCCTGCTCGAAGCCCTCGATCCTGTCCTTCACCTCGTTCATGGCGGAGAACATGATGATGGGGGTGTTGCGGAACTTCCGATACACGGGGTCGTGCTTGAGCAGCCGCGTCACTTCCCAGCCAGAGAGCTTGGGCATGATGTTGTCGAGGATGATGAGGTCGGGGTTGGAGGCCTGGATCTTCTCCAACGCCTCTTCTCCGTCGACGGCTTTCTCCACCTGGAAGCCGAGCTTGCTGAGCATGACATCGAAAAACTCGAGATTGATGGGCTCGTCGTCGACGATGAGAATCCTGCCTCTGAGCTTCATGCACCCCCCTCGGGAGGGTTCGTCGTCCCCCGGAGCTTCATTCTGCCCGAGAACCACGGAGCTGTCAATTGCAGGAATTCTCAGTATGCGTCTCACTGATCCGCATTTCTCATTTTGTCCGACGAAATAGGCACCATTTGACAGTACGGCCGTTCTCTCGTAAGCCCGGTGGGCCAAAATGAGAAATGCCGTGTCAATTGCGCCGCTCCGCGCCGGAGGCCCCGCGGGGCGCGAGAAACCGCCTGAGGATGCCGGCGATCAGGAGCCCGAGGCTCACGGCGAGTGAGAGCCAGGGAAACCAGTCGCCCCACCGGTTGTACAGAGTGGTGACCCCGGTATGCACGGGGACTTTCCCCGTGAGGTAGCCCTCGACGAAGGCGGGCAAGCCGGCAAGGATGCGCCCGTTCGGATCGATGATGTTCGTCATGCCCCCATTGGTCGAACGCACGACCGAGCGCCTGTTCTCCACCGCGCGGAACACGGCCATGGTCATGTGCTGCATGGCGCCGGGAACGGAGAACGACCAGGCGTCGTTGGTCATGTTCACCAGGACATCGGCGCCGCGCGCGACGAAGCCGCGGCAGAGATAGCCGAAGGTGTNNTGTCCTCGAAACAGATCGGCGTGGAGAAGCGCACGCCCCCAACATCGAACACCGTGTAGACGGTACCCTTTTCCCAGAAGTGCGTGTCCGCGTTCTTCAGCATCGTATAGATGCCGGGGAGCGTGTCCTGGAACGGGAAGCTCTCCGTGAAGGGCACGAGGTGGAGCTTGCGGTAGGTGTCGACGATGCGGTCACCCTCGAAGAGGATCGCCGCGTTGTAGTCGACCCTGGTCTCCTGGC
>PLNO01000343.1 GCA_003141795.1 Spirochaetaceae bacterium | reverse complement strand
CAAGTCCTGTTCCGCCTACCATGAAAGTTAGATGAGACCGGCAAGGGTTTCATTGGTAAAAATTTTAAATTGAATTTGTACGGGGTCGTAGTTAAGTCGGTTATAACGCCGGCCTGTCACGCCGGAGGCCGCGGGTTCAAGTCCCGTCGCTCCCGCCTTTTTTCCCTTGTCTTTCGGGCCTTTTTCAAGCACTTCCCTCCCGGTAGCCAGTTGTGTACACAGAATCTGGTCTTCCGGGGGGGATAATTGCAAGCAGCGTACACATCGAGAATTGTGCTTTTTGTCTGCTCGATCGCAACCATGCGCTTCCTTACATCATCTGACAATACGGTCTGCCTCATCGGAATCTGATCGAAGGATCAGGCTTTCTTTATTCATCGGGCTATCATTTAGATTTTGGACATACATCATTTATTTGACAAATCGAGAATTGGCGTGATATATATAACAGTCAGAAGGTCTGATCCGAGAAAGTTAGTCGGACCAAGTTTTCAATCAGTCCCGGATGAAAGAAAAATGGCAGTGTGGATCAAGATCGCCGTGTTTGCCGCATTCGCGATACCGATCACCTTCATCGATTTGAAGGAAATGCGCGTGCCCGATGCACTCTCACTCGGCGGCATCGCCCTCATTCTCCTCCTCGACGCATTCGTAATCAAGGAATCATTGCTCCTGCTGCTGATCGAGACAATCGCAGGATTCGGTGTGTTCTGGCTCATTCACGTTGTCACCAGGGGAAAGCTCGGGCTTGGCGACGCCAAGTATTCGGCCTTCATTGCGCTGTGTGTTGGAATGTATGCCTGGTTCACGACCCTGGCAATTGCATCCGTTACGGGATTGGCGTGCGGCCTGATCCTCCTTCGCCTGGGCCGGGTGGAACGCTCGACCCGCATACCTTTTGCACCGTTTCTCACCCTGGGTGCGACAGTGTCGATTGTGCTGGGACGTCTGGTCCCGGGGATGTGAGAGTATGAAGCGATTCATAGCCGTTGCCATGGTGCTCTGCTGCATGTCCACCGTCCTCTCCGCACAACGGATCAAGGAGATGGAGTTCAAGAATCAGGCGATTGCCGACATCCTTCTGGCCCTCGGGCAGATGGCCGGCCGGTCCATCGTGCCGGATGAGACTGTCACGGGCACGGCTTCCTACTATTTTACCGAGACTGATTTCGAAACGGCACTTTCTATTTTCCTTTCCACATATCACATGTACTTCGGGCGCGACGCGAACATCTACTACGTTTCCCGCGTGCGGACCCAGTTCAACAAGGACACGGTGACCTGCACGGTGGATGCTGACGACGTGAACCTCAGGCTGATCGTACGGGCCCTGTCGAGATCCATCGGGAAGACTATCCTCTTCGACACCCTGCCGCAGGAGAACATCACCCTCCACGTTGCCTCCGTTGCGCCGGCAACGGTGCTGGAGATCATGATGAGGCGATTCCCCGATTACAAGGCAGAATCGAACAACGATTACTTCTACATCCGCAAGCTCGATACGGCGACGAGCCCGAGTGCCAAACCCGGTGGCGGAGCTGATCTGGTGAAAGTGACCGACGGGAAATACGCGGTCGATATCGACAAGACGCGCCTGCGCGACCTTCTCACCGACCTCTTCCGCAAGGCGAGCGTGGAGTATTCATTGTTCCTCCGAAGCGACCTCATCCTGGAGAACGTGCACTTCAGCGGGAAGAGCTTCGAGGAGCTGCTCCATCTCCTCCTGGAGCAGGCGAACGCGGACTTCTCCGTGGAGCATGGAATCTACTACGTGTTCGACATACAGCGGGCCGACGTTCTGAAAAAGTTGAAGACGACACGGCAGATGCAGCTCACCTATATTTCTGTTCAGGACCTCCCCAACCTGTTCCCACAGGAGATGGCCTCGCAGAACCTCTACCGCCTGGACAGGAACACGAACACCATCATCCTCACGGGGAGCGACGCGGAGATCGGGCCGATAGAGGAGTTCATCAAGACGATCGACCAGCCTACGGAAGGAAAGGCGTACTGCCGGTTCGACCTGAGCTTCCTCAAGGTGAGCGACATCACGGCGGTCCTGCCTCCCGCGCTCAGCGGCATCAAGCCGATCCCGCTGCCCCAGGGCAACTCGTTCGTCATGCTGCTCTCCCCGGAAGGGAAAAAGCTGCTCGACCAGTACCTCCCGCTCGTGGACCGCAAGCAGCCGGCGCTGCCCGTTCAGTTGAAGTACATCCAATCCGATTACTTGTTGAAGAACCTCCCGCCCTCCGTCTCCAAGGACGACGTTCAGGCAACGGGCGATTCCACACTCGTCTTCTTCACCGGGTCGGAGGAAAGACGGCGGCAGTTCCTCCGTGAGCTCTCCCTGCTCGACCGCCCGATTCCGCAGATCCGCTACGAGCTTCTGGTCGTGCAGTATCAGAACGGCACGGGACTGAACTGGGAGTTGTCCATAAGCAACAGCGCCCTCACGAGCGACGGAAGCAACGCTTTCCTGGGAAGCATCGGAAAGCTCCTGCAGTTGAACTTCGACATCGTCTCCACGTTCGGCTACCTCTTCGCCATCGACCTGAACCTGCAGCTCACCACGAACAAGGCGTCGGTGCTCGCGGACACGACGTTGAACGGCCTCTCGGGACAGGACGTCAAGTTCCAGAACACGGAAACATCGCGCTATCGGGAGCTTGAAACCGATCCGGACACCGGCAAGACCACGGCAACCGGAGTCACCCGTGAGATCACCACGGGTCTCATCATCAGCACCAACGGGTGGGTGTCCGGCGATGGCATGATCACGATGAAGGTGTCTTCCACCGTGTCGAAACAGGGAGCCGATACGACATCGACGACGGGGACCCTCCCGACGACGTCGGAAAAGATCGTGAGCACGAACGTCCGCACGCCGTCGGGAAAGCCGGTGGTGATCGGGGGGCTGCTCCAGCAGAACAAGGACAGCACGATCCAAAAGGTGCCCGTGCTCGGGGACATCCCCCTCCTCGGGTGGCTGTTTCAGAAGCGCGTCGATTCGGACTCGAACACCGAGCTCGTCATCTACATCGTCCCCCACGTGGAGTACCCCGAGTCCCGGGCCGAGGATGCGGGTCGGCGCATGGACGGGCTGTACAGCTCCCTCGTGAAGGGGCGATAGGGTGGCGGACGTCGGGCTTCCCCATGCATCCCTCTCTGACTTCGTGCCGCTGCCGGAGGGCACGCGCCAGTACCCTCTCGAGTACATGGACGCGAACTCCGTCATCAAGCTGAGAGACGACGCGGAGGGGGTCGTCGTCGGCGTCTGCGATCCCCAGAACAGCACCCTCCTTGAATCCCTCCTTTCCTTCCATGACGTGCCTGTCGCCTTTCGGCATATCGATCGTTCGGAGCTCTCCGGGTATCTCGGACGGCGCCTTTCGGTCATCGACGCGGAAGGAGCCAAGGGAGGGTTGGCGGTCGACGAGAGGATCCTTCTGGACCGGCTTGCCAACGATGCGCCCATCATCAACCTCGTCAACAGCACGATGATCGAGGCCATTCGTCGCGGCGCTTCGGACATCCATATCGAGTCATTCGCGGAGGAGGCGCGCGTGCGCTATCGCATCGACGGCGTGCTGCATACCGTGGGAAAAGTGGAGAAGGGGAAGTTCGCCGCCGTGGCCTCGCGCATCAAGATCATGGCCAACCTGAACATCATGGAACGGCGCCTTCCGCAAGACGGCCGCATCTCCGTTCATCTCGGCGAGGGGACCTACGACGTGCGCGTATCGATCGTTCCCATATCCGAGGGCGAATCGATCGTGTTGCGCCTCTTCAACACGGAAGGCGTACCGCTCAGTCTCGAGGACCTGGGGCTCGATGCCGCCATCATCACCCATCTTCGCAGCCTCGGCGCGGCTCCGCACGGGCTCGTTCTGGCAACGGGACCCACGGGGAGCGGTAAGACGACGACGCTGAACGCGCTCATACGGGAGCTCGCGCTTGAGAGCATGAAGGTGATAACGATCGAGGATCCGGTTGAATACCGCATCGACGGGGTGAGCCAGATCCAGACCAATGAGCGTATCGGCCTCACGTTCGAGTCCATGCTGAAGCGCGTGCTGCGTCAGGACCCCGACACCATCATGGTGGGAGAGATTCGTGACGCCGCCACCGCGGAGCTGTCGCTGCGTGCCGCCCTCACGGGGCATCTCGTTCTTTCTACCCTGCATACCAACGACGCCGTCTCCGTTATCCCGCGTCTTCGCAACATGGGAGTGGAACCGTACCTCATCGCGGCCGTGTTGCGGGGGGCGCTGGCCCAGAGGCTCGTGCGGACGGTCTGCTCGTCCTGCGCCAAACCCCACAAGCCCGACGCGCGTGAGAAAGCGCTGCTGAAGAAGTACGGGCTCACCACGTCCCGGCTCATGCGGGGCAAGGGATGTGAGGCGTGCAATCAGACCGGTTTCAAGGGCAGGACCTCTGTAGCGGAGATATTCGTTCCCGACGAGATCGTGGAGGAGATGATCCTTCACGGGGAACGCGCCTCCGCCATCCAGGAGCACCTCGTAAAGACCGGATTCAGGAGCCTTGCACAGACCGGCCTGGAGAAGGCGGCTCGCGGTGAGACCACCATCGAAGAGGTGGAAAGGGCGGTAATAAGCTGATGCCCGTGTACGTCTGCCGTGTCGCCGCCGAGTCGGGAAAGATCGAAGAGTTTCTGCGTGAAGCGGCGTCGGAGGAGTCGTGCCTCAGGGAGCTTGCCGCGCGCAATTCGTTCGTGCTCTCCGTTCGCGAGCTGTCCCACGGGAAAAGCGGCGGGAAGGGGGGGCATCGATTCTCCCGCAAGTCCCTCTCCGAAATCACCGATCTTGTTGCGCTCATGCTCGGGTCGGGATTATCGCTGAAGGACGCTCTGGAGGTTGCTCAAGGAGTGTTCTCCCGCGGGGAATCCAACGATCTGGTCACGAGGCTTCTGGAGAAGATCCGGAAGGGGAGCACGTTCGCCGCGGCTCTGGAGACGGCAGGTCCCGGGGTGCCACCCTTCTACACGGGGATGGTGAGAATCGGGGAGAGGATCGGCACCCTGGATCAGGTGTTCGGCCGGCTCTCCACCTTCCTGAAAGAGGAAAAGGCGCTGCGGGACCGCTTCTCCTCAGCGCTCATCTATCCGAGCATCGTTCTCGGTGTTGCGGCGGTGTGCGCAGTGTTCATCGTCGTGTTCCTGTTCCCCCGGCTTCGGGAGATATTCGCGGATCTGGGGCCGGGGATGTCGGGGCACATTCAAACCCTCATGAGCACTCTGCACGGGACGCTCGTCGCCATAGGCATCGTCCTTGTGGTTGCCGTCGTGGGGGTCGTCGGTCTCGTGGCGGGACGGCGCAAGGGAGGAGCATTCGCGCTGCGCGTGGATGCAATCTTTCTCACCCTCCCGCTCGTCGCCCCGTTCCTCATGCAGAGGGAGCTCCTGAACTTTACTTTCGCGATGGAGGCTCTGACCGCGGCGGGGGTGAGCGTCGAAGAGGCGCTCTCCGAGGGCGCCGGCGCTCTCACCAATCGGGCACTCGGGCAGGCGGTGATCGACATCAGGGATCGGCTCCTCAAAGGGGAGAAGCTCTCCAACGCCTTCGCGGGCAGCCCTGTTTTTCCGGAACGCATGGCGCGGTGGATGGCGGTGGGCGAACGGATCGGTCACGTCGAGAAAGTCTTCGGCCAGCTACGCGCGTATTACCAGCAGGAGGTTGAAAAATGGATCAACAGGTTGATGGCGCTCATCGAGCCCGCACTCATCGTCGGATTGGGCATTCTCATAGTCCTCTTCGTCATCTTCTTCATCGTCCCCATCTTCTCCCTGTTCGGAAACGTCATGTAGACGACGGGGAGGCGGGGTGGACTTTCGTGGAGATCCTCATCGTCATCGCCATCATCCTCATTCTGACCAGTGCGGTGGGCTTCATGGCGTTCCGCTATATCGACAAGGCGCGCGTCGTGACCGCAAAGAACCAGATCGAATCGATGTCCCTCGCGCTGAACGCCTACGCTCTGGACTGCAAGCAGTACCCGACCAAGGACCAGGGGCTCGACTCACTCTGGGTGAAACCCGTTCTCGAGCCCGTGCCGTCGGGGTGGAGCGGCCCGTACGTCACGAAGAAGATCCTCAACGACCCCTGGGAGCATCCCTACGAGCTTTCAGTGCCGGGCCCGAACGGGTTGCCCTTCGGCATCCGATCCTTCGGCGCCGACGGCAAGGAGGGCGGGGAAGGCAACGACAAGGACGTCTCTTCATGGGAGGATTGAGTCGCCATCGAAATGAGCGCGGCTACGTCATGCTCGACGTTCTGGTGGCCGTGACGATCGCATTGGTGGGACTTGCGGTGTTCCTGACCAGCCTCAACGGCGTCATGCGGATCGTCGCAGCCCAGCGCCAGCGCGTCATGCACGTGATCGAACAGAGAAACGCGGATGCAAAGGACCAGGCACTCTCCTTCCAGGGAACGTGAGCAGGGCTTCACCCTCATTGAAGTCCTGGTCGGCATGGTGATCCTCTCCCTGCTCGGGGTAGGGGTCTGGGCCGGCGTGACGGCGGCTCTCCGTGCCGTTGCCCGCTCCCATGATGCCGCCCTGAGCAATGCCCGGCTTCTTCAACTGGACGATCGCTTCCGCGGCGCCACGGCGCGGATCCGCCCCCCCTGGTGGGCGGCGGCGCTCGACGTCAAGGAATCGGAAGACACGTGGCGCGTTCCCTTTTTGGACGGCGTGCAGGACAAGGTGCTGATCGTCACTTTTCGCGACGGCGTCCTGTCCATCGACGACAACGACTACGTCTCACTCTTTCCGGGCTTCACGTCCGCCTCGCTCACCGTCACTCGTGACAAGAATGAAACCGCCTACGCCCTGACCCTGGAGGTGGACGGGAAGGATTTCGGTCACGTTTCTTTCATCGCACAACTCGGGGGCTTTCCCGTGCGTCAACAGGCGGGACAATGACCAGACGCGGGGGACAATCGGGCTCAGCTTCCATCACGGTGCTCGTTCTGCTCGTATTCTGTGCGGCGGTGGCCGCTGGTGGCATTCTGGTCCTCGAGGCGACGCTCCTTCGGGAGCGAAGGAGCGTCAACGCCAATGACCAGCGCAAAGCCTTGTCGGCGGAAGCGGAACGCGTGATCGCCCTCCTGGCGAACGACCCCACACCGCAGTCGGATTCTCACGTCGACCCCGTGTGGGGAGAGCTGCTGACCCCCGCGCTCGAGGGCGGGACCGTCGTTCTGAAAGACGTTTCGAGCGCGCTGGATCCGAACTGGGTCCAGAAGAACGTGTTCACAAAGACTGGATTGAAGACTCTCCTGATGGGAGAGTCCGCCGCGGAGGCCTTGCAGCAACGCCGGGAGGACAAGGGGTTCTCCACGGATATTGTCTCCGAGTACGGGGACCTCTTTGCCGACAAGGCGTTGGAGACATATTTCACCGCCTACGGGTATCCCAACATCAACGTCACCGACGAGTTCGCGCTGCGGGCACTGTACGCCTTGCGTACCGGGGACCCGTCAGGAGCCGAAACGTTTCATGCACGGATCCAGCAGCTCCTTGCTGAAAAAAAGCTCCTGAAACCGGACCAGCTCCAGGCGTTTTTCGGCGCCGATTATGACAAGCTCTTCCCGATCATGAATGCTGAACCGATCATGAATGCGCACTTCATTGACCCTCTGGTTCTTCGCGCACTGCTCGCCTATCCCGACCTCAAGGTCCCGCAACCGGCGCAGTCCGCGGCGAGCATCCTCGATGCACGGGACAGCGCGGAGCTGTCACTGGAAGCTCTCCATGGATTGATCGGAGCTCCGGCAGAGAGCAGGATCTACCAGTACATCGGTGTCACCACGTGGTTCTGGAAGATCGGCGTCACCAAGGGCACGGCCCACGCGGAGACGATCGTCGCGCGTATTCCCGCCGAGGCGGATGTCCCTCGACGCTACGTGATCGTCGAACAGAGGTTCACGCCATGAGCCACCCCGACGTCGTGCTCATGTCCCGGTTGGATTTCGACGTGCAGGAGCTGGACATCCCTCCGCTTCCGGACGGGGAAGTCGAGGGCCTCATCCGTTACCGCCTGCGCAGCATCTATCCCGGCACCCCCGAGGAGACGTCTTTCGATTTCCGCCTCTTTCGACAAGGACAGGGCCGCACGCGTCGCGCCTTCGTTTTCATTGCCCGAAAGGCAACGATCGACGGCTACCGCGAATCGGCGGGTCGAAGGTCCCTCTTCCTCCCTCTGCCGCTCCTGATGCCTGCTGTTCCCCGCAGAGGGGATTTCCGCGCCTGGGTGGTCGGCACCACCTGGGCGGAACATCTCTGCTTTCATGACGGAGCACCGACGTCTTCAACGGTCCGACGACTGCCGCTCGGCACACATTTCGATCCTGCAACGGAAGACGACTGTCTGCACCCCGACGCCGTCAAGGGACCTGCGCTCATTGTTGCAACGACAGAGGTACTGTCGTCCCTGCAGCTCCCCGAGGGAGCGCGAGTGCTCACCCTGGAGGCCCTCTCGAAGAAACTCCGAAAAGGCGACGGCCTCTTCCTCGAGGTCGGGCGGACCAGGAAAGCCCCCGCGGTTCTCCGCCTCTCCGCATTAGCCGCGGCGGTTGTCGTTTTTTGCATCCTGGTGCTCCTGAAGTACGTCGGTTCCGTCGAGGCGCACGCAGATGCCTTGCACGCGCTTACCCTCACGCTGGAGAAGAGCGGCCAGAACGTGCTCGCTTTGCAGAAAGAGATCGACGGTCTGAAGGTGGAGCGGGATCGATTGAATGCACGCACTCCCCGGGACGTCTACCTCCTCCTCTCCGAGCTCTCGGTGGTGTTGGGCGACCACGCGCGCATCCAGAGCATCTCCATCCAGGACGACAACTTCCAGGTGGATGCCCTGGGGACCAATGCACTTTCACTCATGGACGGGTTCAAGGCCCGGCCCGGCTTCAAGAACATGAGGCTTGCGCAGGTCGTGCCGGATCCACAGTCCGGCCGGGAGCGGTTCTCATTTTCGGGGACGTTCGATGACCACTAGCTCTACGCGCCGTCTGCTCATCCTCCTTGCCGCGGCCGCGACCGTGGTCATCATCGCGGTCACGGTCGNNCGAGCGCCTCACGGCCGCCCGCACCCGTGGCGCACGATTCGAGGCCCAGGCACGCACGCTGCAGCAGGCCCTGGCACCGGAGTCCGATCTCCTCCGTGAGCGCGACGAGCTGAAACGGGAGGTTGCGCGTCGCGTTACACGTTTCTACACCCCCGATGCGCTCACACCGTACGCCTTCGGAACCCTGGTCAAAAAGAAGCTCGTCTCCTGCGGGATGTCGGTGACCCGTTATCAGATTGTCGAGGTCAAAGGGAGGAGCTTCCTCGAGTTCTCCACATCCGGAAGCGCCCGTGGCCTTCTCGTTTTCCTCGACGACGTATCGCGGCAGGACAAGTACTGGGTCATTCCCTCGATAACCGTGTCGACGCGCCAAAACAGCAATGTCGTGGATGTCGTGTTCAGGATCGGATATGAAAGCATCGATACAAAGAGCAATTGAGGTCTTTTTCGGCCTGATCATCCTGAGTCTCCTCGTGCTTCTTGTCGTGCCCTGGCACCAGGAGAAGATGCCGTCACGGAGCGCCACGCCCCGTGTTATACAAACCCAGACACCGGATGCTGCCGGCGATCCCGCTTCCGTTCTTCCCGTCGATGCGGTGCTTACCCTTTTTGCCGATCGGGCGCGTCCGGCGGCCGTTCGCACTGCCGCGGCCCCTCCAGCAAAGACCATTGCCGAGGCGCCCTGGCTCAAGTACATGGGTTTTGCCAGCGGCGCTGACGGCGCTTCCTGGTGGTACGTCAAGGACACCAAAACGGGCAAGGTGATCAGATTGAGCCAGGGCCAGAGCGTTGCCGGATGGACTATCGTCGAGAACGGCGATGAGCGGCTCGTGATCAAGAACGGTGATGATCTTTACTCCGTGAGCAAGAGGTGAAAATGATGTCGCGAGCACTGGTTCTCCTGAGCGCGGTGGTGCTTCTCCTGATGGCGTGCGCCTCCGAACAGAAGGTGGATGACCTTTCCTTCGAAAGCGCAACCCTTTTCGGAATGATCTACGACGTGGACAACCAGCCCTGCGCAGGGGTTTCCGTCAACATCGATGACGGGCCAGCCTGCGTCACGGACATCCGCGGCAGGTTCGTCGTCCAGAATCTCAAGCGCGGCGAGCTATNNGCTACGAGGATCTATCAGTCCGCATCGCCTTTCTCAACGAAAGCGACATTCTGCACCTCCAGATGACCTCCTTCAGCCAGCTCCTCGCGCTCGCCGAAAAGGCGCTCGGTGAACAGCGCTGGCGGGATACGGAAACCTTTCTTACGCGGGCTGAGAAGCTCGATCCTCAGGACGCCGTGCTGTCCTACCTCTCGGCGATCCATGCCTACAAGACCGGTGCATTCGAAACTGCCGTGCAGCGTTTGACCGACATCATCGACAAGGGGCATGCCGAGCCTGCCGTGTATCTCTTCCTTGCGGACATCTACGAGAAAAACCTGAACGATCACCCCAAGGCAATCGCCAGCCTGGAGGCCTATCTGAAGTTGCGGGCGGATCCGGACGTGGAGAGTCGGCTGCAGGAGCTGAAGGGGAAGGAGTAGGGCCGCTTTCAAAAAAAATGTTGCGAAGAGAATCCTGCTGTGTTATGTTTCTCATTAGATCAATAACTCCATTAAAATCACTATAGTTATTTTGCGAATGGAGAATTGGGACTTTCTTGACCTGGTACGGATCTTATCGTTGAAAGGAGAACGTGTATGTCAAAATCGCTGTTCAACCATGCCGGACTTTTGCCTTTGGCTCTGCTTGCGCTTATAGCATTTGCAGGCTGCGCGCCTGTTGTCTCCACAGATACCAAGACGCCAACGACGCCTGGGAACACGACCGCGAGTGACACCGGAGTCGTCCTGAAGCCCGTATTCAGTCCGGTGCAGGGGACGTACACGAGCGCACAATCGGTGACAATAACATCTGAAACCGGGGGTGCAGAAATCCGTTATACGACCGACGGAAGCCAACCATCTGTGAGCTCCACTCTCTATTCGAGCGCAATCACCGTTTCAGCCACCGTCACGCTCCGCGCGATTGCGATGAAAACAGATATGATGAGCTCCTTCGAAAAGGCGGACTATACAATCACGGGGAAGGTGGCAAAACCCGTGGTGCTTCCCGCCACGAGCACTTACTCCTCGCCCCAGGAGGTGACCATCACGTGCGCCACGTCGGGGGCCGAGATTCACTATACCCTGGACGGGCAGTACCCGCAGTCCACGGACCCGGTCTACGGAGGAGCGTTCACTGTCAGCTCGTCCGCCACTGTCTCCGCTGTCGGCATGAAGCCGGGCTGGACCAGCAGCGACATGGCTTTCTCCACGATCATGGTCAATATTCCGTCCGGCACCACCGTTCCCCCGACCTTCAGTCCCGCGGGTGGCCTGTATTACAACGACCAGACGGTGACCCTGAGCCAGACGAACTCTGCTCCGATTTACTACACGACTGACGGAAGCGACCCCACGACCTCGAGCACACCGTATGCGGGTTCCATCTCGGTGAGTACGACGGCAACGCAGATCAAGGCGATAGCATACGACTCCGGAATGACCACTCCGACCAGCAGTATTGTAAGCGCAACCTATCGGTTGAAGGTGTCGACGCCCACGGCATCCCCGGATCCGAGCGCGGGGGCGGTGAACTACAATTCCAGCGTAACCCTCAGTTGTGCGACAAGCGGCGCGTCAATAACCTACGATCCGAACGGCGGCAACTTCTCCACTTCTTCAGTTGCTTACATCGGGCCGATTTCTCTTTACAGCTACGCACTGGACGCGTTTGCCACGAAGACGGGCTATGAAACGAGCGATGTCCTTGTGGCAAATTATGGATTGAAGACTTCGATGGCATATTCCGATGGCAATGGTCACGTCTACGAGCTCGTCATGAACGGAAACGACATCGACATCTCGTCGATGTTCGAACACGTCGCTTCTTCCATTTCCTTCGGAGTCGACGGCTCAATTTCTTCGGCCCCGGTTCTCTATTACTCGACGGGAGGCAGGGTTTATCAGTTCTCCAAGTCGGGCGCCGATACCGACGTGACGTCTTCATTTGAAAGCTTTGCTACGGACAGTGTATTGTTCTTTGCTCAAATCGGTTCAGCCGTTACAGTGGTGTACCGGGCGGGGAGCAAACTCTACCAGTGGAACGCATCCGGAGTTGACTCCGACATAACGCCGAATCACTTCAGCGCGGGCTCTGAGGTTGTCGGGCTGATTTACACGGACGGGGCAAACAAGGTGTACGTGCTGGCAACCGGCTCCGACACAACGTCCATGTTGACGTACTTCGATACCGGCTCTCATCTTCTGATTGTCTATGGAAGTTCTCCCTATGCATACACGGCCGGTAGCAAACTCTACGCGGTGACTGGTTCCACACCAACCCCCGAGTTTGACGCGTCCGAATTCGACTACTTCACCTTGCAGGCAAAAACGGTATCCATTCAGGAACTGACGCAGTGACGGTGGCAGAAATGAAGACTCGCCCGGCTGCCGGGATGACCCGGCAGCCGGGCTTTCAGAATGGAATGAGCGTCATTCGGAAATACGGTATTTGAGGATCTGCAGAGAGTCGGACGTGAAGTAGTTCTTGTACATAGAAAGGTCTGAGTTTGCATACGTCCAGAAGCCGGACCCTTCTTCTCCGGCCGGAAACACGATTGCCTCTGTCAACACGTGTTTCCCCGCGGAAGAGAATAGAGTAACCACATCTTCGCCTTTCCGATGTTCGAACCACGCGCTGCGCAAATCATCCGTCACAGATAGCAGGACCGCATCCGGGGGGCCGTCAAACGAGCCGACACCGAGTCCTGGGATCGAGTGCATGTCGCCGAGTTTCAAGGCAAATGCTTTTCCGCCCTCTGCCGCTATCATGGGGACTCTCCCTGCGGGGGTCGTCAACCCGAACGTCCCCAGGATCGTGGGGGAGGAGTAGCCGAACACAAGGCAGCCTTGTTCCACGCCTTGGAAGGACGGCAAATGCACAAAAATGCCGGAAGGTGAGACGAACACACGATCCGGAATCGAACCGTATCCGAAAGGGTGTTTCCACTTCAAGGCTCCCTTTTCGTCCAGAAGATAGAGTGCGCTGCCATCCCAGGTCACGTACCCAGGAACGGCCGCAAGCGAAAAATAGTTCATGCGAGGGGAAATTCCCTGAGGAACGGCGAGAGCTCGGATGAGTCTGCCCTCAGGGCTGAATATGGCGATGCGCCCTTTGTAGAAGTCAGGAATATGGATGTTGCCAGTTCCGTCGATGCTGAAAAACAAGGGTTTCCAGTCCTCTCCTTCTGCTTTTTCAATCCCGATCTGATTCGCACCTGGACCAAGAGGGATCGTTGTTGTTTGCTCAATGACAAGCGACGATTGCCCGAACGTAATGGTGGGAATGAAAAGGAGAAGCAGCAAGAAGGCTTTCATTTCAGCACTATACACATCGTCGTATGGATTTCAATAACCTCATTTTATATATAAAGAAGTACAAAAAAAATATAAAACAATGATAGCTAAAAATATATGTTGATTTCTCCTNNGTGTTATAAATTCTTCTGTAAAAAACAAATTGTTCCAATAGATCCAGTTTCATTGTTATATGAATTACCTGAATCGTAATTGGATTGCGTGACAAAGGCCAGGATAACAGAATGTACAGCAGGAAGCTTTCAGACTTTCACGTTCCACTTGCTGCTTATCTCAACCCCCGCATGATTTTATCAGGCGGAGATGGCAGATTGCGCACTGTTGTTGGTAGAAAGCCATGAATAAGAAAGAGGGGCATCTCTCATGATGCAAAAAAAGTGCGTTTTTGTCCTGGCGTGCCTCATGGCCGTTGCAGGCTCCGCTTGTGCAGACGACATCCTATCGTACCTTAGCGGCGGTGCAGTGATTGCTGCGGGTCCTGTAGATGCAGCCATAACGATGCACAACTCTTCGAACGAGATATTCTTCGTCAGTGTCAGCAGTGGCGTGCTCCAAGCAAGCAAATCCACCGACGGCGGAAACAGCTTCGCACCAACAACTATTAACTCCGCATCCCACACTCTGACCAACATACGCAAGCTCACTTTGCTCAGCAGGGTCTTTGAGACAGCCCTTGCTTTTTTCATAGCCGATGACGCTTCGGGGTCCGGGATCTATGCACTCTACGCCGACGCAAACGGCGGGTTGTCGTTATACTCGGGGGGAAAGCTGGACGATGACACCTCCGGGGCCGTAAGCGACTTTTCGGCGCTGCCTGAGGCTCAGGAGAAATTCGTAATTTTCTACAACAAATCCGGGGTTCTGAAATATTCCTATGTCTCCACGAGCACAGGAACACCCGTTCTCTGGAACAGCTCAATCTCCAGCGGGTCACAGACAGTTTCTGACTTTCAGATTCGGGAGAGATACCTGCCTCTGCATGAGGCCTTTGTCGGAGCTTTTCGAGCCACCACTGAGGGTGGGGTTTCAACGCTTTACGCTTTTTCTCTCATCGACCATCTCGTTTCGCGGCTCGATCAGCTCGATTCAGCTTCAACTGCTGCTACTTCCGTTACGTCTCTCTACACCTTGCGGGACGGGACAATGCAATTGGTCTGGGTCAATGGCTCGCGAGTATCGGTGTTTGTCGATACGGGAATCGGCTGGGTGAGGAGACTCCTTCAGACACTGGCATTCAACGTCGGCGAATACATTCCTGTCACGAATGGTCAGACGGTCGTCGATGCAATCCTCGGTGGCCAAGCTCCCGTGAAACTCTATGCAAACATAGACACGACGGAAGGTCTCAGTGTTCCGCTATTCCCCCTCCCTATATTGCGGATTCCCGGCGGGGTTGTGCTTCCGTCGAGTTTTCTCATGACCGCTCTTGTCGACGATCCAACGGGAAAAAAGTTCGCATCCAAGTCATATTCGTTTGACACCTCGACATGGACAGACGTGCTGATTCCGTCTTTGCCACAAACTGGAGTGCTGGACGCCTGGTTCAGCGGGATGATTGTCGCGCGATTCGCTGCGGTGCTCACTCAGCAAGATGGCGAGAATCGTGTCGGAGTCTTTTCGTTTGACGTGGAGACTCTCAGCTACGAGAAAGTGCTTGACCTGGACGCGGCAGATGCCACGGCATTGCAAGGAGAGACTCTTCCCGGGGACCTTCTCGCACTCCTCGTTGGCCAGAAGCTTTACCTCGCTGACACTGGCTCGTTTGTTTCTGAGTCTCTGCCCGACGCGGCTCAGATTAGGTCACTTCAGACCGACGACGGGATACCGCGATTCCTCGTCGGTAATGATTCCGGCTGGAAGCTGGCCGCAAAGAGAATGTGAGTGAAGCAATGAGACGATTCGTCGTTGTTATTTGCCTGTTGGTCGTCATTTCGAAGGGAGCCTTTGGAGACACGACGATTTGGAGCGTGGTCAATCCTTCGAACCATTCCGATCTTTATAACATCACACTGACTGCACTCTCGGTGCCCGTCTATGCGTCGGGCGGCGTCTACTACTACCAGGGCAGCTCGCTTCCCTTCTCCCTCTACAAGTCAGAGCAATCGGATTGGTGGACTGCTTCGTGGTGGGTTGTCATCACTGATGGCACGAACACACCTGTCAATGCGACAAACTCGGATCCTGATACGGTCTCGGTCCCGTTCAGCATAGGCGGAGATTATAGCCTTTATCTCGACGTATGGTCAAAATACTTGGGCTTCGACACACACGAGTATTCTGCCTCTTTCGCGTTTCGTGGCGATGCAGCCGCTCCTGCGCTGACGATCACGCCGACCGACAACAATTGGCACAACGTCGATGTTCTTTTAACCGTCACAGCGACCGACGCTCGTAGCGGCGTGAATCCTTCCACGTGGCAGTATAGCTGGAATAATGTCAACTGGAGCGGGATCTCTTCAGGCTCCTCGACGATCACCTTTACTGATGCCGTCAGCGGCGCAAATACAATCTACTTCAGGGTGGCGGACCATGTAGGCAACTGGGGATCCCAGAGCGCAACCGTCAAGCTCGACAAGAACCCGCCGACGGTGACACCGCGGGTCGTTACGTCTGGTGGGCTATTCGGGTCATGGACGACGCTGTCTTCCGCACTGGTTACGGCAGATGTTTCGGATGCACTGAACGAGTCGGGCATTGATACGATGTCCCGGACGTACTCGATAAACGGGGGGACGGCACAGACCTGGGACGGCCAGCCGGTCACGATCAGCACGCTGGGAACATCGATCATCGAGTTCACGGTGAAGGACCTTGCTGGGAACTCAAGAACTTCGTCTGGGGCAGTGATGCTTGACCCGACGGCCCCCACTGTCACTGTAAGCAATTTTGGATGGACTTCGCAAAACGTCATTCTTACGCAGGCCTTACTGCAGTCCCTCGCCACGTTGGCGGACCAGACTGGGCTATCCGGACTGAATCAGTCGACACTCACCTATCAGATCACTTCAGGGCCGGCCGTCATCAACGGGGGCAACCCCATAACGGCAGCTGTAACCCCGACGCTCAGCATCGCGGGCGACTACACGCTCACGGTGAAGATCAAGGACAACGCGGGCAATGAGGGGATAGGGATAGGGCACATTCTCATCGACAAGTCCGGACCCACGATCGCGCTGGATAGCCAGCTTTGGCCAAACCCTGGAATCAAGTGGAGTAATGCGTCGGCATTCGTCGCGACCGCCAATGATGCCGCTTCAGGCGTCGATTCCTCGACGTGGCAGTGGGCGGTGGTCAATGTCACAGAGCATCCCGAGCTTGCCGGAATCGTTCCTACCTCGGGATGGGCTCCAGGAAGCAGTGCGCTTATCCCGACAGGATTGGACGGGCAGTATCAGGTCTGGTACCGGGTTTCCGACAACGCGGGCAACTCATCGACCACCACCGTTCCTGGTTTCGTCAAAATCGACAGAACGGGACCGGTAATCTCTGATGCGAGCACCGGCTGGATAAAAGGCACCTCACTTGGGTCCCAAGCCACGGACTCAGGCGTCGGCGTGGATCAGAGCTCCTGGGCCTGGAGCACCGACGGCACCACGTGGCAGGCGGGCCTACCGTCCCAACTGGCAAGCGGGCTTCAGACGATCTGGCTCAGGGTCGCCGACTCGCTCGGCAACGAAACGACAAGGCAGCTTACGGTGCAGATCGACAATGATCCGCCTGCCGTTACTGCGGGTATTGTAACTTCCGGTGTGCTTCCCGCGACGTGGACCAACGCGGCATCCGTCACGGTCTCCGCGACGGCAGACGACGCCCTTTCGGGGATCAATTCCGCGGGTTGGCAGTACAGCCTGAACGGTGGGGTGAGCTGGAGCAACGGGAGTAGCGTCACCTTGGCCTCCGAAGGTCAAACGACGATCACGTTTAAGGCGCGTGATAATGCCGGCAACGAAGGGACGGCATCCGTGGCGGTGTGGATCGCACGGACGCTGCCTGCGGTCTCGGTGCAGATCGACACCACCGGAGTGTTCGCCGGCGTGTGGACTGCCGCCGACAGCGTCACCGTCCAAGGTGAGGGGACCACTACCTCCGGCGCTCCCATCGATCCATCGAAGTGGACCTACAGCACTGATGGAGGGGTGACGTGGATCGCCGCGCAAAGCGCAACGATCACCACGCAGGGTAAGACGACCGTTCTTTTCAAGGCGAGCGACGTCGCCGGCAATCAGGGAACTGGACAGATAGCGCTCTGGATCGACAGAACCGGTCCAACGCTCTCCGCCACCGCGGCATCGTACGGTACGGAAAGCAATGGGCAGCTTTCGGTAAGCGCGCCGAGCGCCACTGACCCGCTTTCGGGTGTGGACTGGGCGAGCTTCCTCTACAGCCTGGACTCCGACAGTTCCTTGCCGCTGCCGTTCTCACCGACCGTAGGCGGGGGTATTCCCACCGCTGGGCTCGCAGAGGGACAGCATACTCTCACCATCAGTGCGGCGGATGCAGTCGGAAACAGATCGACGTCCAGCGTTTCCTTCATCGTCGATCGCACGCCTCCGACGGTTGCTTCCGTGTCGATCACGGCATCCAATGGGACGATAGGAGAGGACCAGTACGGGACGGGAAGCTCGGTCCAGCTCCAAGTGAACGCAACGGATACGTTCGGGGGAAGCTCCCCCGGAACCGGCACCGTGGCCGGTATTCGCTACGTCATCACGCAGGCATGGCCCACCAGCCCGGACTTCTCTCAGGCGCAGACCAGCCAGGGAAGCGATCCCGTTCTCCTGAACGGTCTTGCGAACGGAATAAACTACCTCTTCCTGAAGGTGATCGACGGAGCGGGAAACACCAGCTCTCCTTTCACGCGCATCGTGCGCATGGACAACGGAAGGCCTCCCGTCCCCACCATCGTCGGCTTGACGCATCCACGGGCGGTGAGTCTCACCGATGCCGTGTCGATCAGTAACGCGGTGTTCCTGATCTCCGTAAGTTCGACCTCGGGTTCGGGCCTGAAGGGTTTTCACTACGTTCTGCGCAAGGGTCAAACCGTCAAGGCGGACGGGGTTCTTGCGGCAGGCGTGGAAAACCGGCTCGAGCTCACGGCCCTCCCCGACAACGATCAGGCCGAGTATTACACCCTGGTCGTATCGGCCGTCGGAGGAAACGGTATCGAGAGTGATCAATCGGTACCCTACCAGTTCCGCATCGACACGAGCCCTCCGGAGCATCTGACGGCGATCGCGAGCTCCCACAGCAATCCCGAGGTCTGGTACCCGTCGTCGCGCGAGACGTTCCTCTGGCAGCAGCCGGCGGACATGACGGGCGTGAAGACGTTCTATTACACGATTTCCCGCACGCAGATTGCACTGCCGCCGACCCCGGCCGACGCTGCGCTTTTCGATCTGTCGACCTGGACGAGCACGACGTCCTCCCAGATCGGCGTTGACTTGAAGGATGTGTTGAGCCAGACAACGGGTGCGGCATGGTTCGCGCTTTGCGCGGAAGACTACGCGGGAAACCGGCAGTTCGACGAGGTGTCGTTGCATTACGACACGGTGAGGCCCACGCTCGGCACGCTCCCCTCCGGGACGGGCAGCACGGGCGTCGACACGAGCAGGGCGGCAGAGAAGGCGGCCGCCGTGAGCTGGGGAGATCCTCACGACGACAATGAGGGATCTGAGGGTGCACCCCAGGTCTCTGTTCAACTCTCCACGATCGATCTGTCGCTGGGTACGCCTGCCGTCATCAGCAACTGGCAGGTAATGGCCGACGCGACACGCTCCCTCACGTTCGAGGGGTTGTCCACAGGCGCAGTCTACCTCGCCACTTTCCGCGTGGCCGATGGAGCGGGAAACACGGCGCTATACACGCAGACTTTCTCCCTCGACGGAACGACACTTCCGTCCACGGCTTCTGTACCTTTCTCCGAAAGCATCAATGGGTACCGCATCTATGGGACCCGCCAGCTCAGCGGTCAGGGGTTCGACGCGTATCTGCACGCACCGGTCGATGTGTCGCTCGTTGAAACAAGCCAGAATGCCACGGCAGGGGACATCCACCTCGATGCCGTCGAGTTCGACGCAGCCGGTGACGTTCTCACGGCGTCGACCAGTGATGCTCGTTCGTTCTCCCTCTCCGTTCAAGGCTTTGCGATCAACGCCGCAGGCCTTGCATTGGATTCCGGCACGGGCCTGAGCTTTGCCACGGCAACGTACACCACACAGGTGACGCGGAGCGGGACGTCCCAGGGCGCGCAGCTCGACTACTCGAACGTGGACCTGACCTTCCCGCCGCTCGTTCAGTTTTCAAGCTCGTCGCTGAACGTGGTGCCCGCATTCTCCCTGCCCACGTTCCATCGCGTCTCCTCAGTGTCCGGTGGAGAGCCGGATCTGGCCGCGGGCTGGATCCTCGGCGACGTCACGACGAGCCGGCTCAGTGATTCCTACTGGCAGCTCAGCAGCGCAACGATCGATTCCACCGATCTCTTCAACAACTTCAGCATCGACGCCTCCGTCACGGACGCGTCGGGAACGCATCGAAGCATTCCCGTGTCCAATGTACTTCTCACCACCGATCACGTGATCGCGCAGGCACAGGTCACGACCGGATTCTCCTTGACCCTGAGCGGCTCCACCTTCGCCGTGAGCAATGCCCAGGTGCGGGGAAACCAGCTCGTCATCCTGGAGGCCCAGCTCGCGCTGCCATCCGGCTATACACCAGCCACCGTTGCCGTGCGCAACTTCTCCGTCGACAGCGACGGGAAGGTGGTCGAGGGCGCTGATTTCGCCATGGGAAGCTTCTCCTTCATCGATGCGTCCGGCAACGTATTCACGGTGACCAAGGCTGATTTCCAGGGAACGAATCTCGTGGTCACGCAGGGCTCCGTGCAGACCGCCTCCGGCAACCAGATCGGCTTTGACGGGTTACGCCTCACCTCCGACGGCGCGGCATGGGATCTCCCCGTTTCATTGCAGGGATCGTTCTCCTTCAGTCTTCACGGATACACCGTCAGCTCCCAGAACGCACAACTGACGGCGGACAGCGTCGTGCTCACCGATGCAACGGTGAGCGGCTTCCCCGTCCAGTTCGGTGGAGGTGCTCATTCCCTGAAAGGCCTCGGCGTCCGGTTGAGCGACTATTCCGTGACCCAGGCAGGGCAGGGGAACGACGCATTCTCCTTCGTACCCGCCTACGGCACGGCTGTGTCCGTGACCGGCATTGAGATGAATGCGACAGGGCTCTTCGCCTCTCAGTTCAGCGTCGTACTCCCTCAAGGGCTCGGCGGTGGCTCGATTGGCTTCTCCAACATGCAACTTGCAAGCGACGGCACGCTCGGGTTGAGCGATGCACGGCAGGACCCGTTCACGATCAATGCGCATGGCTATGCTGCGCAGGGAAATAGCGGGATATTCGACGGTGCAACCGTCACATTTCCGACCGTTCACGTGGTTCTCTCCGCATCAGCCTCCGTCTCCGAGCTTGACTTCGTGGGCTTGAAGGTGAGCGGTCTTGGCGTGGTGACGTCGGGCACGTACGCCGAAAGCGTGAGCTGGAACGAGAACGGGTGGAGCTACTCGCTTGCCAGTCTTGCCTTGAGCGATCTCGGCGTCACGGCAACGGCGACCCTCTCCCTGCCGGCAGACTTCGGAAACCGGGATATCACGTTCCCACAGTTTTCCCTTCTCTCAGACGGAACCTCGAGCTCCGGCAGCGCCACCGACTCTTTCTACGTTCGCATCTTCGGGTGGAAAGTGCTCCTCACCGCTCTCTCCGTACAGGGCTCCTCCCTCCTGGTGGGGACGGGCGCGGTACCTCTCTATTCCACCATGGGCGATGGCCAGTTGGTGGTGCCGGACATCGTTCTGGATTCAAGCGGCCAGGTGCTCTCCAGCGGCTCGGGCGGGGATACGGTTCAGTTCCTTGCGGAGAACGGCTTCCTCGTCGATGCGACGTCCTACACCTTTGCCTCCGACGGCCTGCGACTGGGCGGGAGCATCCACTTCCCCGACGGATTGGGCGATACGGCAGTGGCGGGGTACGACACGGGAGAGATCCTCCTCTCGTCAGATGGCACGGTGCAGACGCAGTCAAAGGACGCGCCCGTCAACTACTCAATAGGCGGTTGGAAGGTCGAGGCGCACGGCTATTCGTTCGACGCCGACGGCCTCACCGTCGAGAATAGCTATGCCGACGTTCCTTCGCTCGGCATCCGGCTCAGCTTCCCCTCGCTCTCCTTCTACCCCGACGGCGGCATCAAGGCCGGCGGGGCCAACCTGGAGGGATTCACGATCCCGCTCTTCGGCGGAAACATCGGTGTCACGCAGATTCAGCTCACCAAGAGCGGCGTGAACCTTGCCTGCTTCATCACGCTTCCGGAAAATCTCGGAGGGTTCAGCATCTATTTCGACCAGCTCACCCTCCACCCGGACGGCACTGTCTCCACCGATGCGGCGGTGCCCGAGTTCGCCTTCAGCGTGGAGAACTTCGATTTCCTCTTCCGCAACATCAAGTTCGACGCCGGAGTGCTTTCCATCGGAGAGGCACAGCTCACGCTTCCTCCAGAAATGGACGGAAAGCAGATCCACCTCTACAACTTCAGCATCGATTCGAACGGCAACTTCCAGCTCGGAGGGCTCGGGTTCGATCCGTTCCAGATGTGGGGTTACACGTTCGCGATCGACAACATCGGCTTTGCCAACAACGTGATCTCCTTTGAAGGCAGCATCACGCTTCCCGACACCTTTGTAACGGGCCTTGCCGGAAAGACCATCAAGATCAGCGATTTCAAAGTGACGACCGCCGGCGTGGTGCAGAGCTTCGACGTGAGCCTCCAGGGCACGCTGGAGTTCGCCCTGGGCGATTCGTGGACCGTGGACGTAGACACGATCGGAATACAGAAGGAGGCGGTAACCGGCACATACTGGTTCACCATCAACAAGGGGACTCTCAAGTTCCCGCCGGGCATGGGAATCGCCGACGCCTCGATCAGCGGAGTGAAGATCAACCCGCTGACCGCGGCATTCACCTTCGACAATGTCACCATCGACGGAGTCCAGGCCGAGGCTTTCGGGCTCTCCTTCTACCTCGACAAGATCACCATCTCGAGCACCTTCGACATGGACTTCAGCGGCCGGGTGACGCTCCCCGATACGGCAAGCATGCCGGAGCCGATCCGTGGCAAGACCATCACGGTCTCCGAGTTCCAGATCAGCCATGACGGCAACGTCGGGAATGTCGCGGGCGGACTTTCCGGAATCGAGGGAAGTCTCTGGGATACTCTGTACTTGAGCAATTCCGCGATCAGCTTCTCCAAGCAGACAGGCGGCCTGCTCCTTTCCGTTACGGGTGACGTCCAGTTCATGTCCGCGTTCCCGGCAGGAATTGCCGGCCAGTCCGTACACTTGAGCGCGTTCACCCTCGACACGTCCACGTGGAGTGTGACTGCCTTCGCGGCACAATCGGATCCGCTTTCCTTTGACCTTTTCAACTCGACCCACATTGAAAATGCCGTGATCGGGATGCATCTCGACCAGTCCACTGGCGGCGTGGTGGCAAGCGTCACCGGCGCCATCGTTCTGCCCTCGTCCCTGCCTGCCGTTCTTGCCGGACGATCCGTCGTGATCCAGGCATTCACCATCAATTTGTCCAGCGGAACGATCAGCGCATTCGGGGCGAGCCTTGCCTTGCCAGGCGAGCAACCCCTCTTTGCCGGCATCGACCTGAAGGACGCGAACCTCGGCGCCACGTATGAAAGCGTGAGTGGATCGGTGGTCTTCACCATCAGCGGCTCCCTGGTGCTCTCCTCCACGTTCCCCACGGGGCTTGCGGGCACTGTTGCTTCAATCAACACCCTCGTCTTCGATTCCGCCGGCTCCCTCAGGGACCTCAATGCAAACGTCGCTTTCCCCGATCAGAAGCTCTTCGATACGCTTGCCGTTCGAAACGGCACCGTGACCTTCGTCAAGTCCGGCTCGTCGAACATGCTCATATCGGTGAGCGGCGACGTGATCCTTCCCGATTCCTTCCCCAAGGGACTCGGCGGACTGCCCATTCACATCAACACGTTCACTGTCGATTCATCGGGGACCATACAGCAGGTGGACATCGCCGCGAGCGGCATCAATGTCCCCGTTTTTGACGCTTTCTCTCTGCAGAACGGCGCCGTGCACGTCACGGCGAACGGGAGCTCCGACTTCATCTTCAGCGTGACAGGCAGCATCGTCCTGCCCTCGTCATTGCCACAGGGTTTGGCGGGCCTCACGCTTTCCGTCACGAAGCTCGACATCTCCTCACAGAGAGGGCTCCTTGCGTTCACCGCCGGGGTCACGTCGAACATCGACTTCGACCTCTTTGCGGGTATCAAGGGCTCATTTACCACTTTGGCCTTGAGCCAGTCCGGATTCGAGCTGAAGGGGACGCTCACCCTCCCGCTGAGCTTCCCCGAGGGGCTGGCGGGCATGGTGATCGCTCTGGATGACTTGCAGATGACCTGGAATGGTCAGATCACGGCCATCAGCGCCGGCATCGCATCCGCGCAGTTCAGCCTTGCAGGATTCACTGCCAATCTTACCGACCTCATGTTCCAGCCGACGGGAATCAGCATCGGATCACTCCTTGTCACCCTGCCTGCCAACATGGGCAGCAAGGTGGTGGGGGTGGAGAACGCGGGCTGGGATTCAGCGGGCAATTTCCACGGCAATTTCGTGATCCCGGAGATCGACATCGACATCGCCGGGTTCACCCTTGCCCTGGTCAATCCGTCTCTGGACGTTCCCAATCAGCAGATCACCTTCTCCCAGGCGAAACTCGGGCTGCCCGACTTCCTTGGCAATGCTTCCCTCGCCGTGAACGGAGTGAAGGTGAATCCGAGCGGCCTGGTCTTCACGGGCGGAGCTTTTGCCATCCCCGACTTCACGATCGCGGGCGGGCTCGGCTTCAAGAACATCCACGTGAACTTCTCCATCGACGGGTCAGCCTATTTTATAGAAGGAGGAGGCTCGGCATTCGTCCCCGGCGCCGGTACGTTCGAGGCCACGGTGAGTTTCACGAATCAATCGCCGACGTATCCCATCGGACTGAAGCGGGCATTCTTCAGCTACGAGGTGTCAGGATTGGGCCTGCCTCTTGCGACAACGGGGCTCTATCTCAACGGCATTCGGGGAGGCATCGCTTTCGGACCTCCCGACGAGGTACCGACGGAGACGAAGTATCTCTTCCCCAATCCAGGCACGAGGCTGCAGTTGGGCATCGCCATCGGTGACGCATTTGGAGGAGCAACGGTCAAGGGCAAGATGGACGTATGGGTGGACGTCACGAACTGGACGTGGGCATTCGAAGGAAACGTTGCGGTTCTCAGCGGTTACTTCAACGCCGATCTCATTGCGGCATTCAATGCGCGGGGCTTCTACGGGAAGGTGAAGATCGAGCTGCGGTTCGTGCGCGGCCAGGTGGAGCTGTGGATCGGTGACTCCCGTGTGGCGGGAGCCGGTTCGGTTCAGTTCGGTATCCCCACGGGGTTCATCGTCGATTACTGGTTCTGGTTCTGGGGATATTGGCACGTCGTGATCCCTGACTCTGACTGGTTCCTTCCCCCCGTGAACGCGGAGTTCGGGCACTTCTCATCGGGCCAGGACGGATTCAAGGGCTGGATCGACCTGCCGATCATCGGCAGCACGGGGATCTTCCTGCCCAACAATGGCACGCCGGTTCTTGGCAATGTGAGCCAGTTTACGCTCGTGAAACCGATGATGGCGGTATCGAGCACTTTTGCCGCAAAAGGCATGGCGGCAGCTCCATCGGTTACCTCCACCGCCACAGCTGCCGCGGCGACGCCAACCGCCGGCAGCAGCATATCAGGCAGAGTCGTGCGGCTGGACAAGCTCGCCACCGCTGCCGCTACTGAGGTCTATCAATTCACCGTTCCTGGAACGGCAAAGGCCGCTGCTACGAGCAGCGCAAAGTCTCTTGCCGCCGTGCGGGATATTGCCGCCCCGGCTACCCAGGTCACCGTGGGCAACGTCGAGCGCATCACGTTCGTTCTGGGCGTGGCGGAGGGAGATCCGCAGCTCGTTGCCGTCTCCCCCTCAGGCGCGCGCATTGCGGCGGGAGATGCGAATGTCCTGATTCAGCGGACGAGCTGGGGCTCCATGAGGGCTGTGCTCAACCCCGAGCCGGGGATATGGTCTGCTGAAGTCTCCGGGGCGGTTTCCT
>PLNO01000107.1 GCA_003141795.1 Spirochaetaceae bacterium | reverse complement strand
CGTTCGTCGTCTGCTCCTCGGTTGCCGCGGAGATGCTCTGACTCATCTCGCTGATGCTCTCGATGGCGGAGACCAGCTCCTTCAGCGCCGTGACCTGCTGGGACATGGCGGCGGAGAGGTCCACGATCATCGCCTTGACCTGCTGGGAGCCCTCGCGGATATCCTCCATGGCCGCATGCGACCCCTGCGCGATCTGCACGCCCTGGGTGACGCTGCGCACGCTCTCCTTGATGAGCGCTTCGATCTCCTTGGTCGAGGAGGCGCTGCGGTCGGCGAGCTTGCTCACCTCTTCGGCGACGACGGCGAAGCCCCGTCCGTGCTCTCCCGCCCTCGCGGCCTCGATGGAGGCATTGAGCGCCAGGAGGTTGGTCTGATCGGCGATGTCGGAGATCACCGTCACGATGCCGGCGATCTTCTCCGATCCGTTGGAGATGTGCTCGATGGCTTCAACGACCTTCTGCACGGCCTGTGCGCCTTCGATCGATTTTTGCACGGACGTCGAGGCGAGGTCCGCAATTCCCGTGAGGCTCTTCGCGATGCCGTCGATGGACGTGCGCACCTGGGCCATGGCGCTCGATCCCTGCTCCCCCGAGGCTGCCTGCGACTGGGCGTGCTCGGCGACCTGCTCGATGGAGGCGGTAAGCTCTTCAACGGCTGCGCTCGTCTCTTCGAGCGCCGAAGCCTGACTCTGCGCGCCGGTGGCGAGGGTCTGGGAGCTTGCCGCGATCTGCTCGCTCGATGCCGCCACCTGCTCGGCGCTGTCCTGGATCGTCGTACACATGGCCCGGATCCGCACGGAGATGTCATTGAGGCTCGACGCGAGCACCCCCATCTCGTCCTTCTGGTCCAGGTCTAAGCGGCCGGTGAAATCGCACGATGAGAGGCTTGCGGCGAACTCCACCGCCTTTTTCACCGGGCGCGTGATTCCCCGGGTAAGGAACACGGCGATCACGATGCCCAGGAGGAGTGCGAACCCGGCGGATGCCAGGATGAGGAGGGTTGCAAGCGAGGCCATCGCGCTCATTTCATCGTCGAATTGCTTCTCCGCCTTGACCGAATTGTCGATGACCACCCTGCCCGCATTGACGAGCGCGGTGTCGAGGTCCGCCTGTTGCTTGAACAGGGAGCTCAGCGTGGCACCCGCCTTCATGTATTCGCTATAGGCGTCCGTGACTTTCTGAGCGTCACCGCCCTTCTTCGTCGTCTGCGTCCAGCGCATCAGGACGGGCTCAAAGCGTACCAGGGAGTCGCTGAATGCCTTCCCGCTCTCCTCGGTGCGATCCTTGAGAAAATAGACGCCGTCGATGCGCACCTTGAGAAAATCTTCATTCACCTGCCCGCCCGCCATTGCGAGGGAGCCCAGGAGCTCCGCGCCGACGATCTTCATGCGCGTCATCGTGTCGTTCACGGAGGTCCAGGCCGTCACGTAGGAGGCGAACGCCGTCTCGTAGTCCTGCGTCGCCTGCACGATGTCCTTCACCTCGGTCGCTTCCACCGCGCCGAGATTGCTTCCCTGCAGCATCGTCGATGATGCACGGAGGTCTTTGACCGCGCCGGCAACCTTGTCGATGTAGTCCTGTCCGCCGCGTATGATGAAGTTCTTCTCTTCACGTCGCGCCTCGAGTATGGCGATGCTGACGTCCTTCGCCGCTTTGACGCCCCCGGCCTTCTGCTCCACCTGGCGGAACCCGATGTAGCCCATGGCCGCGACGAACCCCAACAGAAGCAGCACGAGCGCGAAACCTCCTCCGATTTTGAGCCCGAACTTCAAATTCTTGAGCATGATCATCCTCCTCTGATTTCCGCAAGGGAGCGACGCTCCCCGAGCTTTTCCACGAGATCCGAAGCCGTGAATGGTTTTGTTATCAGGTCGAATCGTCCGCACAGCGAATTGATCTCCCCGGTCCCGCCCTCGTCGTACCCCGACATGNNAGTATCTGGGCGTCAGGGAGAAGGCGGATCAGCTGCTCGGCGAGAGACTTGCCGCTGATGCCCGGCATGACCACGTCGGAGATCACGGCGTCGATCCCCCCGCCGTAGGTCCTCACGATCGAAAGAGCGCTCTCGCCCCGGTCGGCTTCGAGGACGCTGTAGCCGACCCTGCGCAGGCCCGCGGCGAGATAGTCGCGAACCGCCGCCTCGTCTTCGATGAGGAGGATCGTGCCCGACCTCGTCACGAGGGGCAGTTGAACCGCGTGCGGCTGCGGCACATCCCCATCGTCCGCGGGCATCAGCGGAAAGAGAACGCGCATGGAGGTTCCCGTGAGCGGCGAGGTCTGTACCCCGATCGCCCCTTCGTTCTGCGTGACGATTCCGTAGACAGTCGAAAGGCCCAGTCCCGTCCCCTGCTCTTCGGGCTTTGTCGTGAAGAAGGGCTCGAANNCGGGCATCGCGTCCCGGGCGTTTACGGCGAGATTGATGACGATCTGCTCGAGCTGATTCGGGTCGATGCGGATGCGGGAATTGCCGGAGAGCAGGCGTACGTCGAGCCGCACCTGCTCTCCGATGAGCCTTCGCAGCAACGGGGTCATCTCCTCCACCACGCCGTTCAGCTCGATGCATCGCGGGGAGGAGGGCTGGCGTCTGCTGAAGGACAGGAGCTGGCGGGTCAGGGACGCGGCGCGGGCCGCACACACCTTGATCTGGAATGCATCAGCGCGTGCTTCGTGCTCGGGGGGGAGCTTGCCCAGGAGGAGCTCCGAGTAGCCCATGATGACCGTGAGCAGATTGTTGAAGTCGTNNGCCTCCATCTTCTGCGCCTGCTGCAGAAGCCCTTCCTTCTCTGCCAGGGTTTTCTCGGCGCGCCGCCTCTCGCTCAGATCGCGCGCGATCATCAGCACGACGGGCATCCCACGGAACTCGACGAGGCGCGCATTGATTTCCAGCGGGACGGCACTGCCGTCCGGCCTGCTGCCGCAGGACTCGAAGGCGGCATGCCCCGTCGAAAATGTTGCCCGCAGCTCGCGGGTCATTTCCGGCGCGCAGAGGGAGGTGAGCTCCGTGACAGGATGGCCATTCAGCTCGGCGACGGGCCTGCCCAGGCAGGAGGCGGCAGCCGCATTCGCCTCCCTCACGAGCAGCTCCGCATCCACGATGAAGATCGGATCGGCGGCGGATTCGAACAGCGTCCGGTAGGCCCGCTCCGACTCTGTGAGGGAGCTCTGCGCGGTCCTCCTCCGCTGCTCCGATCGATTGATGGTGAATGCATTGAAGAAGAGGAGTCCCGCAAGGCTCAGGTCCGTCGTCGCCGTGAGAAAGAAGATCGAGGTCGGTGCCGTGAGGAAGCCCAGGCGGAGCCCCGCCGAGGCGATGCCGCCGAGGACGAGGGGCAGGAGGAAAACGAAGGCGAGCAGCCTGCGGGCAAGAATGCCCCCGAGCTCCCCGCTCAGCGCAATGCGCATGACACCGCGGTCGGGGCTGGAAAGCAGGAGGCAAACGGAGCACAGGACGAACGCCACGGCAGATTGCGGGGCGATCGGCTTGTACACGCTGGGCGAAACAAGCGCCGCGATGCTGTACACGTACCCGATGAGGGAAACCAGGGCGAAGAGGAGCCCGCCGATCGACAGCATCTGGACAAGGACGCTTCCGCGGAGACGGGGGGAGGTCTCGAGGAGCAGGCTGGCACTGAAGAACGTGAAACAAATGGTAGAGACCGGCGACATGCGGTTGAGGCGGCGGGTGAGCCCTGCCGCAGCCCGACGGTCCATGAGCCAGGAGTCAAACGGCAGGGTGCCCCCGAAGGCGTAGACGGCGAGGGTCCATACGGCGATTCCGAATACCATCGCCGCGATGAGCGCGACAGCCCATCGTCGCGCTAGCGAAGGAGGGAGCGTGTGGAGCGCAAGGGCTGTGGCAAGAAGGCAGAAGAGGGAAGCTGTGATGAAGGACATCGGGGAAATTCCCAATGAGGGCTGCGCGAAAAGTATGAGGTCAGCCAGCCACCCTGTGAGCCCTGTCGCCCCTGCCATAGCGATGCCGAGCGCGGCCCATCGCGCCGCAGCGAGAGACATCGCTCTACCCGACCGCTGGGACTTCGGCTCGTCTATAAATGTAAGCTCCAAATGATCGACTTTCCCCATTGTCTCTTCCTCGTACGGGGGGTATATGCACGTAGCATGCCATCCGTGAAAAAAAATGCAAATAGGGACGTGATGTATTTGTCTATATAGAAATAAATTGGAATACGGGAATGAGAAACCAGAAATCGGTCTAGAACAGCAGCCGTAAGAATCGACACCATATCATGACGGTGTCATCTTTCATTGACAGAGACTTCGGATTCGCCGTCCTTTTTCCCCTCATTCACGATCCCGAGCTTGTTCATCTTCTGGTAGAGATTCTGACGCGCGAGGCCCGCAATGCGCGCAGCCTCGGTGACGTTTCCCTGCGCTGCGCCAAGGAGCGCCGAAAGGTAGGAACGCTCGAATCCCTCCCTGGCAACGACGTAGCGGGGCAGCGGGAGCGACGGATCGAAGCCCTTCTCTTCGGCGGACGCGCTGAAGGTCATCATGTCCTGGACGCCGATCTCCTCGTCTTCCGCAACGGCAACGGCACGCTCGATCGTGTTTTCCAGCTCCCGGACGTTTCCTGGCCACGAGTGGGAGAGGAGCTTCTCCATCGCGGCGGTGGAGATCCCCGTCACCTTCTTTCCGAACTCTCCCGCGTATTTGCCGAGGAAATGGCGGGCGAGCAAGGATATGTCGTCCGGGCGATGTCGCAGCGGCGGAACCCTGAGGATGATGACGTTCAGCCTGTAGTACAGGTCCCGGCGGAACCTGCCCAGCCGCACCTCCTCTTCCAGGTCCCTGTTCGTCGAAACGATGATCCGCACGTCGGTGGGAATCTCCTCCGTGCCACCGACCCTGCGGAATACGCGCTCCTGGAGAACACGCAGCAGCTTCACCTGGAAATCGAGGGATGTCTCGCTCACCTCGTCGAGGAATACCGTGCCCCCCTCCGCGGCCTCGAAGTACCCGATTTTGCGGGTTTCCGCGCCGGTGAAGGCGCCCCGCTCGTGCCCGAAGAGCTCGCTCTCCAGGAGGCTCAAGGGTATGACGCCGCAGTTGAACGCGACGAAGGGCCTGTCCGCACGCGGACTCCCTGCGTGTATCGCCCGCGCGAGCAGCTCTTTTCCCGTGCCGCTCTCCCCCTGGATGAGGACCGTGCTGCGAAGCGGCGCGATCTTTGCCGCCAGCGCCATGATGTCGATCATCGGCTTGCTGCGCGCGAGGATTCCGTGGGAGCTGCCCAGCGACGCGACCCGCTCCCTCAGCAGCGTGCTCTCCATCAAGAGCTCACGCTGTCGCAGCGTGCGGATGATCGCGAGGTTCAGGACCGAAAGCTCCAGGGGCTTGAGGAGGTAGTCGTCGGCGCCCAGCTTCATCGCATGCACGGCGGTTTCCATGGTCCCGTAGCCGGTCATGATGATGACGGAGAGGTTCTCGTCGATGGCCCTGATCCGGCGAAGCACCTCCAGGCCGTCGATCTCGGGCATTTTCAGGTCCAGGATGAGGATATCGAATCTGTTCTTCTCCACCCATTCAATGGCGCGGTGGCCGCTTGAGAGGGTTTCAACTTTGAATCCCTCCTGCTGCAGAAAATCCGAGAGGAGATGGAGTATCTGCTCTTCGTCGTCGACAACGAGTATCCGGGTATCGGGCCGCGGCAAGCTGCTCACAGGCTTTCTCCTCTGGATCGACTCTTGTTATAATATACTGTTAGGGAGACCGGCGCGAGTGGAGGAATCGGAGAGCTGCGCCGTAAATGAGAGAGGTGAGCATTCGCAGATTTCGCTTCTCTCCGTGTGTCACGATCCTTGCAGCCATTCTTGCGCTCGGCAGCCCTTCCTTCGCAGCAGGCAATGATCTCGGGCTGGAAACAATCGACCCCGTCAGCGCATCGCTGTCCCAGATCCTCGCGGCGGGCATGGCGACGTGGCGCCAGCCCGCTCTGGAGGTGTACAGGTGGAACGCCTTTCCCGACGTCCTCATCCTGGACCTTCGTGGCTTCCTCCAACAGGATCGCATGTTTGCGCGGCTCGCCTATTTCGTCGAAAAGCGGGGATTCCGGGGAACCCTTCTCACCGATGCCCAGCTCGAGGGACGGCACGGGTGGAACGCGCATGACTACGGACCCGACGGCCTGGCCTCCTTTTTCAATGCCGCGGCGTCGGCACGTTTCCCCCTGACCGCGGAGGAGCTTGCCCTGCGACGCCTGGCCCTCGCGCAGGGGGTCATTTCCGAACAGGGCGGGCTGTACGCGCCGGGAAGCGGCGGCGTCCTCTCCGTGACGCACTCCTCTTCGGCAATCGAGAGGAGATACCTCTTGACTCACGAGTCTTTCCACGGGATCTTCTTCTCGTCCGCCGCGTATCGCGATGTCTGCTTCCGCCTGTGGGATTCTCTGCCGGACGGTGAGAGAAGCTTCTACGCGACGTTTCTCGATTCGCTCGGATACGATGGGAGTGACAGGTACCTTGCCGTGAACGAGTTCCAGGCCTATCTCATGCAGCAGCCTCTCGGCATGGCTGTTTCGTACTTCGACCGCTTCATCAAGCGCTTCGCGGAGGAAGGCACCCCCGTCGCCATTACGCCGGAAGANNATCTCCTTGCCAGCGCGCGGGCCCTCGACGCATACCTGCGGGCATCCTTCGGCTTCGGCGCCGGGGCGGGTCTGTGAGACGGTTCCTCCCCCTTGCGGTGACGCTCTTTCTCGTGGCCGCCCTTCCCAT
The DNA here is from genome assembly GCA_003141795.1 of Spirochaetaceae bacterium. The sequence continues at coordinate 5,129 of PLNO01000107.1, read as the reverse complement.
TGCGGCTCACCCCCATGTATTCATCGCCGACCGCATGACCGTCGTCTTCGACAAGGGCATGCTGCTGGGCATTTCCTTCCAGTGGACGTTCGACGACATGTTTTCCAACATGATCCTCGCCGACTACGACCCGCAGCGCACGGGGAAGCTCACCCCGGCCCAGGGCCGCGCCGTCAAGGAAGGGGCGTTCGACAACCTCGCCAACTACCACTACTTCGTCGCGTTCTGGATCGGCAAGAAGCCGGTGAGGGAGTTCAAGATCGAACAGTTCACGCCGAGTGAGACGGGTGGCAAATCCCTCGTGTACTCCTTTTTCGTGCCGTTGAACGTTCCCGTCCAGCAGGCGGAGCAGACCGTGCTCGCCACGGTGTACGACGACTCCTACTACGTCGCATTCGACATCCTGCACACGGATGCCGTCGCGGTGAAAGCCGGTGACGACGTCTCCTGCCAGCTGTCGGTGCAGAAAACTCAGGTGAAACCGGAATGGCCCGGCCAGTACATGCCGGACCAGCTCGTCATCAGATTCAAGGAGAAGCAATGAGGCGATTCGCCGCCGTTGTCGTGTTGTTCTTCGTCGTCTCCGCGGCTTTTGCACAGGAGGTCCCCAATCCCTTCACGGCAAAGGGGGCCAAGCCGAAATCCGGAGCGCTCCACGAGATGACCACGGGGGTGTCGGCGTTCTTCGCCAATGCCATGGCGCCGATCCAGAGGACGCTCAATGCGAGCCTCTCCGCCATCACGCGCTCCCTCCAGGGCTCGCGATCGGTGGGCGGCTTCCTGTTCGTGATGCTCGTGTCGCTGGCCTATGGCATGTTCCACGCCGCCGGACCGGGGCACGGGAAGACGATCGTCTCCTCGTACTTCCTGGCCAACAACGCGAAGATCCGCCACAGCCTCATCGTCGGCTATCTCATCGCCATCGTGCACGCCCTGGCAGCTCTTGCCGTGGTGCTCATCCTCTACTACATCATCCGCGGGCTGTTCTCCACGGGCATCGAGCAGGCCAACCACTGGATCCAGCTCGTCACCTTCGCTGTCATCACCGTCATCGGGGCGTTCATCCTCGTGGGAAGGATCCGGGGAAAGGGCCATCATCACCATTTCGGTCACCACCACGGAGGCGAGGATCACCACGAGGAGGACCGCGCGGAGACCACCCGTCCCCGTGACATATCCCTGCGCAACCTCGTCGGCATCGCAATTCCCGCCGGCGTCATCCCCTGTCCCGGCGCCGTGGCGATCATCCTCTTCGCGCTTTCGTTGAACATGCTCGGCGTGAGCATCCTGTCGGTGGTGGCGATCTCGGTCGGCATGGGGGCGACGATCAGCTTGACGGGAGTCATCGTGATCCTCGCCAAACGCGGCGCTGTCAAGGCGCTTGCCCACGGCCATGCAGAGGAAAACGCGGTGCCACGGCGTGTCATCGAGATCGGCGGCGCCGCGCTGCTCTTCCTCTTCGGTCTGGTTTTCTTTCTCGCCCAGATCTAGCGCACGCGCTTGGCGTCGAGCGCGGCGCGGTTGGCGTCGAGAAACTCCAGCATGTACTGCTGGATGTCCCCGAAGTAGCTTTTCTGCAGGGCTGTCCCCGCGGGTGTTATATAGCGGTAATGCCAGCTCTCGTGACGGTACCCCGTCACCTCCTCGTACCCCTCGGGGAAGGAGAGGGAGAAGCCGTACTCCTCGGCATGCGCGGCAAGCCATTTGCCCGCACGGGTACCGGCAAATGCGTCGGTGATCGACCCGAAGTCGATCGCGGTTCCCAGCTGGTGCTGCGACGTGCCGGGCCGGGCCGACTCCCGGTCCGCGGCATCCTGGCCGTAGAGCTTCACTTCCCGGTCGTAGACGGTGACCTGATACTCGTACGAGCGGTAGCTCGAGGAGAAGACGAGCGTGATGCCTTCCGCACGCGCGGCCTTCTCCATGCGCAGGAGGTCGGGGATGATGACCCGCCTCACCTTGTGGCTTTGAAGCGACACGGTGAGCCCGTAGTCCTTGAGGAGAACGAGGTCGGGCGGGGCGTAGCCGTCCGGAAGCGGATGCTTCTTGTCGACCAGGACGAGCAGGTCCGCGGGCTCGTCGAGAACCCGGGCGACACGGGAGAGAAAGCGCTCCGGCGAAGCAAGGATCCCCGCCTGAAGGTCCCGGGGGAGCATGGCGGTCATCTGCTTCAACTCGTCAGCAGACACGGTGAAGTTTTGCGACATGCGTTTGCCGGCAGCGCCTGCGCCAACCGGAACGGCAATGGCCACAATGATCAGCAGAAACCCGAGTCGGAGCGTCATGCGATTGCACATACTTATCGAGATCGGCAGTTTTTACACAGCCCGAAAATCGTAATGGAATGATCGTCGATGCGAAACTGCTCCCGCCTGCCGATCTCCTTCATCTGGTCATTGTCAAGGCACACGTGAAGATCGACGATCCTGTGGCATTTCGTGCAGGCGAGGTGATGATGGTGTTCGTCGCTCCCGCACATGCGGAAATAGTGCGACCCGTCGGCAAAATCGATGCGATCCAGGACCTTCATGCGAACGAGCTTTTCGACGGAACGGTAGACTGTGGCACGGCCGATCCGCGGATCGGACTTTCTCAGCCTGGAGAGCAGATCGTCGGCGGAAAAAGCCTCTCCCGTCTCCCCCAGGTGGATCAAGCCTTCGGCGATGATTTGACGCGGACGGGTAGAGCGCTCGCTGAATTGGCTGAAAGCTGAAGTGACCCGTTCCTTGACGTCCATGTACCCGCTACCTGTGGGCGGATCATAGCCGATTTTCTCACAGCTTACCACTGTGGTCCTCCCTCCGAAACCTCCCGATTCAGGTCGTGCGTCGAAGGGAGACGGCCCCCGCGGTGAATGGCCCCCACGATCAGGGAAACGCCGTAGACAAGAGCCGCCAGAACGGAAAAAGAGAAGCCTGCCGGCGGATGACGCCACGTGCTGGCAAAAGTGAGAAAGAGCCCGCCCCACGCCACGAAAAGGCTGAACGCCATCGCCAGGAGCAGCGCGGAAAGGGGCCTGTGCGTCAGCCTGACGGCAGCGGCGGCAGGCGCGATGAGCAGGGCGGCCGCGAGCAACACCCCCACGACGAGCGTGCAGGATGCCGCGGCAAGGGCGAGCACGATGAGAAAGGCGACGGAGAGCCCCTGGACAGGAATGCCGCGTGCCCGGGCCACGTCAGGATCGATCGTGGAGAACAGGAGGGGACGGAACATGACCGCCAGGACCGCCAACGAAAGTCCGCCAAAAACCAGCATGCGTTGTATGTCCACCCACTGCACGCTCATGAGCGATCCGAAGAGAATCCCGACTCCGGCCGTGGAATGGAAGGCACTGCCACGAGTCCCTACGTTCAGGAAGAGAACTCCGAGCCCCAGCGCAAAGGAGAGGACCATGCCCACCTCGACGCTTCGACCCCTGGCACGGCCGCCAAAGGCGCCCAGGCCTGCGGCGGAGAAAAGGGAAAAGAGGACCATGCCGAAGAGCGGCGCCACGCCGACGAGCGCGGCCCCCGTTGCCCCTGCGAAACAGATATCCATGAACGCTTCGGCGGCAAACACCTGGGCTCGAAGCACGAGAAAGTAGCCGACAGGGGCTGAGAGAAGCGCCACGAGGGTCGCCCCGACGAACGCCCTGAGGAAAAGGTCAGAGGAAAAAAGATCGAACATGGGTCAAGCCTCCCCGTGGGTGACGAGGCGCACCGGCACGTAGACGAGAAACGAAAGCGAGGCGACAAAAAAGCTCACCGGCAGCCGTCCGCTCAGGGCCGCAAGCGCAATTCCCAGGACCGTGTATGCGATGCCCAGAACGGCGGAACCGAGCAGCACCATGAATGGCCTGCGCACGCAGCGGGCCACTGTTGCAGCCGGTCCGATCAGAAGGGTAAACACGAGGAGCGCTCCCATCACCTGGATCGAAATGGCAACGGTCACGGCAACCATGATCATGAAGAGGACGGAAATGAGCCGGATCGGCACGCCTTGCGCCTCTGCAGAAGCTGGGTCGAACGTGCTGAACAAGAGCGGTCGATAGAGCACGAGGAACCCGGCGAGCACGACGGCCGCACTCACCCCCGTCACGAGCACCTCGGTAGCGCTGATGCCGAGAATGCTTCCGAAGAGGATCCCATAGACCCTTTGGGCGTAACCTGCATAGAGGGAGAGGAAGAGAAACCCCACGCCCAGGGCGAGGGTCATGAGGACGCCGATCGTGATGTCACGCTCCCGCAGATCGTTTCCCACGAGGCCGACGCCGATCCCCGCGGCCAGGGAGAATGCCAGGAGCCCATAGACGGGCTGCACGCCGACAAGCACAGCACCCGCGGCTCCTGCGAATCCGATGTTCGGCAGGGCATGCCCGGCAAAGGTCAGGTTGCGCGAAATCAGGATGTAGCCGCAGGGGCCGGCCACCGCCGCGACGAACACCCCTGTCAGCAGCGCGTGCACTATGAAGGGATAGCGGAGGAGCTCGATCATCAGATCGGAGCCCCCACGACAAAGACCCTGCCAAGAGCCCGGACCACTTCGACGGCCGCCCCGTACAGACGGGAGAGAGTTTCCCCCGTTATCACCTCCTGCGGGGTGCCGATAGCGCTCCGCCCATTGGCGAGGTACAGGACGCGGTCCACGTCGGCAAGGAGGGGATTGATGTCATGGGTGACGAACAGCACCGTGACGCCTCGCGTCCGACAGATTCTCCTCACCAGAGCGACGATCTCCTGGCCATGTGCGATATCCAGGCTGGCAAGGGGCTCGTCCAGGAGGAGGAGCCGCGGGTCGGAGAGGAGAGCCTGCGCGATGAGTATCCGCTGCCGTTCCCCTCCCGACAAACGCCCGATGGGCGCCCTGGCAAGCTCTGTCGCGCCGACCTCCTCCAGGACTTTGTCCACCCGTGCGTTCCGTCCCTTGTTCGGCAGACCCGGGCCCCAACGGTTGCCGTCCAGCCCGAAGCGCACGATGTCCCAGGTCCTCAAGGTCCCCTCCGCCTCTATTGCCCGGAACTGCGGCACGTAGCCGATCCCCCAATTTCCGCGCCCCGGGGGCCGGCCCAGAACCTCCACCCTGCCCGCCTCGGGTTGCACCAGACCCAGAAGCAGCTTCAACAGCGTGCTCTTGCCGGCGCCATTGGGACC
>PLNO01000177.1 GCA_003141795.1 Spirochaetaceae bacterium | reverse complement strand
GATGTTGCAGAAGAAGACGATCCAGATGAAGGCGAACCTGCGGGAGAGCAGCGCCTTGCGAACGGGAATTTCGGCCGTCCCCTTGGTGCCTTTCACGCGTGCCACCGGTGTGTAGCCCTTGGGCTGCCAGCCTGCCGGAGGGTTCTTCATGAAGGCCGCCGATCCCAGGCCGAGGACGAGGAACACGCCGCCCAGGAGGAGGAAGGTCGTGAAGAGGTTCTTCCCCGTGAGGCCGAGAAGGATCGGGGCGAGGATCTTGCTCATGAACAGGGCGCCCAGCCCGAAACCCATGACCACCATGCCCGTGGCGAGGCCTTTCTTGTCCGGGAACCATTTCGAGACGACGGCGACAGGGGTGACGTACCCGAGGCCAAGGCCTATGCCGCCGATGAGCCCGTAACCGACGTACAGGAGCGGCAGCGACTTGATCTGGAAGGCGAAGCCCGCCACGACGTATCCGAGCGCGAAGAGAACGGCACCCACCATTGCCATGGAGCGGGGGTTGCGTTTCGGGAGTTGGACGCCGCCGAAGGCGGCAGTGACGCCGAGGAAGAAGATGGCAAGGGAGAAGATCCATGCCACCTGTCCGTTCGACCAGCCGAAAACGTCCTTGAAATCATGGACGAGGAGGCTCTGGAAGAAGCTCCACGAGTACACTGTGCCAAGGCAGAGCATCAGAACCGTGGCCATGGCCGCAATGAGCCAACGGTTGCCCGACTGTGCTTCGGTTTTCATATGAGGTCCTTTCTCCATGAAGCAGAGGACGTATACGCCTGGATGATTCTGAGATATCAGATTNNCACAGCTACTCTCGGGCCGAGTCGACGAGGGGACGGAGGCGGTCGAGCTGGGCCGCATCGAAGTGAAACCCGCCGAGCGGCTTTCCATCTGCGGGGAGGAGCCGCAGCACGGCATCGATTCCCGTCTTCGGGACATCGATGGTTCGGCGCAGCGTTGCCTCGTTTGCGTGCTTCCACGAGGCAATCCGCGCATGGGATTCGTTTATCCGGCCGCGAAGCTGCCGGGCCAACGGGGTGTTTCCGCATGCCACCGTGAGGAGGCCCTGGAAGATGCGCGTGGTCTGCGCCGCGGAACCCTCGGCGATCACCATGTCGTGACCGGCAAGCAGGGCGCGCAACGCCCACAGGGCGGTCTCGTCGATCTTCGCCACCTCCGCGCCTGCGGGGCCGTCGGCGAACGCACGCCTGTCGGTGTAGTGCTTCAACATGAAAAGTCCGTCGGACATGAGCAGCCCGTTGAAACCGGTCTTCTCCCGGAGCAGCGCATTCCAGATGGGGGAGAACGTGACGAGCGATGTGTCGACGAGGGAATCGTACAGATGCGTCGTCATGAGGATGTCCGCGTCTGCCGAGAGCTCCCGAAAGGCGCCGAATCGCTTCTCGGCATCGGACGGCGGGATACGTGTATCGGGGGATTCGCGGTGGAGGTTCGCGGCCACGGGGAGGAACGGGAAGTGCTTGATCACCGGTTGCAGGCCGAAGGCACGCTGCTCCGCAATAACGATGCGCGCCCGGTCCACCGTCCGCGGGTCTCCCGTGCTCGTGTCCACCGTCGGCCCCAGCGCGACATTGATGCCGAGGGCGGCAAAGGTGAACGCGTCGAGCTCAGCCAGGGTCCGGAGCTCGGGATCGGGGAGCCCCTTGAACCGGCCCAGGAACCCGCCGACATAGCCGTCGCCGAACGATCCTGTCGTCGATGAGCCCTTGAGCTTCACGATGTCCGCGGCTATGAGGAGCGGCAGCTCCGTCAGTGTGGCGAGCGACCGGTTGGCGGCGCGGATCCTCTCATAGCTCATGCTCCCGTAATGGGGAATGACGCCGCCGATCTGCAGGTCGTGCACGAGTGACTCGTACCCCGGGCTCACGGCACGGGGGCCCGACCAGCCGAACCCGTCGACGTTGACGATGAGGAGCTGGCCGATCTCGGTCTCGAGTGTACGCGCCTCTGCCATCGGTATTGCCACTTTTCCGACCGCAGCCAGGCTGTCCACGTAGCGGGACTGCGCTGGACAGGCAGTCGAGAGGAGCACACCGAGAATCGTCATAAATAGAAGGTGAGCTCTCACGTGTTCTTCCGCCAGCTCAAAGTAGCTGTAACACTCCCGAGTATGCAAGCCATCCAGGAATCCAGTTGACAAAATAAAACATTCGTTATTTAATATAACATAGGTTTTATAAACAGGAACAAGTATGGCGCAGAGAGTGACATTCACGAAGCAGAAAATCGTCGAAGCCGCATTCGACCTGACACGGGAAAAGGGCTGGGGATTCGTCACTGCCCGGACTCTTGCCCGCAAGCTGGGCTCCTCGACGATGCCGCTCTACTCGAGCCTGCGATCCATGGAGGAGATCCAGACATCTGTGCGTGGGAGGGCCGCGCAGCTCATGTACGATTTCCAGCGCCGCGCGTACACGGACAACGGGCTGATGAATGCGGCCATCGGATACGTGTCCTTTGCACGGGAGGAATCGAACCTCTTTCGGTTCCTCTATGACCGCCCCGATTCCCCGCTGCAGGCCCTGCCGTCATCTGCACGCGCGAACACGACCCCGCCGCACGCTTTCGATGTGAACGGGATCTACGATCTCGACGACCAGCCGGCGGCGGCCATCCAGGACCCGATGGTGCTGATGAACTGGATCTTCGTGCACGGGCTCGCATCGCTCGTCGCCGGCAAGGTGATCGAGCTCTCTGAAGACAGGATCAGCAGCCTCATCCAGGAGGCCGCTGCGAGCTTCTCCATGTACCAGACGTATACGAAAGGGGAAACGAAATGAGTGAAGACATGGTCCGCGTCCACAAGCTGCGCAAGTGCTACGGCAGCACGGTAGCGGTGAAGGACGTCAGCTTCAGCGTCCAGAAGGGGGAGATCTTCGCACTGCTCGGGCCGAACGGTTCGGGGAAGACCACGACTCTGGAGAGCCTCGAGGGGATCCGCCATCCAGACGAGGGCACACTGGAGGTGGCGGGCATCGATCCCGTGCGGCAGTTTCGGAAGCTGCGTGACAAGATCGGCGTCCAACTGCAGACGTCCGCGCTTCCCGCGGCGATGACGGTCGACGAGGCGATGCGCTTCTTCGGCAGCTATCACGGCGTGGCGCCCCGGTTCGACCTGATCGACAGGCTTGGTCTTTCGGAGAAGCGAAGGACGCAGTACGGGAAGCTTTCCGTGGGTCTGCAGCGCAGGCTCGCCCTCGCCGTTGCCGTATCGCACGACCCCGCCGTCGTGTTCCTCGACGAGCCGACCGCGGGGCTGGACGTCCAGTCGCGCACGGACCTGCACTCACTCGTACACGAGCTGCGGGAGCAGGGCTCCACGATCATTCTCGCGACGCACGACATGGCGGAGGCGGAGAAGCTCGCCGACAGGGCGGCCATCCTTCTGCGCGGTGAGATCGCCGCGATTGGAAGCCCGCGCCAGCTCACCGCCGCTGGAGACGGCAGGACGCGCATATCGATCTCCACGGAGAAAGGGCTTCTCCTGGCCGAATCGCGCCAGTTCCCCGATGCTGCGGTGCAGGGCCGCAGGGACGAGTATACGCTGTACCTCTCCGACAATCCCGGCAGGTCGGTGAGCGCCATGCTCGCATGGCTGGAGGAGGCGGGGGATCCCCTCGTCGATCTTCGTGTGGAGAGGCCGAGCCTCGAGGAACGTTTCCTGGAAATCACCGCCACAGGTTCTGGGAGGAAATCATGAACGCCTACATGCATCATTTCGCCTACGACTTCAAGACCGGCGTCAGGGAGAGGGGGAAGCTCCTCATGTACTACCTGTTCCCGCTCGTCTTTTTTATCCTGGTCGGTAGCCTCATGACCGGGGTGAACCCCGGGTTCAAGCAGGTGCTCCTCCCGGCGATGCTTCTGTTCGGCTACATGTGCCCGACCCTGCAGCTGTTTCCCAACATGCTGGTCGGCTCCCGGGAGGAGGGGGTCTTCCGCAGCTACAGGATCAACGGGGTCCCGGCGGCATCGATCATTTCCATTCCCGTGCTCAGCGCGGGGCTGCACATGGTGGTGCTCTCCGTCGTCATCTCCATTGCCGGGGTGCAGATCTTCGGCGGGGCGGCCCCAACGAATGCCGGCGGCTTCATCCTCGCCGGTCTCCTCTCCTACCTCTCCTACGCAGGGGTCGGGGTTTTGATCGGCATTGCCTCCGGCAGCACCACCGTTGCAACGCTCGTCTGCCAGATCATCTACATCCCCTCCATCATCCTCGGGGGGCTCATGGTGCCGCTCTCCCTCATGCCGCCGGCGCTTCAGCGTGTTGCCGCCCTCCTGCCGGCAACCCATTGCATGCGCCTGTTCGCATGGCTGGGGACGACGGGGGGAACCCCGGCGTGGGGATCCCTCGCAGCCCTGACCGCGGGTATCGTCGTCAGCTTCGCCCTGGCAGCCCTCCTCTTCGAATGGGATACGAGGTCGAGCGCACCCAGCCGCAAGGCGTGGCTTTCGCTTCTCGCCGCAGCGCCTTTCGTGGTTATGGCCATCGGAGGATTATAGGCCCCTTTTCGATTGTCCCCGTGCTGGCGAGCTGGTATACTGTGGCTGTCTATAGCATAGAGAGGCACGGTAGAAAGACATGATAGCAACAATCACCGGGGCGACGGGCCACGTCGGCGTGACGCTGGCCCGCACCCTTCTCAGCCGGGGATATACGGTGCGCGCCATCGTTCATCGCGGGGGGGCATGGCTCGACGGCATGCCAGTGCAGAAGGTCGATGGTGACGTCGGGGACGAGAAGAGCCTCCTGCCCGCCTTCGACCATGCGGATGTGGTGTTCCACACCGCCGCGCGGATCTCCATCACGCGGGCGGATACAGCCGCGGTGAACGCCGTCAACTTCACAGGTACTCGGAACGTGATCGCGGCCTTCCGAAAATCAGGGGCGAAAAGGCTCGTGCACTTCAGCTCGATCGAGGCGCTCGATGCCCAGCCGCTCGATACTCCGTTGGACGAGGAACGGCCGTTCGTCCCGGCGCAGATTGGTTCGCCCTACGCGCTGTCGAAAGCCGCGGCGGAGACCGAGGTACGCGCCGCCATGGCGTCGGGCATGGACGCCATCATCCTGAATCCCACGGCGATCATCGGACCCTTCGACGTCCGCCCGTCGCTGCTCGGCCAGGCGGTCATCTCCTTCGCGCAGGGCAGGATTCCGGCGCTGGTCGAAGGCGGATTCGACTGGGTGGACGTGCGCGACGTCGCAGAAGCGGCAGTTGCCGCGGCAGAGCGCGCCCCCGCGGGGGGGCGGTACATCATCGGAGGCCGGTGGGCGTCCATGAAGGAGCTCGCCGAGCTGGTCTGCGCGGCGGCGGGAAGCCGTGTGCCCCGGCTGATGTGCCCGTTTCCGCTCGCACAGGCGTGGGCTCCAGTTTCGACGGGGTTCTGCCGGATCACGGGAAAGCCGCCGCTTTTCACGACATACACGCTCAGGGTCCTGCGGGGCAACCGGAGCGTCAACCACGAGAAGGCAACGAGAGATTTCGGGTATGCGCCGAGGGACCTACAAAGAACGGTGCGGGAGACCTTGCTCTGGTTCAAGGAGAGCGGAAAGCTCTCCTGAACCTACCAGATGCGCTATAAATCGGCCGGCTTCAGGGGCAGGTCGAGGAGGAACGTGGTGCCCCCTTCCTGCGTCGACGTGAACGTGACGCTCCCACCCAGATAGTCCTCGGCGAGCAACCGCATGCCCCATGTCCCGAGCCCTCTCCCGTCGCCTTTGGTAGAGAAGTAGCGGTGGAAGATCCTCTCCTGGACGGACGGCTCGATGAACGAGGGATTGTGCACGTGGAATAGGGCCCGCCCGGGCTGGTCCCTGCGGTAGCCCACCGTCACCACCGCGCCGTTCGGCGATGCCTCCAGCGCGTTCTTCAGCATGTTCCCCAGGATGCGCTTCATCAGCGAATCGTCGGAGATGATCGTGAACGACTCGGAGAATGCCGCAACACGGAGCGAGCGGTCCTTCGCGATCTCCCACCCCGCCGCCTGCTGAACGAGCTGCGTCACGAGGGGGCCGGTGCTGATCAGCTGCCGCTGCGCATGCAGCGTGCCGGTCTCCGCGGAGAGGATGACCCTCTGGCTCTCCACCTCCTCCTCCAGCGTATCGCATATGAGGGAGAGACGCTCGATGTACGCCCGGCTCTCCCCGTCGAGAGCCCCCCGACCCAGGAGATCGAGGTAGACGCGGAAGCTGGAGGCGGTATTGAGGATGTCGTGGAAGAAGATCCTCTCCAGCGCCGCGCGACGCTTTTGGTGGCTGATGTCTGTGAGGCTGAGCATCACGTAGGCGCGTCCGCCGATCTCGAAAGGCACGCCCTGCACCTCGAAATCGAACGCCGGGCCCCGGTCTGACGCATCGACGGTGATGTGGCACTCTCCGCCGTGCGGCACGCCGGTGCGCAGCGTCTCCACGATGGCGTGTCGGGCCCCGCAGAACCTGCAGTCCTCCGCGTCACCGCAGCCCGCCCCTGCGTTGACGCACCCGAGGACCTCCCCCGGCCTTCCACCGCACAGCTGTTCGATTGTTTTGCTCCCGGTGAGCTCCCGGAACGCGTTGTTGGCGTAGATGACCTGGCGTTCTCCGCTTAAGATCGCGATAGGAGTGGCCAGCGCGTCCATGCCGGGAGGGAGGCTGCCCGAGGCGCGCGCCTCCCGCAGACGGGAGAGGATCTCGGGCCTGGTGAGACGGACCGTGGAGGTGGTGTCTGCTGCCATAAGGTCCCTCATCGTACACCCTCACAACAAGGCTGTGAAGCACTTTTCGACCGGAGCGGTGGGCATTATACTGCGCGCGGAGGTCCCCATGACGAAACCCGACATCCTCACCCAGATCCTCGGTTTTCTCAGCACCATCGCCCGCTACATCGGGTTGGGGATCGTCCAGCTCGTCCAGCACATCCTCCCGTCGGTGACGAGCCTTTCCACGCTTGCCGAGCCCATCGGCTACCTGGCTCTCCTCACGATCTTCGTGGTGCTGACGACCGCGGCCCGCAAGGTCGCCCTCATCATCGTTCTTGTCGGATGGGCGTTGATCCTCATCCGCGTGCTGCTGATGGCTTTCCGCATCGGATAGGAGGCAGATATGAGCGATCACACAACGGGCGGGCGCATGCCGGTGCTCTTCATCGGACACGGTTCGCCGATGAACATCATCCAGGACAATCCCTATACGCAAAGCCTCGAGGTGCTTGCCGCCTCCCTCCCCCGGCCCTCCTCGGTTCTCGTCGTTTCAGCCCACTGGCTCACCCGTGGCACATTCGTCACCGTCTCCGACCGGCCCAGGCAGATCTACGACTTCGGCGGGTTTCCTGACGAGCTCTACGAGATACGCTACCAGCCTGCCGGCGCTCCCGAAGAGGCGCGACGGCTTGCGGAAAGTGCGGGCCCCGGCGCGATCCGTCCCGATGCCGGAGAGCAGGAATGGGGCCTCGATCACGCCTCCTGGGCAGTGCTACGCCACATGTATCCGAAAGCCGACGTTCCCGTATGGGAGCTGAGCCTCGACATGGGCCGGCCGCTTGCCGAGCACCTCGCCATTGCCCGCGCCCTGGCCCCGCTGCGCGACAGGGGCGTTCTCGTCCTGGGCAGCGGCAACCTCGTGCACAACCTTTTNNGACTTCCGTGACGATGCCGCTGCGTTCCCGTGGGCCGTGGAAGCCGACGCGTGGTTCCGCGACTCACTCGTCGCCGGTGACGTCACGGGCCTGCTCGACTACCGCAATGCAGGGAGCGCAGTGGCCCGCGCGGTTCCGACGCCCGATCACTACCTGCCCATGCTGTACGCACTCGGCCTGCGCGAGGCGGGGGAAAAGCTCGACTTCACCTTCGAAGGGATCCAGAACGGCTCCATCTCCATGAGGGGGTTCAGGATCGGCTGAGAGGGNNTCGATAAAAGGTTTGACCGCGCAATGCCGGCTTGAGTACCTTTGGATGCACACGCGGCTCGCGTGAACGAATCATGATTCAAAGGAGAAACGCATGGCAGTCCTCGTAGGGAGACCGGCACCTGATTTCACCGCGACGGCGGTCCTCGGGAGCAATGAAATCAAGGAGATCACGCTTTCGAGCTTCACGAAGGGGAAGTACACCGTCATGTTCTTCTGGCCCTTCGACTTCACCTTCGTCTGCCCGA
>PLNO01000131.1:329-2558 GCA_003141795.1 Spirochaetaceae bacterium | reverse complement strand
AAGTCGGGCTTAGTCTGGGGGGACATTACTGCGGAGTTTCAACACCTCCGCCTCCCGGCGCCAGCGGGTGTTATCCGGCTGTTATTTCCTCGTCCCGTAGTGTACATTCTCAGCAATGAGGACCTCGTTGAAACCTCGGCTCCTCCTCGTCGCGGCATGCGCCGCAACGCTCGTCTTGGGTGCCTGCGCTTCTCTGCAGCGCTCCTTCGACGAGGGAGACATCCGGCAGGTCGCGGACCTGATCAACTCGGGGCAGTCGCAGAAGCTCACCGCTTTGAGCGTGACTCCTTTCCTCGTAGACGGGGAAGTCGTGGTCCTGCCCGCGGACGTGGCAGGCTTCTGGGACGGGATCGTGAAAGCAGGTTTCCGGGTGGACGGGGCGGCCCTCGCATCAGGCGCTGACATCGACAAGAACAGTTATTCCCTTTTCGCCCCTACTATGGAAGTGAAGGCATTCTTCGCCCGCAACGTCAGGGAAGGCGGCCGAATTCTCGACTTTGCGACGAGCGGCGGCAAGCACGTCAGGCTCCTCATCAAGAACGAGTGGTTCTCCTGGAAGATCGTGGGATGGAAGGGGCCCTTCTGACATGAAAAAGGCGCTTGCGACCGCAGGGTTCCTCCTCATCGGCAGCCTCATGCTGTCCGCCCTCCCCGCTGACGTCACCTACACGGAGGGGGACGCCACCGTCAAGACGAAGGCAGGAGCGCAGAGGGACGCGCAGATCGGCGACATCCTGAACACCGGCGACACGCTGAAGACGGGGTCCGATGGCCAGACGGAGCTCGACCAGAAAGGCGTGACGATCAAAATCGCCCATAACACGGTGTTCACGCTCATGGAGCGGCAAGACGGCGGTAAGACCTCCTCCGTCGTCTCCGTGGCCCTGGGCTCCATCAAGTTCCGCTACGACAAGATCACCGGCACGGAACCGAAGATCCGCACCAACGGCGCCATTGCAGGCGTGCGGGGAACGGAGCTCAGCGTATTCTCCGGAGCGGATGGCTCCACTCTCATAGCGGTGGACTCCGGCCTCGTCACCGTGGAGTCGGAAGGGAAGTCGGTGGACCTCGCCGCCAACCAGGCGGTGGACGTCCCGCTGGGCAAACCGCCGGGAGATCCCTTCACCGTGCAGCGCGACCAGATCGACTATGCAAAGTGGAACGCAGGTAAGCTCGACGCGATGCTCTATGACCCCATTGCCGCGATGGACAGCATCGACACGGCAATGGCGTCGTACGAACGAGACATAGCGAATTTTATAAAAGACTTCAACGAGTACAGCCAGAATCTCAAGACAGAGAGGGCAAACTACTCGGATATCCTTCAGAAGCAGGGGACAGACGCGGCCGGCAAGTACAATGAGGAGATCGTCTACCCTCTCATGCTGAAGACTGTGGCTTTGGGACTGAACGTTCGTTACTCGACGCTCGCCGCGCTTTCACTGCGGCGATTCGTCGCGGGACGCCTGTATGTCATAGAGAAGGCGCGATTCATTACGCGCCAGGACTCGCCCGACTGGCAGAGTTTTCTCGATCGGTACTCTGCATTTCTTGACGACTTTGAAAAAAAGGTTTCTCCACAACTCGTTGAAGCAGACATTTGAAAGAGAGGTGTACTATGAAGGCGCGCCACATCGCATACATGTTGATCATTGCCGCTATTGCCGTGGCGGCACTTGCGGGGTGCGAATTCTTAGGTTTCGTATCGATCGACCAGAGGATCTCCGACTTTCAGACTGCGCTGAATACTTCGGACCGCTCTACAGCCTATGAGAGCTTCCACCCAGACAAATGCGGCGATTACAGCGCCATCAAGAGTGGGACCTTTGTGTGGAGCTCAATCTTCGATACCACCTACAGCCCTTACACGCTGACGGTTACAGACGAATCGGACTCCTCGGCCGTGCTGGTCACTGCGACCGGCAGTAACGGGTACGCAACTCTTTACCTGAGACTGAACATGCAGACGACGGGCGTCGGCGACTATAGGATCGTGTCCATGGACACAAGACCGAACACCTCGTCCTCATGGACCGTTGGAGTGATCCAGTAGCCCTATAGGAGCCTGTCGGGCTGAAGCGACGACCGACTCCACCTCGTTGCCCAACGCCACCTCCAGCTGATTGGCGTCGCTGGGGGTGGCAATAACATCGGTGGCCAGGGTCCTTCAGGGGCTCCTATGCATGCATTATTCACCACGAGTATCTGAGTTTTGGAATGATCATTCCA
>PLNO01000131.1:0-318 GCA_003141795.1 Spirochaetaceae bacterium | reverse complement strand
CAAAGTCCGACAGGCTCCTAGAATGACAGCCGCGTGTACACCGCGTCGAACTCCGCGGCCACGGCCTTGAACACGGGCAGGATGCGCGGTCCGAAATGCGCGGGCATGGTCCGCCCGTCACCTTCCGTCATGATCTTCACGCTCGCCAGGTGGTCGAACGCGGGCTTATAGCGCCTCGGCGAGCGCAGCGCATCGTAGACGTCGGCGATGGACATGATCTGCGCGGCAACCGGTATCGCTTCGCCGAGGAGCCCGCGGGGATACCCACTGCCGTCGTAGCGCTCGTGATGGGACTGCGCGATCTCCACCCCCATGGTG
>PLNO01000059.1 GCA_003141795.1 Spirochaetaceae bacterium | reverse complement strand
CCTCTTCTCCGACGAGGTGTACCGCGGCCTGGAATACGACGAGGCGGACAGGCTGCCGTCGGCGTGCGATCTCGGAGAGCACGCCGTGTCGCTCGGCGTGATGTCCAAAGCGTATGGCCTGGCCGGACTTCGTATCGGATGGCTGGCGACCCGTAACACGACGCTCCTGGCGCGCGTGGCGGCGCTGAAGGACTACACGACGATCTGCAGCAGCGCCCCCAGCGAGTTCCTTGCCGAGCTGGCGCTGCGCCATGGCGATGCGATCGTCCGACGCAACCGGGACATCATAGCCGCGAATCTTCGCCTGCTGGACGGCTTCTTCGAGCGTCGTGCCGAGCACTTTGTATGGTCCCGACCGTCAGCGGGTCCCATCGGTTTCCCGCGGCTCAGAGGAGGTGATTCCGAGCGCTTCTGCGACGAGCTTGTGAGGGACACCGGGGTCCTCCTCCTTCCCGGTGCCGTCTACGGGGACCGGGACAACCATTTCAGGATCGGGTTCGGAAGGCGGAACATGCCGGAGGCGCTCGCACGGCTGGAAGAGAGCCTTGACAGGCAAGGCCGGGCTGGACGTGGCGGCACGGCCGCGGTACCATAGCGTGGCAGCCCGCCGAACAGGCCCGCTGTAGACGGTTCGTGGGGAGCGCGATGACGACAGACGAAATAATCGCCGCCCGAGGGCGCAAGGTCTTTTTTCTGTACCCGCACAGCGTCCTGAACGAGGAGCTCCTCGTCGAGATTCTCGAGAACGAATACGAGATCTACTGCATCAGGGACCACGAAGCCGCCGCCAGGGTGGCTGCCGCATGGCCGGGATCCATCGTCTTCGTGAACATCGACGAAGGCCTGCGCGAGCTCCAGTGGGAGGCGTGGATACGCCATCTCATTGATGCACCGGAGACCGCTTCCACACGCCTGGGGATCATGACGTACAACCCCAACCCCGAGCTCGCCCACAAGTACCTGATGGAGCTCATGATTCCCTGCGGCTTCATCCAGCTGAAGCTCGGCCTTGCCGAAGGCAAGAGGATCATCCTCAAGACATTGGAAGCGAATGAAGCGCGAGGCAGGCGACGGTACGTGCGCGCCCGTTGTCTGGACAACCAGAAGGCCACTTTCAACGTGAATATCAAGGAAACCTTCCACACGGGGAGCATCCTGGACATCAGCGTGGCGGGCATGGCCTTCCGTTTCGATGATGCGGTGAACATCAAGCCGAACTCGCTGCTCACCGACGTGCAGCTACGGATGAGGGGCACCCTGTGCCGCGTTTCGGGCACATTCGTCGGTGCGATGCGCGACCAGCCCGATCGCAGCCTTTTCATGTTCGACAGTCCTCTTCCCGAGGAGCCTCGGATCAAGATCCACCGGTTCATTTTCAACGCCCTGCAGGACGAGCTGGCGGAGTTCGTGAAGAGCAATTCCGGCTGAGCACTCGTTCGTCGCTGACCGGTGCCCGCTGGCAGGCTCCCCTGTATCCACCTCCTGTATACAGGAGCACCCAGTAACTGGATACCCTGCTATCCAATCCTGGGACGTCGAGTGCGATCCTCCTTTGTCCAGAAGAATCCCTCATGCTTGTAATTCCAGTTATAGGAACGACTTGCCCTGTTTGGTGACAGGGGAGCAGCTGATGGCACGTTCCTTGCGTCCGTAAGCGCGGTCGTTGACCAGTCCCATTTCTGAGAGGAGGCATTCATGAAAAGGACACTGTCATTTGTCTTCGCACTCTTCCTCGTCCTGCTCGTCGCGTCGCCCATGTTCGCGAATGGCACGACGGAGAAGAAGAGCAAGACGGTAACCGTCGCGTTCATGCCCGGGATCGCGGATCCCTTCTATTTCACGATGGAGAGGGGAATACGCGCCAAGGCCAAAGAGCTCGGCGTGAACGTGATCATCGCTGACTACCCCACCGAATGGGGTCCCGCGAAGCAGGTTCCCATCCTCGAGGCAATGATGGCCAAGGGCGGGATCGACGTCCTTCTCATCGCGCCGACCGCAGTCGACGCTCTGGTGGCACCGCTGAAGAAGATCTACGACAGCGGCGTGCAGATCATCACCGTGGACACGTTCCTCGGAGACGGCGACTACTCCAAGGCCAGCAACTACTCCTTCCCCCTGGCATTCATCGGGACGGACAATGAGCTCGGCGGCAAGCAGGTTGCGGAGCACCTGGCCAAGCTCGTCGGCGAAAAGGGCAAGGTGTTCATGGAGAACACGAACCCGGGCGTTTCCTCCGTCCAGGGCCGCTTGAACGGGTTCAAGGCGGGGATCGCAGAGTTCCCCAACATGACCTTCGTCGGCGTCGACTACAGCATGGACGTGCAGCAGAAGGCCATGGACCAGGTCGCCGCGGCCCTCCAGAAGGACCCGGACATCGTGGGCGTCTTCGGCGCCAACGTGTTCACCTCCCAGGGCGCCTACCAGGCAGTCGTGAACGCCGGCCTCACCGGCGCGGTGAAGATCGCCTCATGGGACGCCACCGAGACCCTCATCCAGGCCTTGAAGGCAGGACAGGTCGACCTCGTCCTGGCCCAGAAGCCCGCTGAGATCGGCTCTCTCGCCGTTGATTGGGCCTTCTAGTTCATCACTCAGGGCGTTGCAGTGCCCAAGAAGGTCGTTCCTGGTTTCGGTTTCTTCACCAAGGACAATGTGGACAGCCCCGACATGCAGCAGTGGATCTATAAGAAATAGCTCTTCCATTCTCAGAGGGCCGGCCTGCGGCCGGCCCTCGATATTGAGGGAAATCACGAACGTGCTATACACTCACCAGGAGAGCGAGGAAACAGCGAATGTCAGATACTACTCTGCTTAGGGCGCGGAAGCTCAGCCAATCCCACGCCTTTGCGGTTTTCGGGCGGAACTGGGCCCTCTTTTTCCTCCTGGTCATGATCGTCGTATTCTTCTTTACGGGGAAGAACTTCTTCACGGTCTCCAACATCCAGACCATCATCTATTCCGCCACCACCTCCCTGCTGCTCGCTTTTGCAGAAACATTCGTCATCATCGCCAAGGGAATCGATCTGTCGGTGGGCTACGTGATGGGGCTCGCCACCATCGTGTGCGCGGGGGTGATGCGCGATCTGTACGCTACGCAGTTCGGCGTGCATTGGCCTGCCGGTGTGGCGATCGCACTGGGGATCGTAGCGGGCCTCGCCGCAAGTCTCGCATGCGGCCTGGCCAGCGGTTTGCTCGTCTCCCGATTCCGGGTGCCGCCCTTCATCGCCACCCTCGGCGTGCTCGGCGTGGCCTACGGCATCACGCTGCACGCGAGCGACGGAGGTTTCCCCATCGCATTTCTTCCCCCGCAGCTGACGGGGATCGGAAACGGCTATATTTACTATTATAACCCCGCCCTGCACGCGACGAGCTTCTTCGCGCCGCCCGTGGGAACGACCGGGCCGCAGATCAAGGACATGGTGCGGCTTTTCCCGAACTCCCTCATCCTGACCCTGGTGTTCCTCGTGATCCTCTGGCACCTCCTGAAGAACACGCGTTTCGGGCAGCACACCTACGCCATCGGTGGCAGCATGGATGCGGCGACCCGGGCGGGCATCGACACGCGCAAGCACCTCATGCGCGTCTATGTCCTCTCCGCACTGCTCTCGGGGCTGGCCGGCATCGTGTGGGTTTTTCAGACCGGTCAGGGCAACTTCGTCCCCATGGGCACGAATCTTGAGCTGTTCGCGATCGCGGCGGTGATCATCGGAGGGGCGAGCCTGAACGGCGGCAAGGGGAGGATCATGTCCTCCCTGATCGGTGTGTTCATCATCAGCGTGATGGCCAACGGCCTCACCCTCTCCGGGGTCGAGACCTTCTACCGCTTCATCGCAACCGGAGTCATCCTTATCATGGCGATCGTGGTGGACCAGCTTTTCCCCGATCTGTTCTGAGACGGACAAGGAGCGCGACATGATCAAGAAAAGCGGATTCGTGACGTTCGTCGGGCAGCGTTGGGCGGTTCTGTTCCTCGCTCTGGAGTTCGTCGTTTTCAGCATCGTCGGGCAGGGCTTCTTCAGCCTGAACGGCATCCAGATCGTGCTTTTCTACGGGACCTCGCTTTTCCTCCTGGCCACGGCGGAGACCTTCGTCATCGTCACGGGGGGCATCGATCTCTCCGTCGGTTTCCTCATGGGCTTCTCAGCGGTCATCTCGGCACGGCTCGTCACCGGGATGGTCTCACTCGGGTTGTCACCGGCAGCGGCCATAGTGCTTGCCATCGCGGCCACCATGATCATCGGCCTCCTTCCGGGGCTCCTCAGCGGCTTCCTGGTCGGACGGCTGCGGGTCCCCGCCTTTCTCGCCACCTTCGCCACGGGCGGCATCGTTTTCGGGATCTCCCTCCTGCTCAGCGGCGGTGGTGAAACCAAGAACGTGCCCGACCTTGCCAACGTGATCGGAAACAGCTACTTCCTCTACTGGGCGAAGGGGAAGGGTCTCTCGTTCTTTACACGGCCCGAGGTGGTCCGCGGCACGCGCGTTGTCGAGATCCTCCCGAGCATGCTCGTGATCACCGCGATCGTGGTGATCGTGGCCGCCTTCGTCCTGAACCGCACGCGCTTCGGCCGCCACACGTACGCCATCGGGGGCAATGAGGACGCGGCAACCCGGGCGGGAATCAACACACGCAGACACTACCTGGTCATCTACGCCCTTTCGGCCTTCTTCGCGAGCCTGGCGGGCATCATCTACATGCTGGAGTACATCACGGGGAAGCCGGACGCAGGCACCTCGTATCTCCTCGACGCCATCGTCGGGGTGGTCATTGGCGGTGCGAGCCTCTACGGGGGGGCGGGCACCGTCTGGGGAACGATTCTGGGGTGCCTCATCCTCTCGGTCCTCGAAACGGGGCTTCGCATGGCCGGGGTTCCCACGTTCGACAAGTTCATAGCCGTGGGAGTCATCCTCATTTTCGCCGTCCTGATAGACCAGTTCTTCCCCGAGTTGATTCACAAGGAGGACTAGCTGATGGGGTACGTTCTCGAAGTCCGCAACATCGTCAAGAGGTTCGGTGGTTTGACCGCCGTGAACAACGTCAGCATGGGTGTGAACGCCGGGGAGGTGGTCGGTCTTCTCGGCGACAACGGGGCGGGGAAGAGCACCCTCATCAAGGTGGTTTCCGGCGTGCACCGTGCCGACGAGGGGAAGGTCCTGTTCCAGGGCAAAGAGGTGGAGATTTCCTCTCCGATGGACGCCCTGGCCATGGGAATAGAGACGATCTACCAGGACCTCGCACTGGCGGAGAACCTCAACACGCCGGCGAACATCTTCCTGGGCAGGGAGAAGATGAAGAAGATGCTCGGGATCCTCTCCGTGCTCGACCACGACTACATGTTCGAGGAAAGTCGTCGGGTGCTCGAGAAGCTGGACATCCTCATCCCGTCGCTGCGGAACAAGATCCGGGCCCTGTCGGGCGGGCAGCGTCAGGCCGTGGCGATTTCCCGCTCGATCTACTGGGACGCGAAGTTCCTCATCATGGACGAGCCGACCGCCGCCCTGGGCGTGGCGGAGCAGAAGAAAGTCCTCGACCTGGTCAACCGCCTGAAGTCGCACGGGATCGGCGTCCTGGTGATCAGCCACCAGATGCACGACGTGTTCTCCGTCGCGGACCGGCTTGTCATCATGCGCCGTGGGGAGAAAGTGGCGGAGCTGATCACTCGCGAAACGAACGCCGACGAGGTCGTGAGCCTCATCGTCGGGGCGGAGACGGTGGAAAAATAGCGGGAAGCTTGCAGCGCGGTATGAAGCTCTTCACGAAGACGCTCCTGTTTTTCGTCGGAGTCATTGCCGTGCAGGCGGTTCTCTCCGTGCTCCTCGTCACGAACGTCACGCGCCGCGCGGACCTCGCCGACGCCGGGCGGGAGCTGGAGGGCGAGGCCACGATCCTCGCCGACAGCTTCTACTCGTGGAAGCGCCAGATCTGGATCAGCCTGGTCGGGATCACCAACGATGAACGGCTCGGTGCACTCCTTNNTCTTCGACATCATCCCCGTGACGTACAATACGTTCGACCTGAACGACCTGCGCGGCCTCGCGAACGTCAAGACCCAGCCCTACCTGGAGCTGCGGCTCATCCGCGGTGCTCTCTGCCTGGTCGGGATCACACGTGTGGGCGGCTCCCTCGGCTCTCCGCAGGACCTCTTCCTCATCAAACGGCTCGATCAGGAGTTCTGCAGCCAGCTCACCCTGAACCGCAAGTCGCAGGTCGGCCTCTTCCTCGGCTCGCGTTTCCTGGTCGGCTCATTTCCCCTCGGTTTGCCTCCTGCGGACCTCGATGCGGGTCCGCTGGCAGGTGCTTACCGGGAACACTACGACCAGAAGGCCGGCAACGAGCGCCTGAACATCGCCTTCCAGCTCGCCGGGACAGTCGCAATGGCGCCCGGCTCCGATCTGCGCGACGACGGCCCACTGTATCTGGCGACCTTCCTGTCGAACTATCCCTACATGCAGAGGAGCCTCCTGGCCAGTCGTGCGGTGCTGCTCGTCTCCCTCGCCGCGGCCCTGCTCACGATCGTCCTCAGCCTGTTCCTCTCCCGCAACATCACCAACCCCATCGCCGCCCTTCTCGTCGCCATGGACAGGCTGAAGGCAGGGGCCTTCGATACGCGCATGGGAAGCCTCCCCTGGACCGGGCAGGGGGGGGGATACGAGATCGGTGGGCTCTTCCGCGGGTTCGACGAGATGGCACACGAGCTCGCACAGGACAAGGAGGAGATGCAGGAGTACATCCAGGAGACGATCGTCCTGAAGGAGTACAACGAAAAGATCATCGCCTCGATCAAGGCGGGCATCGCGATCGTCAACAGGGAGCTCGTCGTCGAGAAGGCGAACGCCACCTTCCTTGAGACCTTCGCGCCGGGGGGCAGGACCGTGATCGGGGTCCCGCTCACATGGCTGGACATCGACGTCGTCGACGAGGCGCTCGTGGAGAAGATCATCGCCGTGCTCCAGAGCGGGACCGCCTCGTTCTCGGAGGTCAAGCGCTCCGGCAGCGGCAGGGTTTTCGAGATCAAGCTCTACCCCTTCATCAGTGCCGGAGGCACCCGCGAGGCAGCGGGGTGCGTGTTCGTGGCGGGGGACATCAGCGCCAAGACCGAGCTGGAACAGAAGATCTTCCAGGCGGAAAAGCTCTCCACGATCAGCATGCTCTCCGCCGGCATGGCGCACGAGATCAACAATCCCCTCGGCTCCATCCTCACGAACGTACAGAACCTGATCGCGGAGGAATCCAGTCCCGAGCGCCGGGTCTCCCTCAAATGGATCGAGCAGGAGACGCGCAGGATCGGGCGGATCGTGCAAGGGCTCCTGAACTTCGCCTCATCGGGGTCCGACCAAGCGCCCGGTTCGGACGTGAACGAGGTGGTCCGCGAGGTGATCGGGCTGATGAGCGGCCCCGTTGCCCGCGAGGGGAGGATCCGCATCGACACGCGTTTGTCTGCGGGCCTCAGGCCTTCGGTCGTGAGCCCCGACGAGCTCAAGCAGGTGGTGATCAACCTCCTGCGCAATTCCCTGCAGGCGATCACCGCCTCGGGGCGGATCCTCGTGAGCTCGCGTCCGACGGAGCGGGGCATCCAGCTCGTCGTCTCCGACACCGGCATGGGCATCCCGAAGGAGATCATTCCCAGGATCTTCGACCCGTTCTTCACGACAAAGGCGAACCGCGAGGGGACGGGGCTCGGTCTGTCGGTTGTCTACGGCATCGTTGCCAAGTACAATGGCTCGATCGACGTGAAGAGCCGGGAGGGCAGGGGGACGCGATTTTCCCTGCACCTTCCCCCGATGAAGGAAGGGAGCGGAGGGTCCGCATGAAGGGCGCATCGATCCTCATCGTCGACGACGAGGAGGGGATCCGTCACGGCCTGATGAACATGTTCCACCGCGAGGGCTTCACCGTGCATTGCGCCGGGGACTTCGACGAGGCGGTTGCCGAGATCGGTCGTTTCCCCGTGGACGTCGCGCTCGTGGACATCCGTCTGCGCGATTCCCGCACCGGAATCGATCTGCTGCAGGAGCTGAAACGGGTGGAGCCCGACGTGGTGGTCATCGTCATCACGGGTTTCGGGAGCATCGACAACGCCGTCACCGCCATGAAGGCCGGCGCCGCGGACTACTTCCTCAAGCCCATCGACAATGCGAAACTGCTGGACGCCGTGCGGAGGAACCTCGAGCTGCGCTCACTCGCGACGGAGAACCGCTTCCTGCGGGACGAGCTCATGAGCCGTTCCCTCTCCCCCCACTTCGTGACCTCGGATCCGGCGCTCAAGGCGGTGCTCGCCACGGCGGACAAGGTGAAGGATACGGCCGTGACGGTGCTCATCACGGGGCAGAGCGGGACGGGCAAGGAGGTGCTCGCCCGCTACATCCACTTCACGGGGGCGCGCAGGGAGCGCACCTTCGTGTCCATCAACTGCGCGGCCCTCAGCGAGAGCCTGCTCCTCTCCGAGCTCTTCGGTCACGAGAGGGGCGCGTTCACGGGTGCCGTCGAACGCAAGCGGGGCAAGTTCGAGCTTGCCGACGGCGGCACGCTCTTCCTCGACGAGATCG
>PLNO01000310.1 GCA_003141795.1 Spirochaetaceae bacterium | reverse complement strand
GGTTCAGCTGCTGGAGCACATCATCCTTGGAGTCAAGCACGACAACCTTCGCGCCCAGCTTCGCGGCTTCCGCCTGGGCCCCACTGATCATGGCCGCCATGTAGGGCGCCGAGGCGTCCCGCACGGTCATGCCGTACACGACTTCCTTCTTCGCGCCGCCGCAGCCGTACAGGAGCAGGGCCAGTGCGGCGAACGCTGCCACGGTGAAGAACTTCCGCATTTGTCTCATCTACTTCTCCTCTTTGAATCGTTCCAGAATCGCGTTCCGATGGGCCGGAAAGCCCTCATAATCGGCAAGATCGACCATGGCCTGTTTCAAGGTGGCCAGGCCTTCCTTCGAAAAGTACTCGAAGCTCACGGCCTTCAGGAAATGCATGGTCGACAGGCCGCCCTCGACGAACGCCTTGCGGGCGGTCGGAAGAACGTGGTTGGGGCCTGAGCCGAAGCAACCGCACGACAAGGGGGTGTAGTCGCCCAGGTAGACCCCTCCCGCGTTCTTCACCTTCATGAGGTCATGCATGACGTCGCGTGTCTGGATCTCCAGGTGCTCCACGGCGTATTCGTTGGCGAAGTCTATGGCCTCCTGATGCGTTTCGGTGACGATGATGGCCCCGTACTTGCGCAGGGAATCCAGGACAAAGACCCGGTGAGCCTCGTCCAGTTCATCGATATGGCTCCCGATGCAGCGCAGCACCGCCTCGGCCAGAGTCCGCGAATCGGTGACAAGCACGCCGGTGGAATCCGAGCCGTGCTCGGCCTGGATGATCAGGTCCGCGGCCACGTGCTCGGGGTTGGCCGTCTCATCGGCGAGGATCAGGCCTTCACCGGGACCCGCCTGGGTGCCGACTGCCACCTCGCCCTGCAGAAGGCGGAAGGCGGCGAGGACCCACTTGGAACCGGGACCCGTGACCTTATCGACCTTGGGCACGCTCGCCGTACCGAGCGCCATGGCCGCGATGGATTGGGCGCCGCTGATGCGAAAGACCTTGTCCGCGCCGGTGATGTCGCACGCCACAAGGACGCCGGGGTTGACCCTCCCGTCCGGCATAGGAGGCGTGCAGACCACAACCTCCGGCACTCCCGCCACCTTGGCAGGGATGACAGACATCATGACGGACGAAGGGAACCAGCCCCGCCCCCCCGGAACGTAGGAGCCCGCTTTTTCCAGCGGGATGAAGACCTGCCCGCCGAGAAGGCCCGGAGAGATCTCCATGGACCACATCCGCTGGGGCAGCTGCGCCTGGTGGAAGCGCTGGATGTTGCCGGAGAGGGTTTCGATCGCTTTCACCACCTTGCGGTCCACCTGGTGGTAGGCGTCCTTGATCTCATCCTTCGACACCTGGAGCCTGCGCTCGTCGATGTCGACCTTGTCGAGCTTCTTCGCGTATTCCACGAGGGCCGCATCGCCGCGCTGGCGCACGTTGTCGATGATCTCCTGCACGGTCGTGCCGACCGACTCGGTCTCGACGAAGCCGCGGTCAAGGATCCGCTTGCGGTCCGCCGCGGACAGGGTCTTCAGGGAATGGATCTGTATCGGCTCGCTGGAACCCGGCATAAGGACCTCCTTGGGTGCGCTGCGAAAATGCGGCAATGCAAATTTATTGGTGATCTGCATTTCTATACTCCTAAAAGGACTTTTCTGCAACAGGCATAGGGCCCCAGGGCAACGCAGTCTGGGCTTCCGTGCACTGCCGGTTGCCCTGGGGGCGACAGCGCGCAGCCACACCGCTGCCGTGCTATGCCGGGCGCCCTTGGGGCCCCATGGCCACGCAGATTCCACACCCGTGCATTGCCGGGTGGCCATGGGGGGCGCCGCGCTTCGCGCGGCTGGACACCCTGGTGGCGTTCTGGCACCATGACGCGATCATGATCGACGTCAGGAAATATGCGCGGAAATCGGTTCTGGCCATCGAGCCCTATCCGATGGGAAAGCCCGTCGAGGAGATCCAGGTTGAGCTGGGCCTTTCAGAGCTGGCAATGATGGCCACCAACGAAAATCCGCTCGGGCCCTCCCCCCTGGCCATGGAGGCGGCGGTCAGGGCGATGCGGCGAGCCAGTGTCTATCCCGACGGGGGATGCGTGGCGCTGGCCCGAAAGCTGGCCGGCAGGCTGGGCATCGACCCATCGATGGTGGCGCTCGGCAATGGGGGTGATAACTGCATCACAATGATCGCCACCGCGTTCCTGGAGCATGGTGATGAGGTGGTGGTCTGCGATCCCTCCTTCCCGGTGTATGGCATCGCCGCCGCAGCAGCCGGCGCGGTAACGGTGCGCGTGCCCCATCACGACTTCGCCCACGACATAGCGGGCATGCGACAGCGGGTCGGGCCGCGCACCAAGCTGGTCATCGTCTGTAATCCGAACAACCCGACGGGGACGCTCGTGAATGCGCAGGAACTGGACGGGTTCGTGCGCGGAATGCCGGAAGGTGTCATAGTTCTCCTTGACGAGGCCTACCGCGAGTTCGCCTCCGGCCCCGACGCTCCGGACGGCCTGCGCTTCGTCCGGGAGGGACTGCCCGTCCTCTGCCTGCGGACCTTTTCCAAGGCATATGGCCTGGCAGGGCTCCGCGTCGGCTACCTCCTGGGAGACCCGGCCTTGCTCGATGCCATCCGCCGCGTGCGGGAGGCCTACCCCGTGTCACGCCCTGCGCAGGCCGCAGCCTGTGCAGCCCTGGATGACGGGGACTTCCTCCGCCGGACCCTGGCCCTTAACGAGGAGTCGAAGGCGTACTTCTCCGGGGAGCTCAGCGGCCTCGGGCTGCCCTTCGTGCCCACATCCGCCAATTTCGTGTTCGTCGACATGCGGCGCGACGTAGGAGAGGCAGCGCAGGCACTGCTTGCGCGCGGATTCCAGATCCGGCCGGGTACCCTCTGGTGCCTGCCGACCTGGGCGCGCATCAGCTTCGGCACCATGACGCAGAACCGCGCCCTCATCCGGGCGATAGGGGACCTCCCGCGCTGAGCTGCCCTCATGGCGCCGGGGAAGGCTCCCCGTCGCTCCCGTCCGGCCCCGGCTGGTGAACGCGGAGCGAACGCTGGGGCGCCGCCTACGCCCCCGGGATCAGCACCGGCGTCCCTGCCTGGACGATCTCGCGGAAGCTCTCCGCCCGACGGAGAAGCGAGATGTCGGCAAGGGGGTCGCCCCGCACGACCAGGAGATCAGCCCGCTTCCCCGGCTCGAGCGTGCCGACCGTGGCCTCCAGTCCGAGCAGTTCCGCAGCCCGACCTGTTGCCGCGACGATGGTCTCCATCGGGCTGAATCCGGCTTTCACCATCTCTTCCAGCTCCTCGGCGTTCCGCCCGTGCCGATTGAATGGCGTGCCCGCGTCGGTCCCCATGGCGATCTTCACCCCCGCCTTCCGTGCCATTGCGTGGCTCGCCCAGGCGGATTCCATGACGCGCTTCGCCTTCTCCACCGCCCAGGCGGGAATCCCGGCGGATTCGCCCGGCCCTATGATGTTCGTGAGCGACGTAATCGTGAGAACGAGGAATGTCCCCTTCTTCAGCATAAGCTCGATGAGCTCGGGCGTCAGGTAGTAGCCATGCTCGATGGAGTCGATGCCTGCCTTGACGGCGAGCTCGATTCCCCGCGTCCCCTGGGCGTGCGTCGCGGTCTTCTTTCCCGTCTTGTGCGCTTCCTCGACCCCCGCGTTGATCTCATCCTCGTTGAGCTGGTAGCATGACGGGTCGACGCCCCGCGTGAGCACGCCTCCCGTGGAGATGAACTTCGCCAGGTCTGCGCCCGCCTTCAACTCCTGGCGGACGGATTTCCGCACCGCGTCTGGCCCGTCACTCTCGAGACCCATGAAATACCCGTGGCCCCCCGTCATGCAGATGACGTGTCCCGCGCATAGAACAGAGCAACCCGGAATCATTCCGCTTCGAATTGCATCCCGCACGTGGAGATTCACGTGCCCGATTCCGCCGAGATCCCTTACCGTCGTGAAGCCCGCCTGAAGGGAAAGGAGCGCGTGCCCCGCCATGCGCAGGGCAGCAATGGCCGGCGTGTCCTGCGTCATCTGGCGGGCGAGATCGGGCGAGCCGTCGGCGGTGAGATGGACATGCGCGTCGATGAGGCCGGGCAGGAGGGTACAGCCCGCGATGTCTTTTGCGACGACGCCGGGGGCGTGCGCCTCGGGCGGCACCGGCTCCCCGTGCATGCCAGCCGCGGCGATCTCGTGCCCCCGGACGAGGAGCCACCCCTTGTCGCAGCGGCCTCCCCTGCCGTCGATCATTCTGCCGTTGACGTACAACACGCTGTTCATCATCCCCGCTCTCCTGTCATTGTTTCCGAGCGCTGTCTCCCGGGGGGCGCTTCAGCTCTTCCGCTTCCGCGTCAGGAGACCGGCCAGCCGCTGCAGGCCGCCATACACGCCCTGGGGGTAGTAGCGCAGCACCAGTACGATGAGGACTGCCGTGATCATGTAGCGCCAGGGCCCAAGGTCCGACATGAACTCGGTAAGAAATCCAAGGAGAAATGCCCCCAGGATCGGTCCGTAGGTTGTCGCCACCCCGCCGACGATCACCATGCTGAGAAGGGTCGTCGTATACCCGAAGCCGAACAGGTCCGTCGAGACGACGCCGAGGTACATCGCGTATACCGCACCAGTCATCCCGGTGAAAACCGCGCTGGCGGCGAAGGTGAGAAGGCGCTGCCGCGCGAGGGGAATCCCCCGGCTCACCGCGTACTCCTCGTAGTCCCGCACTGCCACGATGCTCTTGCCAAAGTACGACCCGAGGAGGCGCCGCAGGAAGAAGGTGGCGACGACGAGGAGGAGAAGCGCCAGGTAGTAGTAGGCGATCTTGTCATCCGCGGTGAATGCGTAGCTCCCGATCCGTACAGGGGGAATCAGCACGAGCCCCCTGTTGCCGCCCGTCAGCTCGCCCTGGCTGCGCACGACGTGGAGGCACACCTGGCCGAACGCGAAGGTCACGAGGCACACATAGATGCCCTTCACGCGCAGGACGGGCAGGCAGACCAGCAGGCTTGCGGCCACGGCCACGACGCCGCCGGCGAGGATCGCCAGGAACGGCGGCACGCCGAGTGACTTGGTGAGGATACCGCCGGTATAGGCGCCGATGGCGAACAGCGCCACGTGCGCGAAGTTGAAGACACCCCCGTACCCGAGGCTCATGTCCCAGCTCGCCGCGACGACGGCGTAGAGCATCGAGATGACGAGGAGATGGCGGATGTAGCCGCTGGCGATGAAGATCGGCGCGAGGGCAAGAATGACCACCGCGCCCAGCGCCCACCATTTCCCACTTCCGGGAGAGATCAACCGATTCTGACCCATGATCAATTCTCCCCCAGGAGGCCGGTGGGCCTGACGACGAGCGTGAGAATCATGACGATGAAGAGAAGCGCCGGCGTCCAGTAGAGGCCGAGAAAGAAAATACTCGCCGCCTCGAGGAATCCGACGAGGTATGCGCCGAGCACCGTGCCGAGCATGCTTCCCAGTCCGCCGAGAATGACCACGATGAATGCCTTCAGCATCGGATCGTCGCCCATCGAGGGCACGATGAACTTCTTGGAGCCGAGGAGCACCCCCGCAATCGCGGCGAGGCTCACCCCCAGGCCGAACGTGATGGCATATGTCCTGGACACGTTGATTCCCGCAAGGCGCGCGAAGCGGGGATTCTGTTCCACGCCCCGGATCGCCATGCCGATGCGCGTCTTCTTGAGGAGGGCCCCGAGGGCGAGAAGGATCAGCGGGGCCACGATGATGACGAGGAGCTCCTGCATCGAGATGGCCGAACCGAGGAACGCGACCTTTCCCGTCACGAGGGGCGCGAGCCGCTTCATGCGGGGGCCCCAGAGCACCTGGGCGCTATTGTCGAGGAAGCTCGACGCGGCGAGGGTCGTCATGAGCACGATAATCACGGCATTCTCGCGCTTGATGAACGGCCTCGCGAGGAGCCTCTCGATGAGGACCCCCACGAAGAACATGACCACGACAGCCGCCGCGAGCCCTGCCCACGGTCCGAGTCCCAGTCCCTTGGCGTCCGAGACTGTCCACGCGATGTACGCCCCGATCATGACGAGGCTCCCGTGCGCGAAGTTGAAGAGTCTGACCGTGCCCCAGACGAGGGAGAGCCCCGTTGCCATGAGCGCGTACAGCGAGCCGAGAACGAGCCCGCTCACGAGGATCGAGCTGAGTCCTGCAATATCCATTCGCTAGTCCGTTTCCCGGCAGCCGCCCGGCGAGCCCGCGGCGCCGCCGAAGTACATCTCGAGGACCTGATTCCCGCTGATCTGCTCGGGTTTTCCCTCGAAGACGATCCTTCCCTCTTCCACCATGCAGAATCGGCTTACGATCTCGGAGAGGAAATCGAAGTCCTGCTCAACGAGGACAATGGCGATGCCTCCCCGAGCGGCTTCCTGGATGGCCTGGCTGAGCTCACCACGCACGGCGGGGGACAGCCCGAGGGTCGGCTCGTCGAGCATGAGGACCTCACCGCCGGCCATGATCCCGGCCCCGATGGCGAGCATCTGCCGTTCGCCGCCCGAGAGGGTACACGCCTTCTGGCCCCTGCGCTCGGCGAGCCGGGGGAAGAGCTGGAATACCTGCTTGATCGAGCGCCTGCGGTCCTTCCAGACCCTGCGGGAATACGCGCCGCAGTACAGGTTCTCCAGCACCGTCATGCGGGGGAACAGGGTGTTCCCCTGGCAGACGTGCACGACGCCTGCCTCGAGGATCTGTCGGGGCGACCACGAGTCGATCCTCTGTCCCTTCAGGAGGATCTCTCCCTCCCACGGAGTGATGAGCCCGGAGATGGTTTCCAGGAGCGTGGTCTTGCCGTGCCCGTTCGGCCCGAAGATGCCGATCCTTTCCCCGAATTCGATCGCGAGGTCGATACCGCGGAGGACCTGGATATTGCCGTAGCCGACGGACAGGCCGCGGATTTCGATGAGGCTATTCGGCATGCCGGCACCCTTTCCCGAGATAGGCCTGGATCACGGCCGGATCCTTCAGCACGTCGTCGGGACGACCCTCGGTCAGCTTGCGGCCGTGGTCGAGGATCATGAGCCGGTGCGAGAGCTTCCGTAGAAGCGGAAGGACGTGCTCGATGAGGAGGATTGTCGTGCCCTCCGCGTTCAGCGAGCCGATGATCGTGGCGAAACGATCGACCTCGGCACGATTGAGCCCCGATGCGGGTTCGTCGAGGAGGAGCAGCTTCGGCTCACCCACCAGGGCAGAGGCGAGCATGAGGAGCTTCCTGTTGAAAAGGGAGAGCTCCCCGGCCTTTATCGCGGCCTTCTCGGCGATGCCGACCCGTTCGAGGATCGCAAGAGCACGCGCCGCCGGATTACCGCCGTGCATTCCGGCTCCGTAACGGGCAGCGACGGCCACGTTGTCGAGTACCGACAGGCTGCCGAACACTGTTTCGCGCTGGAACGTCCGTGCCAAGCCATGGCGGAAAATGACGTGGGGTGGCTTGCCGCGGAGCGGTACCCCCTGAAAGACGATCGAGCCGCTGTCCGCTGAAAAGGGAATCCCGCTTATGACGTTGAACAGCGTCGTCTTGCCCGCCCCGTTGGGTCCGGCAATTCCGAAGATCTCTCCCGGCCCGACCGTGAACGAAATGTCCTTCACGGCGGAGAGCATGCCGAATGACTTCGAGACACCTGCAAGCTCCAAGATCAAGCTCATTCGCGCCTCCCTCCGCCGCGTTGGACCCTTGGGTCCGAGACTACCTCTTCATCCAGGGCGGGAGCCGGAACTCCCCGGTTGAGTACTCCTTGGGCGACAGGAGGACGCGCTCACCATCCCAGATCTGGTAGAACACGGTGGGGATGTAGTCGTTGCCCGCTAGAGCGAGGTGGGTCTTGGGATCGAACTTCAGACGCCCTGCGCTGAGCTTCACATCGAGGGCGCCGATCGCCTTCCCCACGGCGAGCTTCTTCGACGGGTCCCCGACCTTCTTC
>PLNO01000259.1 GCA_003141795.1 Spirochaetaceae bacterium | reverse complement strand
ATCGACTACCTGCAGCTCATGCAGCCGCAGCGCGCGCGCACAGAGAACCGCCAGGTCGAGATCGCCGAGATCAGCCGTGGGCTCAAGATCCTCGCGAAGGAGCTGTCGATCCCGATCGTCGCGCTGTCGCAGCTGTCGCGCGCGGTGGAGCAGCGCGCGGACAAGCGGCCGATGCTGTCGGACCTGCGGGAGTCAGGCTCCATCGAGCAGGACGCGGACGTCGTGATCTTCATCCACACCGACGACCTGAAGGCTGAAACGCGGGAGATCAATGTAGCCAAGCAGCGCAACGGACCGGTCGGCGACCTGCAGCTCGCCTTCCTGGCCCGCTACACGAAGTTCGAGCCCCTCGAGCGGGGACAGCAATAGAGGAGCGGCACAGAGCGATGGCAATGCGGGATGCGTACGATTTCGATACTCTCGTGAACGAGGCTGAACGGCTGGTGATCGCCGAGCTCAAGTCACAGCTCGCCACGGCCACAGGCACCTGCACATGCAAGGACTGCGTGCTCGACATGGCCGCCTTTGCGTTGAACAACGTGAAGCCCTCCTATCGCGTCTCCCTCATGGGGAGCGTGTACGCGAAGTCGGGGAGCAGAACCGGCTACGCCCAGGAGATCACGCGCGCCGTTCGCGACGCTGTCGCCAAAGTCAAGGCCAACCCGTCCCACGACTGAGGGGCGCCCCGCAAGGGGCGGTTCCCTTACTGGATCGAGACGCGCAGCCGGAAATCCTCCGTCGATTTCACCACCGTTCCACCGGCAAAGACGCGCACGTGAAGGTCCCCTCCCGTGGATGCGGCGTATTTCCCGTCCCGCAGGAGGACGCACCATTCGCCGTCCGCAAAAAGAGCGATCTCACCGAGCCGTGCGCCGGTCCCGCTGTCGACGACGGTCACCGTGGAATCCTTGTTCAACGAAAACAGCAGACCATCGTGCGCCGCGAGCTGCAGGGATACGGCGTTTTCCAATACCAGAGGCTGGACCTTCACCCCGTCCCACCTGATCACACGATCCTTGCCCATGGAGGCGTACAACTGGCGGGCATGCGGGTCGAACGTCATGTTCGCGTCGAGATCCTCCGTCGGTACGCTGTCGATGAGGCTCTCATGGTCGAACCCGGCCCCGTCGTGGCGGAGCAGGTTCGTCGCACCGCTCGCATCGACGCCGATCGAATACAGCGCGGGCCCCGCGGGTGCGGAGGCGTCAAGCGCCACGGCCCACGTGAATATGTTGCGATCCTTCACCGTCACGGTCTCACCCGTTGTGGTGTTTACACGGAGGAGCGATCCCGCCGAAGCGGCCGTGGAGTTGCGCGCCGCTATGATCTCCGTCGGGGAAGCCTGCACCGCTGCGTGAATGCCGGGGATCCGCAGCTCGAAACGTGATGCACCCGACGCGAGATCGACGATCCGAACCGTGCCTCCTGACTCGATCCCGATGGCGGAGCCGTTCTGTACGACGAGCATCGACAACGGGGAGTGGAAGCCCGACTGCACAATCTGGAAAGCGCTCCCCTGGTCCGGCAGGAGCGCAAGCCCCAGCGCCAGCGCGTCGCCGCGCCACGCGAGGAGCTGCGAATCTCCCAGATACTCGAGGCCGACCGGGCTCTTGAAGGGGTTGGGCGCAAGGCGCGAGTGGATGTAGGTGGGTGCGGCAGCGCCGCTCAGTATGTCGCTGTCCAGGATGCGCACCCAATCCTGCGACGCGAGTGCGGCGCTGCCCCGTGTTGCGTCGAACCCTGTGAGATTGGCAAGCACATTGCGGCCGAACTGAGAAAGCTCGCCGTTTTGCGCAACCGACATCAGACCGCCGTCGGAACCGGCGGCGAAGATGCGGTCCGATCCGTACGTGAGGAGCACGGGGGGGACGGGAAGCTTCGGGGGAGCAGGCACCGCCACAGGGGCGGCCCCGCCGATGTTCCACCGCGAGATCGCGTTTCCATAGACGGAAAGGCACGCAAGCTCGTCCCCGGCGGGAGAGAACCCGAGTGATACCGCCCCGCTCACGGGGATCCGTGTGCTCATCACGCCGGTGACCGTGTCGATGACTTCCACGTCGGATCCCGTCGAGCCTGCGATATAGCGCCTGTCGGGGGAGATGCGGATGTTCGAGAGATACGGTGCGGCGGGAAGGTCGAGGGTCTGCTGTCCGGTGCTCACGTCCCAGTAGGAGAGGCGTCCTGAGAGCTGGTACGTCAGGATCGTCTTTTCCGACCGTGACATCTCGGCAAAGCCGACGATACCGAATCCTTCGGGATGGAAGTCGAAAGGCGTTCCGTCAGCGGAGCGGAGGATCGTCATGCTCTGCCAGGAGGACACGCCGAAGTAAAGGTACGTCCCCGCGCCCGAGTAGCGCAGGAACAGCGGATTGTCCTTCAACGGTACCTTGAAGACCTGCCGCTCCCGCTCCCAATCCCACACGGAGAGCAGGAAAGTGCCTGCACCGTCGCCGACGATCATGGCGACGCGGGGAGCGGAAGGATCGATCGCTATCTTCTGCACGAGGAGCTGCGTCACCTGCAGCGTGTGCACGATGGACTGGGTCGCAGCGTCCCAGATCCGCACCGTTCCGTCATCCCCGCCGCTGAAGAGGAGATTCCGCTTGTCGTCGAACTCCAGGCAGCGCACGGCACCGATATGACCCGTCTCCACGACGCTGCGCGCCTGCAGCTCGGGGTTGCCGCTCGCGAACAGACGGCATGTAAAGGCGAGCCCGATGCAGAGGCCGAGGGGGAGGAGACGGGACTTCATGCCGGTCCCTCTGACGCCTTGCGGAGCGAAACCCAGGGAGGCTCGCAGAAATCGTGGAACGGCTCCTGTGTGACGCGTGTCTCCACGTCCGAGGCGATGCGCGCGTAGACTTCCCTGCCCAGGCGCGCGATACCGATCTCCCCTTCCTTCATACCCATGACGTGGAAGAGGTGCTTTTCCTCCTCCCTGCCACGATAGACGATGGTCACCTCACGCGCCGGCTCCTGATCCCCGCCCGGATTCGATCCGGTGAGCAGATAGTACTTCATGATCTCCACGACCCTGTCATCCAGCCCTTCCCGCGCGATCAGCACCTTTTCCGCGAGCTCGGCAAAGCCCACGACCACGCGGGCAGGAGTCCCCACGGAGTAGTCGAGCCGGCCCATCGTGTACGCTGCGCGGTCGGATTCCGGCACGAGGTATATCTCCCCCAGGCCGCGGACCCCCGTCAGTCGGAACGGGAACTCGGGGGTCAGCCTCTTCCCGCAGGCCGGGCAGTGCACCTCCATGAAGCTCCCGTCGAGGATGCTCTCCTCGATGCCCGGGTCGGATGTCGCGTCCCCTGAATCGGGGATGTCCGCGTCGAAGGCTGATTCGCAGAAGCAGGCAAGGTGACGGTGCTGGTATGTCATCTCTGCTACCGTCCCATGAAGAAGAGCACGTCGCTGAAGGTGACGAAGAGCGTCAGCATGATGAGGAGCGAGAACCCGACGAGCTGGATCTGCCAGACCCCACGCACCGCCACCGGTTTTCCCCGGATCATTTCGATGAGGAAGACGATGATCTGCCCCCCGTCCATGGCCGGTATGGGGAGCAGGTTCATGAGGAACAGCACGACGCTCAGGAAGGCGAGGAATCGCAGGTAGGAAACGACCCCCGCGCCGATTCCGATCTGGAAGCCGCTCGTGGCGGCGGTCCCGATGTAGTAGGTGATGCGCAGCGGGCCGGCAACGGCGTTGCGCAGCTTGATGCCCTGGAAGAGGAGCCCTATCCCTTTGATCGTCTGCGTCACCGTGCTCCACGTCTCCGAGGCACTCTTCCCCATCGCACCGATCGGCCCCAGGCGCGGCGTGCGGTACGTGATGAAGGCGAAAGCGATACCGAGATTCGCATTGCCCTTCTCGTCGTAGGTGAATACGACGGGGATGGTGTCCTGGGCACCGGCCCGCTCGTAGGTCACGCTCATCCGCGCTGGCCGCGCGGCCAGCGCCTGGGAGATGTCAGTGATGGTACGCACCGGTTTCCCGTCCACGGCCACGATCCTGTCGCCCTTGTGCAGCCCCGCTATCCCGGCGGCGCTTCCAGCGGCAACGGTATCCACGACCGGATCGATCCACGAATAGATGCCGATACGGCCGGCGCCCGTGTTCTTGTCCAGCTGGGGCGCGAGGGGCAGCGTCAGGGTCTGCGTTGTTCCATTCTCCACGCGCTGTACGGTGAAGAGCATCTTCTTGTTCGGGGCAACGGTGACCATTTCCAGTATGTCCTGGAACTTCTCCACGGGAGCGCCGTCGATGGCCGTAATGCGGTCCCCCGTTTTCAGGCCCGCCACCGTCGCCGGCGGCGGCGAGGCGAAGGTGTCCAGCGTGTAGTCGGTTGCAAGGACGATGCGGTTGTCGGAGGAATACACGTTGAAGCCGGCCCACCAGAGCGCAGTGAAGATGATGAGCGCGAAGATCACGTTGAAAAGCGGTCCGAAGGCGGCGATGACGATCCTCCGCCAGGGTGCGGCGGCGAGGAAGGAGCCCTGCTCGGTGGCAGGCTGCGCACCGGAAGGAGAGCCAGAAGCGGCCCCCGATGCGACGGCCGGCGTCGCACCCGCTTCAGCGCCTGCCGAAGTGACGGCCGCCGCCGTAGTGGGGCCGCCCGTCCCGCCGGCGAGGCCGGGAACCATCTCGCCCTTCATCTTGCAGTAGCCGCCGATGGGAAACCACGAGATCTGGTAGGAGGTCCCGCCGGCGGTGAATCCCGCGAGCTTCGGCCCCCAGCCGAGGGAGAAGACCTCGACGCCGACGCCGTTCATTTTGGCGGCGACGAAATGGCCGAGCTCGTGCACGAACACCATCACGCCCAGGCCCACGATGCCGAGGATTATGGTCAGGATCATTCCAGTAGTCCCTTCATGAGCTCGCCCGTGCGGCGACGCGCCTCGGCGTCCACTGCGAGCACTGATTCGATTGAATCGCACGGCCCCGTCCACTCGAGGGAAAGGGCCTGCTCCACGATCGAGGAGATGGCGGCGAACGGGAGGGCATCCGCGACGAAGCCTGCCACGGCGATCTCGTTTGCCGCATTGAAGACGATCGGATGCACGATGGTCGCGGAGGCAGCGTACGCGAGATCGAGCATCCGGTAACGCTCGTGATCGACGGGCAGAAACGTGAGACAGCTCGGGTCCAGCCACGGTACGGCGCTCGGGACGAGGTCGGGCCAGGTGAGCGCGTTCTGGATGGGGATCCGCATGTCCGGGGTGCTGAGCTCGGCGTGCAGGGTGCCGTCGACCGTCCGCAGCAGGGAGTGCACCTGGCTCTGCGGATGGATGAGCACCTTGATGCGTGAGGTGGGGAGCTTGAACAGCTGATGCGCCTCGATCACCTCGAGACCCTTGTTGGCCATGGTGGCGCTGTCCACCGTGATCTTGCGCCCCATCTTCCACGTCGGGTGCCTCAGCACGTCAGTGAGCCTGACACGGCCCAGATCTCCCAGAGGAACGTCGCGAAGGGCGCCCCCCGATGCCGTGAGAACGAGCTCGGCCACCTCGGAGCTTTTCACACGGGAGAGGAGGCTCG
>PLNO01000163.1:496-8109 GCA_003141795.1 Spirochaetaceae bacterium | reverse complement strand
TTGGGCGCGCTAACATAGAGTTCAGTGCACGCCCCGAATCAAAACGAAAGGCGACAGTTCATGCGGACTCAGGCAATTCCGATAGACGAAACTCAGGCGTTGCACTGCAACGATTT
Source organism: Spirochaetaceae bacterium (assembly GCA_003141795.1). Next base: position 7,993 of record PLNO01000163.1, on the reverse strand, counting down.
GTTAGGCTCCACTGGATACGACCAAAGCCAATAGGCACTTAGAAAGGCAATTCCCCCCTCTCTGTGACCATGTACGTCATTCCACACTCGTCACAGAGATGATCTCCCCGCTTGTGAACGGTGCCTTCAGTACCACATTCTTTGCATTTGGCAATTCTTGGGAACTTTTGTTTCAGATCCTGTTCAAACCCCATCCCTACCCAACTTATGCCGTCATCTATGTCAGCAAAAATGTTGAATAGCTTAGGATCAAACTGTTCTTTCAGTGTATCTATCGATTGTTCTGAGAGGCTACTCATCAGTAGTGTGCCGCCAACTTCTACGAGCAAATGCCATGCTGATACAATACAAGCAATCTGAAATGGAACGGTAACTTCGGCCCCTCTCACGTCAATAAGGATCCTTTTGTACCCCAATACAATGCATCCGGAAACAATTCTGTCGAGTTCGGTACTCCAATCCGGCCCATTCGCACAAATGCAGACGATTGCCACTTCTGGCTGTCCATCCACTCCAAGGGCCGTGGATGGTTCCGTTATCAGTGCATTAACTTCTTCAAGAGGTACTATTTTGTTTTTCATGTATTGTTCTTCAACCGTATCATAAGAGGACTGTCGAAGTCATGTAGGTCTTACACACCAACCGAGTACTGCGAAGGTCATCATATAGGACGCAGATGGTTACGTCCAATCATCAAATGGACCCCACACTGCAGCGACGGTTCCCAAAATTCAGGGGAGCCTAACAATCATATTGAGTTCATTGTAGTTATATCTTTCCTGCGGCAGCATTTAGAGCCGCGTGATAATTCGTAGAGCAGCGGGTATTAAAGCAGCGTTGCACTTCCCCTGGTATTAGTATTAGGCCGTCGTCAAATCTTTCCGGGAGGTGTCTATGCTGACGTCTTTCTCCGATTTCCTTCGGGGACGGGTCCAGATGTCGCAATCATTGATAATTCAATATGAAAAATGGGTCCGCATGTACTGCTTCCATCGCGATAAAGAAAAAGCACCGTTGACAAGAGATGAGAGTGGGAGTATTCGCTCGTTTCTTGCCGAATTGGAAAAAACATCTGAAGAATGGAAGCTCAATCAGGCACGACGTGCGCTCCAACTCTACACATACTACAAGAGTGCAGGCGCGAGACCGGTCAGCGCCAAAGCAGACACTCTCGACCGTACGCTTACTGATACAGATGAGTCTTTGCTCGATCGTCTAGTAAAGGCGCTACGCTTAAGGCACCTCTCCCCTCGTACGGAAAAGTCTTACTGCGGGTGGGCAGAAAGGTTCTTGTCCTTTGTTAAGTATCATAAAGGCCAGGAATTGGGGGAGACCGAGCTGAAGAATTACCTATCCTTCCTTGCCATAGACCGAAAAGTTGCGACAGCCACTCAGCGACAAGCCTTTAACGCGCTACTCTTCCTTTACCGCAATGTGCTTGGCCTAACAATCAATGGCTTGGAGACCGTGGTGCGTGCAAAGGCTGGCAAAAAATTGCCTGTGGTGCTTAGCGTCAATGAGGTGCGACGTGTGTTGTCTTGTCTGTCGGGTACAGAGAAACTCATAGGAACGACCATCTATGGGGCAGGGCTTCGACTCGAAGAATGCCTGTCTCTAAGGGTAAAAGACATAGACTTTGAACGTGGATGTCTGACTATACGAGCTGGCAAGGGCAATAAGGATCGGGAGACGGTACTTCCGGAAAAGCTTGTTGAGGAGCTGCGTCGTCATATCGCAAAAATAAAGCCGGTTTACGATCGTGATCGCGATCGCGGCTTGCAAGGAGTTTCAGTCCCTGATGCGCTTGATGTCAAAATGCCGAATGTAGGGAAGATGTGGGGATGGTTCTGGGTATTCCCTGCACCGGGCCTTTCTATCGACCCACGTTCTGGCCGGGTCGGACGGTTCCACATCTATCACGGGACAATCCAACGAGCGTTTCACAAGGCAGTGCTGGAGGCTGGAATCACCAAACCGGCGACGGTGCACACTCTCCGTCACAGCTTTGCGACTCACCTCATCGAGAAAGGATACGACATTCGCACGATTCAGGAATTATTGGGGCACTCGGATGTGTCTACTACGATGATCTACACGCACGTTGCGACCAAGAACAAATTGGGTGTGACCAGCCCGCTGGACTCACTGTGAGGTGAGCAGACTCCTTCCTCATAACCTGCGCCGGCCCATTCGCCTCGCAGTCCCACGTGAGCGCGTGCAGACTAGGCCACCAGGTACCGCCGCAACAGGCTACCTGACGGAAGCTGTAGTACGGATGACGGTGTAAACACACACACTCTATACCTAAAATCCTCAGCGGTAAAGAATGAATTGATTATTTTGGACATAATATTTCAAAAGGCATAACTTATAGACGATTGTTAACGTATTGCCATGCGCGACAACTTTCCAGTCAGATACTCACAGCAGCCTTTTAAACGATCGCGATTTCAGCGCCACCGATGCGCAATAGATGTCTGCTGCGAGTGGCTGCAGTGGTCGGCGGTCGCGGTGGTCGGCACTCGCTGGCGGTAGGGGCGCGTACGGGGGGGAATCCCCGGCGTCGACTACGGGGCGGCGCTTAGCTCCACATCGGCGACAAAGGCGTAGTGATCGGAGAGCGGCGTCGGGATCGGGGAGGCACCACCTTTGGGAGTGAAGACGAGGCCCGCCACCGGATCGCTCATATCCGCGCGGGCAGCGACAGGGTTCCACCGCATGCTGCCCCCATCGCGCACGAATATATGATCGATCTTCGCAGCTGGCTCGTTAGGGTAATTGCCGTTCTTCACGAGGGGATTGCCGGGATCCCACGTCACCAGCGGGGCACCCGGATAGATCACGTCGCCGGACTCGCGAAGACCGTCGAGGCTCGCGATCTTCCGATAGGCAGCGTCGGCATAACCAGGACCGACGTTGAAGTCACCGAGGAGGAGCGCGGGAAGCTGGCCGTGGACGGATCGGGCAGTGACCGCGGCATGGATCTGGTCCGCCTGCGACATGATGGCGTCCACCTGCCCCCTTTCAGTCGGCGTGCCATTCTTCGTATCGAGGGCGACGGTGTGCGTGCCGATGAGCGCGAAGCGCACGCCCGTGTCGACGTCAGTGACGGTGGCCCCGAGAACGCCCTTGCGCACGAACGAATCGGTGAAGGTGGTGTGGGCAAAGGGGGTGAAGGTCCAGTCCGTGACGCGCAAGGGCGCCTTCACGAACAGGAGCAACCCGCTGCCGAGACCGAGGATGCCGTGGATGCCGGGACGGGTCGCCGCATAGCCGAGGGGCGTTAGCTCCTTAGTGATAGCATCGGCTGCCGTGTCTTCCCACACCTCCTCGAGGAGCATAACCTGCGGGCTGACGCGTGCAACGAACGCGGACAACGCGCGCGGCGCGGCCGCGGTCCGCGCGTCCACCGCGGGCACGAGGTCGGATCCGAACACGCGCAGGAGACCGAGGTTGTACGTTATCACCGTGTAAGGGGCGCCGAACAGCGCGCCGGGCAGGAGGGAGAAGAAGAGAATCGCACAAGCGGTCGACGAAGAGCGCGTCATGGTTCCTCCCGCTCTCACTATGGAGAGAAAGCGGGGATTGTTGAAGAGGGGGCAGGCATGGGTGAGTTCACGTTCGTTCCCGTCTGGGTGGCGCAGGACATCCTCGTCCTGATAGCAACAGTTGTCACGGTAGTTTACATCCTGAAGAAGGAGGAGCGGCCCGTTCAGATCCTGCTGGAGCTGGTCTGCTTCTGCCTCCTGGACGCGGCGGTGTACGAGAACTTCGCGACTCTGATGAAGTGGTACGGCTACGGGCGATCGCTCCTCATGGTATTCAACGTGCCGCTCACGGTGCCGCTCGTCGAGTTCCTCGTGATCTACGCGACCCTGCGCGTGCTGGGCACGATGAAAGTCCCGACGTGGTGCAAACCGTTCATCGTCGGCCTGTCAGGGATGATCTTCGATTTCTCCATGGACCCGCTGGCCACGATGCAGGTTTTCGCGACGCGGGAAGGGACGATCGGGCGATGGTCGTGGTTCGTGGGCCCGCATGACGTGCACATCTTCACCGACCCCGTGTACAACTATACCGGCTGGATACTGCTCTGCGGGTATGCCGCGGCGTTCCTCCTCCTCGGCAGGTACTGGCATCGGAAATCCGGATACAATCGCACCGTGGGGTACGCGTACCCGGTGGTAACGATGCTCGGTGCGCTTGCCATCCTTGTTTCGCCGCTCTCGAGCTTCCTCTTGTGGCTGGGACCGTTCTTCACGAAAGGCAGTAGCGCGGAATGGGTGATGATCGCGGTGCTCACCGCGGCGACGATCGTGCTCCTCGCCACGCTGTGGCGGGGCAGGATGATCTCCCCGCTTTCCCTGAAGGACGAACTGCCGCTCTTCCTCGTCCTTGTGGGTTTGCCGATTATCGAGCTGCTCTTCACGATCGGTGGGCGCTATTGGAACGTCCTCCCGCTGGAGGCAGGGGCGGCAGCGGTGAGCGCGGCTCTCGTGTTCGGCGTGTATGGGTTGTCGCGGCGGAGAGCTACTGTTTCATGAAGTGAAGGAGCTCCCGCGGCTTGCTGCCCTGGGCAGGTCCGACGATCCCCCGCATCTCCATCTCTTCCACCAGACGTGCGGCTCTGTTGTAGCCGACTTTCAGGCGGCGCTGGATGTAGGAGGCTGACGCCCTTCCCTGCGCCATGACCACCTCCACAGCGCGTTCGTAGAGGGGATCGTTGCCCGGCTCTCCAGCGAAATCCGCCGTATCCTCGTCATCGAAGAACACCTCGTCCTCGATATACTGCGGAGGCCCGAGCTTCTTGCAGTACTCGGTCACGGCGTCGGTTTCCTCGTCGTCGATATAGGCACCCTGGATGCGCACGGGAAACGGATTCCAGGCGGCGGACAGCAGCATGTCGCCCTTGCCCAGGAGCTTCTCCGCTCCCACGGCGTCGATGATGATCCGCGAGTCGAACTTGTTCGCCACCATGAAGGCGATGCGCGAGGGGATGTTCGCCTTGATGAGCCCGGTGATCACGTCGATGGAGGGCCGCTGCGTGGCGAGCACCATGTGGATGCCCACCGCGCGCGCCATGGCGGCCAGTCGCGCCAGCGTGGATTCCAGCTCCTTGCCGGTCGTGGCCATGAGATCGGCGAACTCGTCGATGACGATCACGATGTAGGGCAGGCGTTGCACGCGCTCCTTCTTCGCCTTCTTGTTGAACGAGCGGATGTCGCGCACGCCCAGCGCATCGAGGAGCGTGTAGCGGCGCTCCATCTCGGAGATGCAATACTGGAGGGCCTGGAACGCCTTCTTGGGATCGGTGATCACCGGCGTGAGCAGGTGGGGGCAGCCATTGTAACGCTTCAGCTCGACGATCTTCGGATCGATGAGGAAGAGGCGCACCTCGTCGGGGCTGCGGCGGAAGAGGATCGAGCAGATGATGGAGTTCACCAGCACGCTCTTGCCCGAGTTCGTGGCGCCGCCGATCAGGAGGTGCGGTGTCTGCACGAGGTCGATGACCTGCGCCTCGCCGAGGATGTCCTTGCCGATGGCCAGGGGGATCTCATAGGCGGACTTCTGCATCACGTCAAGGGACATCATCTCCTTGAACGACACGACGGAGCGGATCCTGTTGGGCACCTCGATGCCGACGGCATGCCGGCCGGGAATCGGGGCCACGATGCGCACGCTCGGCGCGGCAAGGCGCAGCGCGATGTTGTCGGAGAGGTTCGCGATCTTTGAGATGCGCACACCGGGGGCGGGCAGCACTTCGAACAGCGTGATCACCGGGCCTTTGCGGATGCCGGTCACCTCCGCATCGATGTTGAACTCCTTCAGGCTGTCCGTGAGGATCTTCGAGGCACGCTTCGTTTCTTCGTCGATGATCCAGTACTCGTTGCCGCCCCTGTTTTTCAGAACGTCGTGCACGGGGATGCCGTAGGACTTCGCGCTGGAGCTTGTCGCCGGGAAGGGAAGCTCCTCCTGCTCGGGTCCGGGCGTGACGATGGTGGCAGGGACCTTTGCGCGCGCCGGGAGCACATCGACGAGCCCCGGGGCCGCAGGCTCCTCGGCAGTGTCCGCATCCTCCTCCGCGGCATCGAGAAGATCCTCGGGTGTATCAGCGGTGTCCTCGAGCTCGTCGGCCGCATCGATGGATTCGGCGTCCTCCGCGGGATCCCGGTCAGGCTCGTCGCCGGGGACGGCATCGAACACTGTGGCGATCGGCTCAGCGGAGGGGTCGGCGGGCGCGGGGCTCACGTCGGGGAGGGACGGTTCCGCGATAGCATCCAGCGGCTTCGAGAGCACGCTCCCGTTCCTGATCACCGGGAGGGGCATGTCCTGCTCACTGCCATCGAAACCTTCCCCCACCGTGGTGAACGGTGCGTCCGGTTCGGCTGACGGGAGGGCGAGGATAACCTTCCGCTCGGGACGTTGCTTGCTCGATCGGCTGTTCCCGGAGGGCAGGGTGAGCAACACGATCACCTCCAGGGAAAGGAGCAGGAAGAGCAGCAGCGCCGATGGGAGGACACCGAAGGAGTCGGCGAGCAGCTGGGGAAGCGCCGATTCGGACCGGGAGAGCACGTGAAAGAGAAGGCTCAGGGTAAGGAAGGGGACGATCGAGAACATCAGGAGAAGCGCTGATCGACGGCGGAAGACGCGGGCGAGCAGGAGAACGGTCCCCGCGGTCAGATACAGGGGAACGAAAAAACCTGCCCAGGAGAAGGCACCGAAGAGGAACCTGCCGATACCCGCCGCCGCGCCGGGGACGCCCGCGAGGTGCAGTGCCAGGGACGCCAGGCAGAGGACCGAGAGAAAGAGAAGAGTGGAAGCGAGTGCAAGCACCGCAGGAGCGAGCTTCCTGCCGAAAACGATCACGTGACCCCCCTCCTACAAGTATCGGCGGGGGGGCGGCGGGGCTGTACCTGAGTCCGTCCGACAGGTGCAGTAGCGGCGCGGGACGGAGGACGGGCAGCGGGGACGGGCGCCACAGCGCGGGACGGAGGACGGGGCGGTGTCGGCCGGCGACGCCATAGCGCGGACCAAAGGGCGGGCGGCGTGGAGGGGCGACGCCGCAATGCGAGACAGAGGCGGCGCGTGCCGCCGAGGCGCTGAACGACGGTACGCGTCGGCCGTCGCTCGGGGACCCGGACTGGGGCGGGAAATCGGGGCATTTTGGGAAAAAAATCGCAACTCAAGCGACAGATTGTTTGACTGCTCACGTTCGCGATTAGTACCATTAGAATGAAAGGAGGCGGCCCCTGTCAGGTTTCCCCTGCCCGCTCGCAGGTTTTTTCCTCAAGGGCCGTGCTTCGTCCAGCCTCTTTCCCCGCTCCCGGATCGTGCCCCCATTCACCACAACCACGGGGCGACCCTCCGCCGAACAGCGGAGCGCGGTATGCCCGCGTGCATCCCGGGAAACGACGGCGGAACAGCCCTCATGGGACGGCGGCAGCAGCCGTCATCTTCGAAACCCTGAAAGTGACTGCGCACCGTGCGCACCCTCGC
>PLNO01000163.1:0-481 GCA_003141795.1 Spirochaetaceae bacterium | reverse complement strand
GGCGAAATACCGCTCGTTGGCGGATCACAGCCGCCGCACAGGCATCAGGCGGACGGGATGCGCGTGATTTTGAGGAGGTATTGACACATGGCGCCACACTCTGAGGGGATCGTGCACGATCAGGGCCCCTGGTTCTCCGACAATGGGAAGCGACCCGGCCTGCGGGGCTTCCTCACTTCCACGAACCACAAGCGGATCGGCATGCTCTATCTCGTGGCCGTGCTCAGCTTCTTTGCCGTTGCCGTCGTGCTCGGGGTGCTCATGCGCATCCAGATGCTGCGGCCGGACAGCAAGTTCATGACCGGCCAGACCTACAACGCGATGTTCACTCTGCACGGGATCATCATGATCTTCCTCGTGGTGATTCCCGGCATCCCGACCATCTTCGGCAACTTCTTCCTCCCGATCCTCATCGGGGGAAGGGACATGGCCTTTCCCCGCCTGAACCTCTTCTCCTGGTACCTGTACATGACCGGCGCCT
>PLNO01000388.1 GCA_003141795.1 Spirochaetaceae bacterium | reverse complement strand
ACACGGTGATCGAGGCAGTAGATGGCTTGGAGGCACTCGAGCTGTACAAGAAGCACGGCAGCACGATCGACATGGTCCTGATCGACCTGATCATGCCGAACCTCGGCGGCCGGGAAACCTACCTGAAGCTGAAAGAGATGAACCCCGGCATCAGAGCCATATTCGCGACAGGGTACGGCACCGACGACCAGACGAAGGAGCTCCTTTCCACCGGCGTCATGGGAATCATCAAAAAGCCCTACGAGATGAGCTCCGTGGAAGACGAGATCAGATCCTTCCTGGACCGAGGGCGGAGCTGAGCCGGGCTTTCAGCACCGGCGCCGCACGATTTCACGCCGCCACGATTCGCGTTCTCACCTGCGCTCCACCGCATACTCCAGAAGCTCTTCGCTGCGCGCGAATGCCATGCGGGCGCACGCTTCGGCGATGGCGGCGACAACGCCGCCGGGGAGGCTTTGCAGGAAAGCTCGGGGCACGATTTCTCCCGCGAACATCCGGCGTGCCGCCGCGAGGGATTCGAAGACGCCGTCCGTACCGACGCTTTCCCCGATAAAAAGGGCGAGCGGCGAGTTCTGAAGGTCGAAAAGGGAGGCACTCGCCCGTCCCTTGGCGAGCAAACCGTGAAGCGTCGGGTCGAGCTGCCGGCCCTGGGGCAACGCGGCGGACTTCGACGATCGGAAAGGAAGGTAGTCTTCGAGCCTCCCCCCCTTTTCCTTCACGTCGAGCTCCCCCATGAAGTAGGCTATCGGGGCGTCGCCGCCGCTGATCTCAGCAAGCGCCTCGAGGACCGCTGCTGCAAGAAGCTTCACCCCGAGGTATTCGCGCGCGGCAGCGACATTTCTTTCCGCCCTCTGCTCCATGCGCGCGTGCTCCGCGGCGGAGGGGACCTCGCGGTGGCAGGCAAAGATGGTCCGTGGATCCAGGGCGCGCAGGAACCCCTCCATGCCCTGGAGAGCGGCGCGGTAGCTGCGGATGGAGTAGACCCCCTGCGTACGGAGCGCAGGATTGCTTTCCGGAAGGAGCTTCCAGGTGTTGTCGAGGAACCTGCCGACGTCCTCCTCCGCGAAGTTCGCCACATCCCGATTTGCAAAGCCGACCGCCCACCCCGCCCCCTCCTGGATCCTCTCCTCCGAGAGCCCGAGGCCGAGCGCGCGATTCGCCTCTATGAGGCGCTCCTCGAGTCTCTGGGCGGGGGTTCTGCCCCGCGTATCGGGTCCTCGGAAGGGGATCGTCTGCTCGATGCACCCGACGGCGAGCGCCAGGTCCGCCTCCTTGACCGCGGCCCCGAGCTCTCTCAGCATGACGAGCGCGCTCAGGAACTCGTTCATGCCGCCATAGGGATCGAGCCTCTGGCCGGGCGAAAGCCCGAACACGGACATGGCAAGGGCGATCTGACGGTCGCCGGATGCGACGCGGGGACGGAGCCAGAGGGCGCCGTCGCGGCGTTCGATGTCCGCCTCCACCAGCTCGGCGATCCTGGAGGTGAATCCGTGGTCCACCTGATGGTAGACCAGGTCATGGAAGAGCGCAGCCAGGGTCGTGTGAGGGTTGCCGGGATCGACAAGGTCGAAGACGTGAGCCGGCGTGTGAAAGCTCCGTGCCTGCGCGCTCATGGCCTCGTTGATCATGATCGCCACACGTTCCACCTCCCGCAGCGGCATCGGTGCGTCAAGTTCATCGAGCGCCGTCCGGAGGAGATCGATCGAGCGGTGGATCGTTCCCGCGGGAGGAACGGCGGCGTGGGGTGCGGCCGTGGACCGCGGCGCTCGTTGCATCCTGCTTGAGTTTTTCATGGGGAGAAGGTACTCCACGGCCAGCCCCGTGAGCAAGGATTCCCGGAGGTCAGCTTTTAACGGACCCGGCAGTCATGCCCGCGATGAAATAGCGCTGAGCGACCAGGAAAAGAATGAGGATGGGGATGGACCCCAGCATGCTCATCGCCATCATCTCGTTCCATTCGTAGGCATGCTGTCCCATCAACTGCTGAATGCCAATCGGCACGGTGCGCATGTCCGTCGTCTTGGTGAGCGTGAGGGCGAAGAGGAACTCGTTCCATGCAAGAAGGAACGTGTACACTCCCGTTGCAACGATTCCGGGAACCGAGATTGGCACCAGCACCCGACGGAGGGCAAAGAAGCTCGACCCTCCGTCGATTGTCACCGCCTCATCGATCTCCCTTGGCAAGGTATTGAAATAGCCCGTCATCATGAGGATCGCGTATGGCAGGGTGAACACCATGTACGTGAAGATCAGGGCGAAGTACGTATTGTACATCCTGAACGCGACGACGAGCCCGAAATAGGGAATCAGGAGGGTGATGGGGGGAACCGTCTGCGTGCTGATGATAAAGAGATTCAGCGGCTTCTTCAGCTTGAACGTGTAACGGCTGAAGCCGTATCCCGAGAGGATGGCCACGAACAAGGTCAGGAGGGTGACGACGGTGGCAACCAGGTAGCTGTTGAGGAAGAAACGGACTTTCGATGAATCGCCGAGGATCGTCTGATACGCATGCAGCGTCAGGACTTTCGGAAAGAGCTTCGGCGGGACGGAGAAGATCTCCGTATTGGACTTGATAGAGCTGAGGAACATCCACAAGACGGGGAAGCCGGCATAAACGAGGCCGATCAAGAGCCCCGCATAGGTCAGCAAGAGAAGCAGCCATTTCCTTCCCGTGGGCCTCACCATGACCTAATCCGTCGCCTTCTGATGCCGCACGTAGAAAAACGCCACGCACAGGGAAAGGGCAAGGATGATCACTGCGCTGGCGGATGCGAGGGAGAACTTGAACGTACTGAAGGCAAGCTTGTACGTATAGGTGCCCAGCATTTCCGTCGCGTGGATGGGACCGCCGCCCGTCGTCATCCAGACGAGTGGAAAAACCTGCATCGTCCATATGAAGTCGAGCATGGAGATGCTGATGATGACCGGCGAGAGCCGCGGTACCGTGATGTGCAAGAACTTCTGCGTCTCATTCGCGCCGTCGATCGTAGCAGCCTCGTAGAGCTCCTCCGGGATCCCCTGAAGTCCCGCGAGCAAGCTGACCATGTAAAAGGGATATCCTGCCCAGATGTTCACGAATGTGAGCGCATGCAGCGCGGTGGACGAGGAGGAGAACCATTCCGTGTTGGCGCTCGATATATTCAAGACCTGCAGAACGTAGTTGATGATTCCGCTCGGATTCAGCAGGAGGCGCCAGATGATCGCGATGATGGTCGCCGTGAATACCCATGGCATGATGTAGAAGACCCTGAATATGCTCTTGATGACGGGATTGGCTGCTCTGGCGTTCAATAGCAAGGCGAAACCCAATCCCACAATCAGGTGGAATACCACGCTCACGACGGTGAAGTACAGGGTGTTGCCCACCGATATCCTGAACGTCCCGTCGGACACCACCGTCCCGTAGTTCTGCAGGCCTACGAACACCGGGTGCTTGTTCGTGATGACGTTGTCCATCAGGGAATTGCGGACGACGCTCACGATAGGGACGAGCATGAGCAGCACGAGGAGGATGAGCGCAGGCGCCTGGTACAGATACGGGGTCATGAGACGCCTGAACCTGCGGGAGATCATCGGGTTGCTGGGCTTCTCCATTGTGAAAATGCGAATGCTCCTGTTCTAAGCGGTTTTCGAGGTCTGCGCAATAGCACGTATTGCGCAGACGATGGCGATTCTTGGGTCAACTCTTTAGAACGATTTGCTCCATTTGACCTGGGCCTTGGCGACGGCCTGCTCCGGGGTCTGCTTGCCGTCGAGCATGGTCTGGATTTCTTCGTCGAACTGTCTCATCAGCTCTTCGGCAACCGGAAGACCCACGAACTCGTTGGCAAGATATCCCGACTGGAAGATCTCGAAGCCCTTCCCGAACAGGGCGTCGGTGACCACGAAGTCGGGTTTTGCCTTCACGTTGCCGGGGAAAGCGTGCGCGATGGAAACCAGCTTCCCATTCACAGTGGGGCTCATCAGGTAGGAGACAAGCTTCCACGCCTCGTCTTTGTGCTTGCTGCTCTGGCTGATGCCGATCCCCCAGGCAGCGTACGGCAGGCCCCTGCGGCCGTTGTACCCGTCCACGGCCGGAAGGGCGGAGATCGCGAAGTTCAGATTGGGATTGCGTTCGCGGATCATGTTGATGTGAGCAAGGGTGTCGACCATCATGCCGACGCGGCCGTTGACGAACTCTTCGACTTTATCCTGCTCCTGCTTCGCGAAGGACCCCGGAGAGATCAGGCCCTCTTTGTACATCGTCTGAATGAACTTCAGGGCGCTCACGACGTCAGCGTTCGTCAGGTCAGGCTTTCCCGCCTTGAGCATGCTCTTGCCGGAAGCCCACACCCAGGACATGACGTCATTCTGCACACCGTTGGGGGTCTGCAGGGAAAGCGGAAGGACCCACCCGTACTGGTTCTTCGACTTGTTGGTAAGCTTTCTGGCTGCCTGGAGGAACTCCGTCCTGCTTGCCGGCAGCTTCTGGATGCCCGCGGCTTTGAGGAGGTCCATATTGACGAAGACGGGATAGACGAAAGAGGCAACGGGGAACATGTAGCTTTTTCCGTTCAGCTTGATGATTGCCGCAACCTGGCTTGCATCGAAACCTGTGGAGGACATCAGGCTGTCCAGCGGAGCGATGGCTTCCTGCTTGGCGAGGTCGTTCACCCAGGCGCCGTCGAGACCGACCACGTCGCTCAGCGTACCCGTTGCGGCACCCGTCACGATCTGGTCTCGTGTATTCGAATACGGGCCGCTGATGAGATTCACCTTGATACCGGGATTCTCCGCTTCGAATTGGTCCATGATCGCGCGGAAAGAACCCGCGGGCAGCTCAGGCGCCCACCACTGGATGAACTCGATGGTGACTGGTTCCGCGGCCCATGCAAATGATGAAATGAGGATGAGTGAAAGAAGCATCAGGACGGTTTTCTTCATGGTCTTCTCCTTTCGACAATCTGAGCGATCCTTTCCGTGATTCGGTCGGATCACCAGTTATGGCCGATTATGAAGCCATCCCGTGTAACCTGTCAAGAACAAAATGAAAATAATAAATACGTTTTTTTGTTCATTTGTATACGTTTCAACCATTGACCACATATTGATCCTCTGGTACATTCACTTTTACGCAACTTAAGTGACCACTTATGACTGCAAAGGGCTAACATGGAGCAGGAATGGGCGAGCGCATCGCATTAGGGCTTGGCGACAACACTGACTACGAAATCACCTGGGACTCCCATGTATTTGAGGGATTGATCCGTGACCAGCATATCACCAGCTCAGAGCTCAGCATGGACAGACCGATATCGGACACCCGTGAATTGGTGATTTCGATCCTTTGCTTTTTGAAAAACGAAGCGGGTGGCGAGCGTTTCGTGAGCTCGCCGCAGCTCGTCGAGGATTTCGCAGGACGGTTCCAGCGCAAGGTCACCCTCGGGGGCACCGCGGTGCGTGCAGCAATTGCAATGCGAAAGCTCGGCTTCACTTCCGCGCTCCATCTCGTCACCATCAACGACCACGTGCGCACCCTGGTCCCCGCGGATTGCCGATGGGTCTGCAGTAATGACAAGGACAGCTCATTTCCCCACCTGATTGTCCAGTTCAGAGCGGGCACGATCGTGGAATCAGGGGACATAGCGATCCGCACGAAATGGGCGAATCGCGTCATCTATCACCACGATCAGGATAACATCAACCTGGAACTGAACCCGGCCTTCGCCTCCCTCCTCACTCGTGCACGCGTGTTCCTGATTTCGGGATTTAATGCCATGCACGACAGCGCCGTCCTGGCAGACCGTTTGGAAAGGCTCAAGGAGATCATGCGCAGTCTGCCCTCCGATGCCCTCGTGTTCTATGAAGATGCCTGCTTCTACGAACAGGCCCTGTCCCGTCAGGTCCATGCGGCCCTTCTCGACGCAATTGACGTTTTCAGCATGAACGAAGACGAGCTTCAGGGATATGCGGGCAGGAAAGTCTCCTTGCTCGACCCTGACGACGTGTATGCGGCTCTTCGCGACGTGTCGCAGTTGCTGCCGGTACCGGCCATAGTGGTCCACACGAGATTCTGGTGCCTCGTATATGGCGCGGATGCCGCACGATACGCCAAAGCTCTCGGGGGAGGCCTCACGATGGCGACGACACGCTTCCGATTCGGCGACGATTTCACACCCACTGACTACCAGGGAACCGAAGAATTGCCGGCCGAGTCAATCGGAGCCCGATTCGCCACGCGCCTCGGTGGAATGGCAGGGGACAGGGTCTGCTGCCTCCCCGCCCTCGATGTCAAGGCGAGGGACGTAACAACGATTGGTTTAGGAGATGCCTTTGTCGGCGGATTCCTGCCGGCGCTGGCGGAACGATGAATCACCCAGTTCGACAAGGAGACCACAGATGAGTATCGTCACGAACAAGCAATTGCTCGACCGCGCGCGAGCCGGCCATTATGCAGTCGCAGCCTTCAACACCAACAACCTCGAGTACATGCAGGCCATCCTTGCGGCCGCGCTCGAGCTGCAGTCGCCGGTCATCATCAGCGCCGCGAAGAGTGAGATCGACTACATGGACGGCTACGTGTTCGTCGCCATGGTGCGCGCCATGGCCGAACGACTGCCGATTCCGGTCAGCATCCATCTCGACCACGGACCGTCGTACGACGAGGCCATTCGGTGTCTCCGCTACGGGTTCACCTCCGTCATGTACGACGGATCCAGCCTGTCCCTGAAGGAGAACATCACCGTCACCAAAAGGGTCGTCGCCGCCGCCCATGCCTGCGGGATACCGGTGGAAGGTGAGATCGGCGTAATCGGACAGGCCGCGGACGGGCCCGAGGGCCCCAAGAGCGACATGGTAGGTCTGGCGGACCCGGTCCAATGTGAGGAGTTCGTGAAGGAAACAGGGGTCGACTGCCTGGCCGCGGCAATCGGTAATGCCCACGGGCTGTACAAGCGCAAGCCAGAGCTTCGGTTCGACCTGTTGAAGGACATCGAGGCGCGCACCGGCATCCCCCTCGTGCTTCACGGCGGCACGGGGATTCCGGAGGACGACATTCGCGCGTCCATCACGATGGGCGTCTCCAAGATCAATTTCAGCACCGTCATGCGGAAGGGCTGCATCGAAACCCTCACGGAGACGCTGAACGCGAACCCGGGCGAACTGGACCTCATGAAGCTTCTGACCCCGGCTCGATTGAAGATGGTCGAAATCGCCAAACATCATATCAAGATGTGCATGAGCGACGGAAAAGCCTGGAAGTGAGCGGAGATCCAAACGACATGGCAGTTGACCTCGACTGCCATGTCGTGGATTATTGACGACGATGGCGAAGAAAGATTTCGTCGAAGAACGACGCAACAAGATCCTCGAATATATAAATAAGAACAGTCGGGCGGATGTCACGGAGCTTGCGGCTTTCCACGCCGTCACGGAAGCAACGATCCGGCGCGATCTTGTGACGTTGGAAAAGCAAGGCCGCGTCTACAGGGCTCATGGAGGCGCGCTGCGGCGCGAACAGCTCTCCGTATGGCAGATCAGCCGGTTGCAGGACCGGATGGTGATGAACCGGGAAGAGAAGATGCGGATCGCGCAGTTCGTCACCCAGCTGATCCATGACGGGGAGAGCATCATGATCGACGGTGGGAGCACCACGACCCTCGTTGCAGAGAAACTCTGCTCCAAAAAAAACCTGCTCGTGGTGACGAACGCTCCTGCAATCGGCGAGGCGATGATCGAGGTCAACGACAACAAGGTCATTCTCACCGGTGGAGAGCTTCTGAAAGAGACCAAGGGGTTGATCGGATGCGCCGCGGAGAGCTCCCTCTCCCAATATCGAACCGACAAGGCGATCATCGGCGTATCGGGAATCCTCGTGAACGAAGGGTGCTTCTCCGCAATCCCTCAGGAGGCCGAAATCAAGCGCCTCATGTCGCTGCGCTCCAGAGAAACAATACTCGTTTCGGACAGCTCGAAAATCGGAGCGCGCGCCTTCTGTTTCATCTGCGATTTCAGCCGCGTAGACAAGCTCGTGACGGACAAGAACATCAGCAAGGCGGACCTGGAAGAGCTCAAGCAGCAGGGCGTGGAAGTCTTTACGGTCTGATCCCCGAAGAAACTCTCACCCGAGACGCAGCCCACGGAGCTCAAAAGCTGGAACACAGGGCGAACGTCGAAACTACGGTGTCCCTCTCAGGGCGATGAGGTGTTGTAATAGATGTATCGAATCGCTTCTGAGAATGGAGTAGTGCCGTGAGCAGGACAAAAGGATTATTCGTTGGGCTCGCGCTCTTCCTCGTTTCCGCCACCCTCAGCGTGGCAGGGGGAGTCGGTGGAGTGGGTTTCGGGTATCAGTTCTCCGACCCGCAACTCTCCGGAGCCAACCTCAACATGATGTATACCATGGGCTACGGGTACGGGACGAGCAGGTACGGGGACCGGGCAGGAGGGTTCGGCATGACGCTGCTCTCCACGACCGGCCAACCGTCCGGCGGAGTGGGGGGACTTCTCGTGGGGCACGAATGGCGGGAAGGCTCCGCTGTCGGCGCCGTCACGCTGCTGGGCGGAGTCGGAGGGGTGGGCACCGATACGGCAGGCTACATGATCCTCTTCGGTGAAGCGGACGTGGAGTTCGGAGTCTGGATCACGCGATGGATGGAGATCTCCGCATACGCGGGCTACCAGGCGTGGGGCAACATGGTTCCCGGCCCCGCATTCACCCTCCTCACGAATTACACGCCAGTTCTGGGGATCCGGCTCGCATGGGGCGGCTCGCGATAGACCAAGACGGGAACGACGCCCGGGGACGCACGGCCGCTCCCGGGCGTTTGCATCATCCCTTTCGGCATCGCTATATTCAGGGGATGAAAAGATATCTGCTTGTTGCTCTGGTACTTGTGGCCGTGAGAGGGTTTGCCCAGAGCGATTCCACAACGTCCACGAGCGATCTGGGAGCGCAGCTCGAAGAGGCATCCCACATCGATGACCCCGCGAAGCGGCTGCAGGCATACGACACCATCGTCCATGATTACGAGCTCGGCTCGCAGGACCTCGTGCAAGTCACAAGCTCGAAATGGGTGGGAAGCTCCAGCACCGACCCGATCGACGACAGCCGGACCATCATGCTCACGCTCGATTCCGATGCGGGACAGGATGGCACGGGAAGCCCGGTCAGCCTCGTTCTCCGCTATGGAGCGCAACACAGCGACGTCTACATCAACTGGAGCTCGAGCCTGGGGCCTACGGCATCCGTCACGTCACGGATCGGGAAGGAGAAGGCGACAACGGCCGAATGGGTCGAGTCGAAGGACGGCAAGGCGACCTTCTACCCCGACGATGCGGCCGGGCTGATCGCGAAGCTGAAAGACGTCGACACCTTCGTCGCGAAGGTGGTACCCCCGAAAGGGGATCCCCTTATTGCCCAATTCGACGTGAGCGGGCTTGCGGACGCCATCTCTCGCTACGCCGCTGACGTCGACTGGTAAGAAACGAAAGCATCCTGAAGGAGGAAGGCGAGATGGACAGCGGCAGGAACTTTCAGACCATCGACGAGTATATCGCGGGCTTTCCCAAAGAGGTGCAGCAGAAACTGGAATCGATCAGGAAACTCGTAAGGAGGCTGGCCCCCGACGCGGAAGAAAAGATCTCCTATCAAATGCCGACTTTTTACTTGAACGGAAACATGGTATATTTCGCTGCGTTCAAAAACCATATCGGGCTGTTCCCGACCGCCAGCGGAGTCAGGCAATTCGAAAAACAACTGACGAAATACAAGCACGCGAAGGGCTCGATCCAGTTCCCCATGGATGAACCGCTGCCCTTGGGGCTGATAGAAAAAATAGTGAACTACAAAGTCAAAGCGAACAGGGAGAAAGGGATTGGCCGAAAAAAGTGACATGGAAAAACCGTCTGGGCTCGGGAAGGATTCCGAATACCGCCTTGCACGAGCCGCTTTGGAGATGACCCAGGGAATCCTTGACCGACATCGGTACCGTGTGGCAGGCACCGTTGAATGTCGCCAGGCAGCGCATGAGATTGCCGAAGCACTGCAAACCAGCTGCGACAACTGCCAGGAAGAATCGTTCACCCTTCATCCAAAAGCCCTGTGGTACCTGGGGAGGGTGATAGCGGTCATATACCTGCTGTCCACCGTCTTTGTCACACTCGGTGGCTATTTCACCTACGCCGGATGCCTGCTCTGCCTGATCGGGTTCTTGTATGGGCTCTCACAATACGTCTTCTATTGGAAGCTGTTCGATCCCCTTTTCAAGAGCGCCGACGGCTGTAACGTGGTCGGTACTCTCGAGCCAACAGGCACCGTCGAACAGCAGGTCGTGCTCGTAGGCCATCACGACAGCCCTTATGTATTCAGCTTCCTGGAGCGATTCCAGCGGATTGCCTACATACGATTTCTTCTCGGAATGGCTTCCTTCATCTGGATCTGCGTCTATTCGGTGCTGCTTTCCATCCGGCAGTTGAGCTTCAAGCAGCTCCATTCAGCGGGAGGTACCCCCCTCTGGATCACGGTTGTCGGCCTTCTGTTTGCGCTCCAACTGTTCTTCATGATGAGCAAGAGGAAATCTCCAGGCGCTGGGGACAATCTCAACTCGACCTCCATGAATGCAGGAATTGCCGGGTACTTCAGGGGAGAAAGGACCGCCGGTGCCCCTTTACGGCACACGCGGCTCATCGTGCTCAGCACGGACGGAGAAGAGATCGGCCAGCGCGGTGCCATGGAATACGTTCGAAGGCACTACGCGGAGCTGCACGTGACGCCGTCCTACGTATTGAACATCGACAGCGTGTACTACTACAAGGATCTGGCCGTCCTGACGAGGGACAGGAATTGCACCTGCGGGCTGTCAAAAGAGATGGTCTTCGACATCCAGGAGGTTGCCGCGGCAAGTGGGCTCCGGGTGAAGACCATGCCGATTCCCTTCGGCGGCGGCGGCACCGACGCCACGCCCTTTGCAGCCGCAGGGATCAAGACCACGGCTATGATAGCCCAACCCACGGGGCTCCTGAGCAATGATCATCTCTACCACACTTCAAGGGACATGGTTGAAAACATCGACCTGGAAGTAGTCAGGGCGATCATGGAAATAGCCATCGGGTATGTTCGGAAGGTCGACTGCAAAGAATAAGAGCATAGAAACAAGCATTCCGATCCGGTCAGTCGGCGGTTGACCTGTCCTCACCGCTGGACAGAACGAGCGCTCGAATCTCCTGAGGCAGTCGACCTTCCTGCCAGGTGCGCTCGCGATCGGCCGCCTCCACCGCCTGGAGGGCGTATGCCGCGGCACGCAGCGCATGGTCGGCCATGTGAGCCGTTCCCGCCGCATGCCCGCACGCCCGTGCAGCGGCTCGAGCAGCACCCGCCGTATCCCGTGCAGCCGCATGAGCGGCAAAAGCCGCTGCGCGTGCTTCTCCCAGCGTTGCCTCCCCACGCGCCCACGCCCGAGCTGCCCCGAGCGCGCTACGAGGCCGATCGTCCCGCGAAAACTGCCCGCTGAACAGCGGCAATACATGCTCCGCGCAGTCGGCGGCCCACTCCGCAAGCAGGCGATGTCGGTGCAGATCCAGTGGACCGCCGCGATGAACCGCCTTGAAACAATCGTCTCTCATTGAAACCCCATTCGCGCATGGTGCTTGCCCCGTCCGAGCAGCTACGCTGAAAACCGACAGCAGTCCAAAACAGATAAGCGTAAATATCTTGGGAATCGTAAGTCGCGTTCAATCCGTAGTCAAGTTCGCCAAGAACCAAGGCGCCGGTTCACTCGAGATTGGGCTAACGCTTCACCACGAGTTCACGGGCGAGCACGTCAACGCCTTTTTTTGCTCAATTCTTCATCGTTCACGAGGCATTGTTCCCCTCTTCTATTCGGTCTTGTCCTCTTCGGTAGACTGCAGTCTCTTTGATAACATTATTGTCAACTCATCATCTACTTTGACTCTGCTCCCCGGTTCGACCTTCTGATATTTGTACATCAGCCCGAGTCCATCCGGAACGTAGCCTCTACGTACATACATTCTTTGTGCCGTACCGCAATCGGAATAGAGCCCAACTCCAATGCCTGCAAAATCACTTTTTTCGGAGATGAGCTCTTCCGCAAAATCCATGAGTTGAGCTCCGTATCCCTTCCCACGGAAATGTGGAAGCACATTCAAGTCCTTGATCTCTGGAATTGACCTCCTGCTGAAGGAATCATATGAGGAGTTCCAGCAGATCGTCAGGTAGCCCAGATAATTGGCACCAAGAATGGCAACAAGACCCGTCAACTCACCATTTTGCTGTTGTGTGTGGTACTTCTCAAAGAGCTGATATGACCTATTCTTGTCGTAATTGGAGAAGACAGCTGCGAGCGGTCCAATATCCTCGATCTGTAATATGCGTACGGTGATTTCCATTCTCACTCCTGCGTAGATAGCACATGGTCGGTCTATAGAGGAGTGTACTGATCGGCGAACGCCGTGCATACAGTTTACAAGCCGTCCAGCGTGCGGTTCAAACCATCGGCCACACTGGCATTCGCATCGGCGATCTGCTCGTTCATCTGTTGCCTCCCCACGCGCCCATGCCCGAGCTGTCTCGAGCGCACTGCGGGACCTACCGTCCTGCGGAAACTGCTCGCTGAACAGCGGCCGGACATGCTTTGCGCAGTCGGCGGCCCACTCTGCGAGCAGACGATGTCGGTGCATATCCAGTGGACCGCCACGATGAACCGACTGAAAGCGATCGTCTCTCATAGGCATCCATCGTGCCTACTGCATCGAGGAAGTTTCAAATGCTCTACGCATATTACATAGAGTTGAGCAGCGCCGCCGACTACGGCCAAATGCCGAGGTTCCTTACGGGGCTGCACTCTTGGTTTAAAACGGCCTCCAAGGCGACTGCTCCAACGATTTGTTATCTGGCTCCTGGCTCCTGGCTCCTGGCTGTCGGGGGTATTGTCGATGGATCCGCGTAATCGCAGCAGAACAAACTGACAGAACGTGAGTGATAAGTGCCTCATTAGTCAAGCTTGATCCTTTTGAGCAACGTTTGGATGCCCGCCGATCTCTACGATAACCGCGCGGATCGGCGCTGGATCGAAGGCCGGATCGACGACCTCGCCGTCCTGCCATTCCTCCGATATGGGGTCGATCCCGAAGAGTGCGCGAATGACGCGCGGATAGAACACACGGCTCATGAGCTGCTCAGCGACATGCGTTGCCGTCTTTCGAGACTTACCGAAGCGCTTCCGCAGGTACTCCTCCATGCGTTCTTGTACAGCCCCGAATACCGCCTCGTAGGCGCGCGCAGCTCCCTCGGGGAAATACTCTGCCTCTGCGGTGAACAGCCGGCACAAGCGCACCGCGGGACCCCACACCAGTAACTTCTGGAATCGACCGCAGAACAACACCATCGCTTCAATGGGATCATCAGCATAATCAGAAGGGCTTTTAAGCTTCTGGCGGAGAAGGTCAGCCACCACATCGATCAAAGCAAGAAAAAGTTCCTCCTTGTTCTGGAAATGCGCATAGAGCGTGCGCTTCGTGGTATCCGCCCGTGCCGCAATTACGTCCATCGAGGTACGTTTAAAACCGAGCTCCAGGAAGACATCCTTCGCCTTAAGTAGAATGTGGTGCCGAAGCTCCTCGCCGCGTTTCATTGTTGCCGATTCCTCTTGACAAAGTATACTCATAAGTATACTTTATGCAAGTATACCATCAGGTATACTTATACATCGCATTCCCGTGGAGGTCAACGGATGATCGTGGTTACCACGCCAACTGGCAAGATTGGTTCCGAGCTCGTTCCCCGTCTGCTCGCCGCGGGCGAGAGAGTCCATGTCATTGCGCGCGATCCTGAGAAATTGTCGCCGCAGTTCCTCGGCAAGGTCGACGTCACGAAAGGCTCGGCCGATGATCCGGGAGTACTTTCGGCGGCATTCGAAGGCGCGGAAGCCGCGTTCCTTGTCGTTCCGTTCCCGTTCAATGTCCAGGACATCGCGGAGTACTATGCACGTTTCCTCCGTCCAGCGGCGGAGGCTATCAAACGGCACGCAGTAAGGCGTTTGGTCTTTGTGTCCGGCCTTCGCCTCGCGGCCGCGAGCGCCGAAGGCGCGTCTTCACTCTCGACGGAAATCGAAGACATGATCGCGGACACCGGAAGTGACTACCGGGCGCTTTTGTGCGCCGGCTTCATGGAAAACCTGTTGGCGCAGATCGAGCCGCTTCGACAATCCGGCACCTTCTTCCTGGCCGGACGGCCCGATGTGAAGGCGCCCCTCGTCGCCGCCCGCGATATCGCCGCGACCGCAGCGAGGTTGTTGTGCGACAGGTCATGGAGGGGCCGGGGCGGAGTGGCCGTCATGGGTCCGGAAGACCTCTCCTACAACGACATGGCGCAGATCATGAGCGAGGTCCTCGGAAAGCCGATCCGTTTCCAGCAGATCTCGGACGATGCCTTCAAGACGCGATTTGTGCAGTCCGGCGGGAGCCAAGCGGTCGCGCAATGGTTGGTGGAGATGCGCGCCGACTCCGAAAAGAATCCCCATGGTTCCATCGTGCGTACAGCCGAAAACACGACTCCCTATAGCTTCCGCGAATGGTGTGAGGAGGTCCTGAAGCCAGCGGTGCAGGGTTGATCGAACGTAAATCGACGGCCCATCGGCCGCCTGCGGTGGGCCGTGTCCGCAAGGGGTTGTGCAATTCGATGGTGCCGTCGATTCCCCAGCTCGTGCGTCGGCTCGCTTGCCATCATGGCCACCCTCTGCCCCGCGCATCGCCCAGAGGAGCGGGTGAGCGCAGCGGCCACTTCGGGCCCGTAGCTCCCCCGCTTGCATTTGCACCGTTCCCCGCGACGCTTCCACCGATGCGCTCGTGATCATGCTTGGCACGTCCGGAATGCAGAGCGCCGAGGCCCGCGCGCTGCCATGCGAAAACGTCGATCTGAAGAGCGGGCGCGTGTGGATCACAGAGGCTTTCAAGGACAACTCCAATCGGAGACTCGGGCTTTGCGAACAAAGTAGTAGCAGACAGGATGACAGCAAAGCCACTTTCGGCGGCAGTCTTTGCGGACAGGCTCGATTCCCGAATTTCCCAAGCTGCCCGGGAGAACCATCGCGGTGACGTATCTTCTCAGGTAGGGGGCTGTGTCCGTTGGTTCTATCGTCCTACCTCGTGAAAGAGATTGTCATAGTCGATGTCATCATTTAAGAGATTGTACCTCTCAGCGCGAAGCGCCACTTCTTTGGAATACTTGGGCCCTGTGCTCTTTGGCAAAAAGGCAAGTGATCCCCCATTCTCTTGAAATGCAGATTTACGCCTCGATAGTAGCACAAACGTCTTCCCTCGAACCGATCAGTTTAGCAGAGAGTCTGGCGGCCTTGAGCCAGATAACATTAGTCATAGTGGATTCCCTATGCAAGGTTATTCATAGGCAACATCAGGACCTTGACTATGCCTAACATTCCATTGTGCATTTTACAGACGAACCAAAAAAAATAAGAACGAAATGTGTTTCGTTTACATTTTTGCTTCGGTCGCATGTCACGCTGCCATCCGCTTTTCGGCCAGTGAGATGTTTATAACGTAACCGTCAATCCAATCTTCAATGATACTTATCGGATGACTATCGGTTGTCAAGGCTCACTGGAAGCCTACCAAGCCATGTACGCTATTTTCTACCGTGTAGTTGTTTGCTGGAAGGAATGCAAAGTAAGCGATCAACCTGAACAGTTTGTCGACCGAAGATGGCGTCGCCATTGCCGTCATTGGCGGGCTTATCGTGTCGACGGCGCTCACGCTCTACGTCGTCCCTCTCATCATGTAGGGGTACTACGTACGGCGCACTCGACGAGCGCGCTGAGCTCCAAGCGCGAATCTGTTGTTTCCTTTTCTACCGAGCCAGCCGATCCAATGCTTTGTCGGTGGAGGGAACAAATACGACCTGGTTGGTCAGATTGCTTTCATATATGAAGTCCCGAAGGCTCTTGCTCGTATAAACAGAAAAGTCGCCGACTATTGCCAGTCTCATTTGATAGTTGCTGACCTTCTGAAGTATCTCGCCGGCAATGCCGGTCTTCAGATCAAAGAATGATTCATCAAGCATCTCTTTCTTCAATATAATCCTTCGGGACGGGCTGTTGGCTGCCAGGTCAAGAAAGTCCTGGGCATTTCTGATGGCCACATTTGTCGATTGAATCTCCGCGATTTCATATTCGCCCTTTTTATGTATGAGATAGTCCAAACACGTCTCCTTTCAAAAGCCTTTCTGAGAGCTTATCCAGAAACCCTTCACTCCCGCCGTGGGCCGCTCATTTACGAGGCCGCTCCTTCAACAGCTTCAGGACGTCGTCGGTGACGGCTATCTCACGCAGCCGGAAATCTTCTCGATGCCGTGACGGTGCGCGTCCGCATCGTCTATCCTGGTGCGGTGTCATGCCAGAACGGTGGTGCCCGCCCAGAGCCTGGCGAACTTCCGACCGGCGCCGCCGGTGAACGGCAACCGGCCGTAGTGCATGGGCACGGCCACATGGGCGCCCACAAGGGCGGCGGCCCGGGCCGCCGTTTCGGGGTTCATGGTGGCCATTCCTCCGGCGGGCAGGAGGGCGACGTCGGCCTTCACGCCGGTCATTTCGGGGATCAGGTCGGTGTCGCCGGCATGGTAGACACGGAGGCCGTCGATCACGACGACGTACCCCAGCCAGTCCCGGGACCGGGGATGCATGGGTTTCGTCAGGTTGTAGGCCCGGACCGCCGCCACCTCCCAGCCGGCGAAGCTCTTCACCTCGCCGGGAACCAGTGTGTCGGTGGCCAGGCCGCGGTCGGTTCCGGCCGCCTTCACCGACGCGGGAACGACCACCCGGGTTCCTTCCTTGAGGAGGCTGCGGACCACGGCGGCGTTGAAGTGGTCGCCGTGGCCGTGGGTGACCAGGACGAGGTCGGCTTTGGTCCAAAGCGGCGACTTCGAGAACGGGTCGATGGCGATGATCGTTCCGTCGCCGGTGGTGATCCGAAACGAGGACTGGGCAATCCTCACCAGCCGGGTTTCGGTCCAGGCTTTAGGAGCGGGGTTGGACATCGTGGGTTCCTCCATCTACCTTTGCTTCAACAGCTTCAGCACGTCCTCGGTCATAGCCGTCTCGCCCATGCGGGGAAAAAGCTTTTCGACGCTGTGCCGGTGCGTTTCCGCGTCGCGATCGGTCATCGCATCCACTACCAACGTCACGTTATAGCCCAGATCGTAGGCGCTGCGCGCGGTAGACTCAACGCCGCTGCTCGTCGCGATACCCGTCAGGACGATCTGAGTCACGCCGCGCCGGCGGAGGTAATCATCCAAGGCCGTGCCGAGGAACGCGCCCACTCGCTGCTTGGTGACGATATAATCGTCGGGATGCCGTTCCAATTCGGGGACGAGCTCGGCCCAATCGACCGGCCGCGCCGACATGCCGGGGCTGGCATCGGTGCGGCCGGGAGCCCTCCCGGTCACGTTGACGAGAACGACAGGGAGGCCGCGCTCGCCCNNGCGGAAGGCGCGCGCGAGCCGGGCGGTTCGGCCGATGATCTCGACGGCCGGATACGGCGCGGTCGGCATGGCGGCCACGCCTTTCTGCAGGTCGATCACGATTAAGGCTGTACTATCGTCGAGTTTTGTCAGTGGCATGGTTCTTCCTCCAAGCCAAGTTTCTTGTACACTTTGAAATAGACCCATACGGCATTCATCAGCAACAATGCACTCGTAATGAAGAATACGTATCTGATACCCAAATGGGCCGCTACTTGCCCCCCTAGAACCGCGCCTCCGAATACGCCCAGATACCCCGCCGACATGTTGAAGCCGAAGACTCTGCCCGTAAGCGAATCCGGTGTAATTTTCTTTATCAGGATGTTGACGGAGGGAATCAAACCTCCCATCGTCAATCCCAATAAAAAGCGAAGTGCCATCAACTGCCAGGGATTCCTTACGAAGGCTTGCGGTATGAAAATGAGTCCGGCAACGACGAGGGAAACCAACATGACTTTTTGCGGTCCGATTCTATCGGAGAGCTTCCCCAATCTCGGAGCGGCGATTATGTTCGCGAGCCCCGAGGCAGAGAATACCATCCCGGCCATCAGGGCGACATGACTCGTTGTGCGGGACAATTGGGAGACATATACCGTTACGATCGGCTCTACGGAATAAAGAGCCACAGTCAGCACGAAGAAAGTCACGAACATGGTAATAGTCAGGCTTTTTTCGGGAACAGTATTCCAAATCTCCCGGAAGCTAAGCGTCTTTTTGTCTTCGCGGACAAACGACTCCTGTACGAATAGGGCGGTCGTAATGAATGAAATCAACAGCATCGCGCCTGTTATGAAAAAAACGTTTTGCAGGCCGAGATTGTCTCCTATATAACCGCCGATCATCGGTCCGAGCAAAGATCCCGCGATGCCTGCCGTCGAAAGCGTTCCCAAGGCCCATCCCACGTGGTCCTTGTCGGTCTGGGTCGCGATCAAGGTGGTACAGGCCGTGCTGTAACCCGTGATGGTACCCTCCAACAATCTCAGTCCTATCAGTACATAGACATTCCGGGCAAAACCCATGCTCCCGACGACTGCCGCCATCCCGAGGCTTGCCCGCAAAAGCATCGGTTTTCGTCCGAATTTGTCGGCGGCATGACCCCAAATAGGCGAAAAAATGGCCGAAATTATGAAAGTTACGCCAAAAGCGAAGCCGGAGAACTGCACAATCAAGGCTGCGCTGGCGACTCCGAGGTGCTTTATATAGAGCGGCAATACCGGCGCGATCTGGCTCATCCCCACGGACGCCACGAAGATCCCGAACCAACAAACGATCAAGTTCCGTTTCCAGATTGGCATGAATGAACGCTCTCCTGCGGGACCGTGATCGTCCCTTCCAACCCTGGTCACTTTTCCACCAGGTGCTTGATGATCTGGCCAGCGGCAAAGAGCGTTTCCCGTTCCTGTTCGTCCAGTTGGGCAATGGCCTGTGCCAGCCATGTCCTCCTTGCATCGCCGGCACTCTTCACCAATGCAGCCCCCCTTTCGGTAAGCTCAATGCTTACCTGTCGGCCGTCAGTCGGATGCGGCTTGCGCTCCACCATGCCCATTTCCTCCAGCGACGCAACGATGGTTCCCATTGACTGTGGCTTCATGACCTCCGCCCGCGCCAGATCGGCCGTCGTTGCGGGCCCATTTTTGGCGAGGCGCTTCATGACGGCCTCCTGGGTCCATGAAAGCATCCGTGAGGCGGGCGCCGCACGCCAGCGGCGCATGAGCAGCCCGATGGAATGGCCAAAGTCCGCCACTGCGACTTCGAACGTCTTTCGCGACATGACCCTATCATGCCAACAAACAGTTAAACTGTCAAGTTTAACTTGCCAGTTTAACTTATTACTTGCAAGCGGCCGCCAAAATGATGGGGCAGCCGACTTTCCGGGGCAGTGATGGCCGGGGTTCCGACAGTGGAAGTGGAGGCGACCACCGCCTATTCTATGTGATAATCAATACATGTGCTCGATGGATTTATTTCAAGGAGGTCGTTTTCGTATACGTCTTGCGTTCGCCGTTCTTCAGATGNNCAGATGAACAATCGGCTCGCCTTTGAATCCGGTCTTCAGCAACTCCTGTGACAGGACGCGAAGAAAGAATCCGTGCGCAATGATCAGGTAGTTCATCTCGCGATCCAGGTACGTATGTATGAGCTCCTGTGCGCGCGCAACTGTTTGCCGTTGTGTCTCGGGTTGCACCCCTGAGCCCATCATCCATTGCATTCGGGCCCTGACGTTGAGTCGGATCAAACCATAGGCCCTCTCCCTGTTCGTGAAAGGCGCAATTGGCACTTCGTTGAGCAATTCGGTGCTGATGAATGGCGCATTGATTTCCAAAAAGCGAAGTGTCTGCAACGTTCGAGGTAATGCGCTGATGAGAATCTGCTGGTAGCTGTCACCTACGTCCTCTTTTTGATCTACAACATCTGCCTTGTCATACTCCATCAATGCTCTGCTGAAGCCTGTGGGCGTATAGGACTGCTCCCAGTGATAGTTCACCTTGTAATGCCGCATGAGCGTAACCAGCATCTTTCAATGATGACATTTTCGCCGGGGTCTGCACAGACGGGCCTCAGGCCATGTGACTTCTCGAGGTTACAGGACCTGGCGTCTCCAATCGGAGCTTACCATCGCCACTGCCAGTAGAAAGACGGATACACCGGGAAGTACAAGGCCCGGTATTCCTGTGCGTCCGGGAAGTAGTTGATGATTGCAGCCAATTCGATGGTGAATGTCTGCAGCGGGCCGAAGTTGACCGCGTAGAATGGCGCTATGCGCATCCCATACGTTGCCTGCCACTTTCTCGGTCTGTTCTCACTGTACTCGAAGGTCTCCCCGTAGGAGCCACCCGCATGCAAGCTCAACCAGTCCAGGGCGCGCCAGTCCAGCCCCACGGATCCCGCGGGCTCGAAATAGTTGCTCAATGTGATTCCATATTGAGTTGGCCGGTTTGCGTTCGCTATCGACAGGTTTTGAGAATACGACACCCCTCCGGAAAGCAGAACGCGCAGGCCCGGTATCAGAGTCAGCGATGCATCGACCCGCACTACGTCACACCAGCCGGGGCGTTCAAAGATCATGTAGTAGTCATCAGTCCCCGGCTGCGCATTCTTGCCGAAATTTCCGAAGCTCTCAGGCACGTATATGACCATGTTTTCCACGGCTATACGGAAGTCCTGGTTGTCCGGGTCTGTCAGGCTGTATTTCAAGAACAGGTCGGGAATGCCGCCAAGCCAGGACGTCAGGTCAATCAATACCGTAAGGTTGTCCGTGATGCCCCACAGCCCCCAGCCGGGTTCAAGTGCGAAGGGCTGACCGTAGAGAAGCTCTCCCTGGTGAAGCACGTCAGGTGTAACAGTATCGACAGCTGAGACCATGCGCTCTGTCTTCAGCGAGCGTACGGATGCCTGTGGCGTAGTCTCGGCCGGCTGGCTGACATCGGCAGAGAGCGGAAGCGCGAAGAGCGTAAGAAAGGCCACGATCAGTCTTACGACCAGCATCTCTCCTCCATCAGTCCATGCGTTTTGACAGCTTTCTCATTCGAGAACCGCGGCCCCTGTTTTGGTATCTTCCAGCAATTCCAGGATGAAGTCATGAAGGCTGGGGTATCCCCTCTCCTTGACGATATGCAGGATGGCGGAAAGGTTTTGCCTCGCCTGTTTCAGGTAGAGGTTCCGGCCGGTAAGGTGAAATGCGATGACGTTGTGGAGAATCGGCCGCACATTCAGTGCAAGTGCGTACTTCAGGTACGGCCCCCTGGGTTTTTCGTGCTTCATGGTCACGTACTCTTCGTCTGCCTGGCGATAAAGATCGACCAAAGCCGGTTTCCATGTCGAAAGCGATTGGATGGCTTGTACTTTTGCGGCACGAATCTTCTGCAGATTCTCCTCTGGATGGTACGCATAAGGCATTTCGAGGGACTCGACGATATGCAATTGTTTGAAGTACTCCAAACGACAGTTGGAGGTGACGCTATTCTCGATCTGGCTGGGGGAGTCGGAGACACCGGACAGATAACGCTTCGCGTCCTCATAGTGAACGTTGAACTCCAGATACTTGCCGAGCAGTCGGTCTGAGCCCACCGCGTCAGGGTGGGTTTTCATGACCAGTTTGTGGTACGTGGTTTTCAGCTCTTCGAGTGTCCGTATCCTGCCATTATCTATCAGCTGTATGAGCGGATTATTCATTCGAGTTGCGGTCGCGAAGACGCCATCAGAAAAGGCTTCAAGCCGCTGTTTGCTCACGAACGCACCTTTCGTCGTCAAACCATTGTCGTTTTCCTGATGCTCGAAAGGTACTCCTCAGCAGAGATTGGCGGCAACCATATCGCCGCACGACATCGAGACCACGGCGGAGCGCTTCAACAATCCATTCCGGGGCCCCCGTTCAATCCAGGGTGATGGATTCCTCACAGTACCCGGCGTAGGGGCGCAGTTTTTCGTAGTTCCTCTTGAAAGAGAGTCTGGGATCGATGGTCTTCATCATTTCAATTGTGGCGCCTTCATTGGAGAGGCGGCACACCCTGCGGGTGTCCAACCCGAGTATCCGGCATGCCTCGAGCGTCGGGCAGAGGTTGCTGGAATGGATTACGATCTCCCTGTCGCTTCTTGCAACAACCGGGGCTTCTTCTTCGGCAATGCATAGCTTCTTGAGGAATAGCGCGTAGGCGGTCCCCAGCAGATCGGCGTGCCGCACCTCCCCTTCCTTCAATTCGTTCTTGATCCAGGCAGCTCTCTTCCGGGCGGTGACTCTGTCCTGCTCTTCCAGATCCAAGTCCGTGGCTCCGCGCAGCCTCCTGACTTCCTTGCGAATCTTCTGGTCGTAGAGAAGGGCGCATTCATTACGGAGGATGCCGTCCTCAACCTGGATCTCCGCATTTGCTCTTCGAAACAGTTCCCGACACCCAAGATCGATTCGCGTCCTCCCTTGAGCCAGCGCGTCTGCAATTCCATATCCATACCCAAGGTAGCCGAGACCGGACCACACAACCGCCGTTGAGCACATCGGGCACGGCTCGTGGGTGGAGTACATTCGGCAGCCGTGAAGACTCTTCCCTACCATCCGGCATGCCGTGCGGATTGCCAGCATCTCCGCATGGGCGGTCGGATCCCCGCAGCTTTCCTCCAGGTCGTGCGCCTGTGCAACCAATTGCCCGTCCCGCACTATCACCGCACCGAAGCCATGGTTGCCCTCCCGCAGACTCCGACGGGCTTCTTCGATTGCGACGGATTGGTAGATCTCAGCGTCATGCAGCATATGCGACTCTGTAGGACACTATTCCTATTGAACAGACCCTGGAGGAGAGGCACGATACCGAGGTGATTGCTTTTCGACCCACCGCGTTATTCCGGCCTTGAACAGAGGAAGCAGGGGGCGCACGTATCGAACAATCCTCAAGATGGCCGCCTGCCACTGCAGCACGGAATGGCGCTGATACTCCAAGACTGATTGGGTTTCTTCCGTGTCGTACCAATCGAGATAGTAGGCGTCCAGCTCTGGTGAGAAGAGAGATTCATCCGGCATGCGCAAGCCCAGGGGACCGAACAATACCGCTACCAGGTCCCGCGTCTTCATCTGACAGCCCTGCCCCCTGCCTCCCGCGATGAATCCCTTTTTCCCCGAGAGCTCGCCGGATCTGAGAAGGTTCTCGGCGGCGGAAACCAGGGCATAGGCGACATCGAGATCCAGCACAATTTCGCAGCGGGCGTCCAGCGGCATCTCGAAAAGCAGTCTGGTCATGCTGAACAGGTTGGAGAAGTTGAGGACGGTCGGAAGAACGGCCGCCAATCGCAGGATGCAATACCGAAGCCCCGAGGCAGCCACCAGAGCTTCAGCCTCGATCTTGGTTCTGGAATACGTATCCATCGGGGAGAGAGGGTCGTCTGATCGGACGGGGGGAGTCCTCGTTTGTGTTGGGCCCATTACGCTCGCTGAAGACACCGACACGAGGGCTGCCTTCGATGTCGATGCACGCAGAGCATGAATGAGATTGGCCGTCCCCCCGACATTCACCTCCCTGCACAGTTCAGGGTGAGCGTCGCTGACGGGAGGGAGAATCGCGGCCAGGTGGAGTACTGCGTCCTGACCGGGAACGGCTGCCGATATGTCCTCTGGCTTTCGGAGGTCGCCGAACAGGACCTTTACATTCCGGCGTTCGTATTTCCGAGCGAGTTTCTCAGTGCGCGCATTTCGGACGTCGAAAACGGTTACCGTATGCCCGCGATGGAGGCACTCATCCACGACAACCACTCCGATGCCGCCGAACCCGCCGGTAACCAGGATATTCAATAGGTTCTCCCCGCCGTGTGAGCGCCTATCAGTCTGACGTTCCCACTGCAATCACTTTCATAGCATACTGTTTCCTGGAAGTCTTCGCACTAGTGCCATCCCTTCCGCTGGCGAAGTGACGTGATGTGAGCCGTGTGGTGACGCGTATGCCGCGCACCAGTGGCGTTGCACCACGACGATCCGTCGTGTCGACCCGAGACAGCGGAGGCGCCGTCGTTGTACAATCTGCCTTATGGCAAGTATCATGCGAAAAGTCACGGGCCTCCTGACCATGGGGTGTGTTCTCGGCCTGGCCGGTTGCGTATCTCTTCCCCCTGGGGGCACGAAAACGGATGCGACGCCCGATGCCCCGACCACGGCCGCTGGGAGCTTCCGGGTCCTGTCCAGGAATGACATGGATCACGTCATTGACGCGAAGCTCTCCCGGCAGGACGCGGCCAGCTTCCTGAAAAACATCCGCATCGATGATTACGACCTGCAGGACCCGAAGACGAACTGGTCGCATGCCGATTACGGAGGAGGTGAGAGCGGATACGCGATTTACTATCTTACCTATCGTCAGACATTCTTCATATTATTCCTGGAAGATGCGAAGGACAGGATTACCAGTTGTATCGACATAATAATCATGAAACGACCATCACCAGACTACGAGCTCGGAATGGGGCGGGTGGAGATCAACAGGGACCATATCGATGGCCAGGTCGTCGTGGTCTACAACAAGAGCTGGAAAGGCAACTATTCTGACGACGTTATTGCCGCCTATAAGCCGAATCTGCAAACGAAGCGCATTGAAACCGTAAAGTACGATTCCATCAGGATCTATAGAGAAGAATAGGAAGGTATGCCCGCATCCTGCCGGGCCTGATTCACGTTGCCCCTTTCACGCTATTCATTCGAACGAACGGAAGCCGGCATCTGATTCTGCCTGGTAGCCCGCAGAAAAAGCCAGACTCCGAGCGTGGTCAGCGCAACCCCTAGACACACCGCACTGATCGTACTACCGATGTCAGAGCCGCTCCTGTGAGAAGGGAGGGTTTTCTTCAGTGCGTACGAAACCTTTGCTCCGCTCAACAGGGCTCCGTTATACAGCGCATGCACGATCATTCCGGGCAGGATTGATCCGCTGCGGATGAACACGAGCCCGATGAACAGGCCGAGGAGAAATCCTGTCACGAATTGATAGGGGTTCAGATGCACGAGCCCGAATATGACCGCGCTGAGCATCAGGCCCTTCGGGATGCCATAGTTCTGCACGAATCCCCGCAGGACCACCCCGCGGAAGAGAGTCTCTTCAATGATTGGTGCAACGATGGCTGCCAGCAGGAGACTGCCGAGGTAATCCTCGGGATTGCCAATTACTGCGAACGTTGTTTTGAAAAGACGAGGCATCGGCAGAAGCTTCATCAATCCAGCCTCTATCGGCAGTATCAGGAAAAGAAGCCCCATGCCACCGATCGCGGCGGTAATGTAGATTCTTCCTTTTACATTGCGATACGGCATGAATGCCGTCATTCGGCTCCGCAGCCGCTTCCGCATCACGAGGATGGTGATTGCAAATGCGGCAGCCTCGAGGACCGACAACACGACATTGTTTATGGCGATGGATACAAGGGTCTGCGCCAGGCCCAGGAGCACGCCCAACACGGCCTGGGCGCCGAGGAATACGACGACGAGCAGGAGCGCATCGACCAGCTTCGCCGGCCTGTCGTCGGAGGGAACGGATAGTACCGAGAGCCCGGGCTCGACGTGTTCTTCATCCATGGCAATGCCAGGTCATCAAAGCATACGATCGTTTGAACGACAAGCATGCGCCCCCGGCGCATCGACACGGTTCGTCCATGGTGATATCCTCTCTCCACACCTGAATAAGGAGATGAACAATGAGACGATCGGGAATAGGTGCGCTCGCGATGGGCGTCATAGTGCTGTTCGCAGCCGCTGGTTACGTCAGTGCGCAGCAGAGTGGCGTCGCGAAGAAAACGTGGACGCGCGGTGACGAGGAATCCCCCGAGATGCACCCCGGGCTGAGCTGCATCGACTGTCATGCCAGGGGCGAAGGCCCGAAGTTCATCATCGCAGGCACCGTCTTCCAGAGCATCTCCGAAGCTGACGACGTGTACGGCGTCCCGGGCGCGGTCGTGCAGATCACCGACGCCAAGGGCAAGGTCCGCAAGCTCACGACGAACGCATCGGGCAACTTCTTCCTCAAAGCGTGGGGGAACTCGGTTTCCATGCCCTTCACCGCGAAGGTGATCTACAAGGGAAACGAGAACGCGATGGCAACCCCGCAGTCCAGCGGCAACTGCGCCGCCTGCCATACGGCCCAGGGACTCAACGGCGCCCCCGGGCGGATCATCGTTCCCTAGGCCCAGGAGCCTTCAGAGCGACAATGTCGACAGGAGCGCGCCGTCGAACGGTGATCCGTGGCCCGGGTACACGGTCTTCACCGACGGGGCCAGTCCGCGCATGACGGCGATGCTCCTGCGATAGTCCTCGATGTTCTCGATGAAAGGGGAAGGCGCGGGCTGCTTGTTGTTCGTGCACGCGTCCCCCGCGATCATGTGTCCGTCATCGGTGAGGACGGCAATGGAACCTCCGGTATGACCGGGCAGGTGAATGACACGCGCTGCACACCCCCACTCGTCCAGCCTTTGCCCGTCCTTCAGGATGATCTCGGGTGCGGGCCCGCCGTGCGAAGGGGCAGCGCTCCCCCGCTTCGACAACAGCGCCAGCAGCTTCATCGCAGCCTTCGCCCCCGGCGTGCGGCCGGTGCGCGGCGGCTGCCGGCCCGAGCGCAGCACTTCCGCGTCCACCGTGTGCGCGGCAATGGGTACACCGTACTGGACCTTCAGCTTGTGGCAGTTCCCCGCATGGTCACGATCCGCGTGGGTGAGGACCACGAGCTTCAGCCGCCCCGGCGTGGCCCCCGCCTTCACCAGACTTTCCGACAGGCGCTTCCACTGCCCTCCCATGCCGGTGTCGATGAGGACGAAGTCCTGGCCCGCGGCCAGGAGATAGGCGTTCACGAAGCCGAGGTTGATGCGCGTTACGGTTTCAGGCATCCGGGGAGCCTCCTCAAGGTTCAGGTATGAATTTGTACCCGAACCCGCGCACCGTGACCAGATGCCGGGGGAAGTCTTTTTCACCCAGCTTTTGACGCAGCCATGCGCAGTGCACGTCCACGGTCCGAGTCGTCGTCTCCGTATCGTACCCCCATGCCTCCGAGAGCAGCACGTCGCGGCTGAGGACCCTGTCGGGGTTGCGCACGAAGACCTGGAGGAGGCGATACTCCTGGACGTTCAGAGGGATCGCTTCCTCCCCCTTGAAGAGCTGCATGCGGGAGGTGTCCAGCCGGAAATCGCCGAAGCGAAACACGTCAGTCTTCTCCGCCCCACCGGCCGATGGCAGCGGCGGCTCGGCGCTGGCCCGGCGGAGGAGCGCCTGGATCCGCGCGAGCAGCACCTGCATGTCGAAAGGCTTCGTGAGATAGTCGTCGGCGCCGATGCGAAGCCCCATCACCGTGTCGATCGTCGTGCTGCGTGCGGTGAGCATGAGGATCGGCGTTGACGTCCCCGAGGACCGCAGGTTCTGACAGACCTGGAAGCCGTCCCTGCCGGGAAGCATGACGTCCAGCAGGATGAGATCGTAGCGGCCTGTTTCCGCCTCCCGCTGCCCGCTGACCCCGTCAGCGGCCGCACTCACCTCGTAGCCCTCCCCGTGAAGCGCATCCTCGAGGGCGAGCACGAGCCCCTCCTCGTCCTCGACGAGGAGGATCCTGCCGGTACGGCGGTTCGCCGTCCCCTTATGCGCCATCCACCACCTCTTGGAGGGGGAGATCGACGGTGAACCGGCAGCCCGGCTGCTGCCCCTTGCCCTCGCTTACGTACGGGCTTTCCAGGACGACTGTTCCCTCCAGGAGCTCGACGACGCGGCGCACGAGGTTGAGCCCGAGCCCGCTGCCCGGCTTCTGCTCCCTGACGCTGCGCTCCCCGCGCACGAACGGCTCGAAGACGCGCCGCTGATCGCGCGCGGGGATCCCGGGCCCGCCGTCTTCCACGACGATGCGCAGTCTTCCCCCATGGCAATCGACACGCAGCGCTATGTCGGCGGGGTCGGCGTGTCGGACGGCGTTGATGACGAGGTTCTCCACGATGACCGACAGAGCCATCCTGTCCGTGCGGATCCTCGCGGGGACGGCGCCGATCGATACGGAAAGCGTGGAGCCGCGGTCCGCGGCCAGGTAGAACAGCGGCTGCGTGACCTCGTCGATGAGACCCGGCAGGTCGATTTCCGTGAGCGACGGTGCGCGCGGCTTTCCCGCCTGGAGGCCCGAGTACAGGAGGATGCTCTCCACCATACCCGCCAGGCGCTTGATCTGACCGTAGATGACCTCCGAATAGCGCACGACGCGCGACGGGTCGCTCACGAGGCCGCGGCGGAGGTTTTCCGAAGTGGCCTGGATCACGGAGATCGGCGTACGCAGCTCATGGCTCATCGACGCGACGAACTCCTGCTCGCTCGTGCGCAGCGCGGCGCTGCGCACGTACAGGCGCGCAAGCACGAAGACGCTCACGACGAGCACGCCGAGGATGCCGAGGCTGAGCCCGATGCCCAGCGCCTCCTGCTGACGGATTGCCCCGGCAAGGGAGCCTCCCGCGGAGAAGACCTCCAGGCGCGCCTCGCGCCCGACGTTCGGCCCTCCCGGCGGCGGACCGACGGGAGGCGCGTTCTCCCCGCTGGCCCGCTGCATCCACGATTGGAGGAGCGGATCGAGGTGCTCAGGGTCTGCCGAGAGACCGGGGCCGAGCGGGCCGTGCGCCTCCACCAGTCCCGAATCGGGCGCTCCCTGCATCCCGATCATTCCCGCGGGCAGGCTGCTCAGCGAAACGGTGACTTCGGGCCGCACGCTCGAGG
Organism: Spirochaetaceae bacterium; assembly: GCA_003141795.1. The sequence goes on along the minus strand of PLNO01000388.1, from coordinate 9,929 downwards.
GCAGCGCTTCCGATCGGGCGAGGACGCGGTTCGTGCCCGTCTCCACGACGCGGAAGGGGAGATCGCCCAGATCGAGTGCGATGTAATGCGGCACGACGCTCGTGAAGAAGACCACGGCGTTCAGCTCGATGATGACGGCCCCGGTGAACGCTCCGGGACGGCCGGCGTTTCCCAGCATGAAGAGGGGCTCCACGACAACGCGCCTTGTATCGGAGGAGGCGACGCCAGGCCACGACAGCGGCGAGTGCGCACGGGAAAGCGCGTCGGGAAGTATGGCGCGCAACTCGGGAGGAAGCACTGATGGCTCCATGCTCTCCCGTTCCCTCGAATAGGCGAGCACCTCCGCGTCGGGCAACCGCTGCACGATGTACAGCCTGTCGAGCAGGTCCGGGAAACGGGCATTCGCGTACCATATCCGCAGGCCGCGGATCGCCGGATCCCAGTTGCGCTCCGCGTAATGGGACGGATCGATGCGGGTCAGGGAGAGGATGGCACGAATGTCCTGCTCCGCATCGACCACCGTCCTCTCCGCGCTTCTGGTAAGTGCGACGCGCTGCCTCTGCTCCTCCGCCCCCGAAGCCGCGCTCACCAGACGGACCTGGAGCACGCCGAGGACGGCGCTCCCGGCCAGCAGAAGAATCGCGAGAATCCAGGGAAGCTGCTTCCTGAGGGATCCCATGCCCATGCGCCTACTGTACTCGCCGAGGGGGGATGCGCAAGTGAGCCACGCGCATCAATCCCGCTCTTTTACACAGTTTACACAGGTTTTTCACCGTTTTAACCATGCTGTTTCACCCCCACGCTACATTTATGGCCAGAGGGACGACGTGGTGAGAGCGCGCGCACTTGTTCTGGTGGGAGACGAATTGATCGCCAAGCTGCTCTGCTCCGTGCTCCAGGCGGAAGGGCTGGAGATCGTCGTCTGTTCCAGCATGGCGAGCGCCACGGAGGAGATCGCGTTCGCCGCTTTCCAGCTCGTCATCATGGACTTCGATCTGTACGGCGCGCACGGGCTTCAGTCCCTGCGCACGCTGCAGAACGCTTCCACCGTTCCCGTGCTCGCCATGTCCGAATGCGCGGCGATAAACGCCACGGCGGAGGACACGAAGCCTTTCCGCATCCTCCCCAAGCCCTTTCCGCTGCAGAGGCTCAGAACCAGCATCCACGAGGTGATCGCGGACATGGCGGACGGGAACAACCCGTCGGGGTCTGTGCACTTCGGCGAGTTCACCCTTGACCTGAACCAGCGGGCCCTTTCGCGGTCCGGCCAGAGGATATCCCTCTCCCCGAAGGAGCTCGCGATCCTCACGGATCTCGTCGAGCACGCGGGGGAGCCGCGGGCGGCCACGACCCTGTTCGCCCGCCTGTGGGGGGAGATTGACGGGAACAAGAACGTGGTCCCCGTGTACGTTCAGCGGCTGCGCAGAAAGATCGAGGAAAACCCCTCCGCGCCGTCCTACATCCAGACCGTGCATGGCAACGGGTACAGGTTCAACAAGTTCGGAAAAAAGTCGATCGCGTAGTCCGAAGGTTCAGGCGACGCCTACTCCCTGTCCAGCAATGCCCTCACCTTGGCGAGAAACTCGCGTGAACCGAAGGGCTTCTGCAGGAAATCGACGCCCTCATCGAGAAGCTCATGGTTCCCTATCGCATTCGAGGTGTACCCTGAGACGTACAGGATCTTGAGCGCCGGCAGCATCTCCTCCAGCCGGCGGGCCAGCTCCCGACCGCCCAATCGGGGCATGACGACATCGGTGATGAGAAGCCTGATGTCCGCGGCTCCCGTCGAGACCTGGGAGAGCGCTTCTTCGCCCCCGCCGGCCTCGATCACGGTGTATCCCTCGCGCTCGAGGACCGTGCGCGCGAACCTCCGGACCGCCGCCTCGTCTTCGACGAGGAGGATCGTTTCGTCTCCTCGTTTTTCGGGTGCTCGAACAGACGCGTCCCAGCTCGGTTCAGGCTGTTCACTCGTCATGGGCAGGTAGATAGTGAAGGTCGTACCTTTCCCGACTTCGCTGTAACAATTGATCGTGCCCCCGGTTTGCTTCACGATGCCGAACACCGTCGAAAGCCCCAGGCCCGTGCCCTTTCCCTGCTCCTTGGTCGTGAAAAAAGGCTCGTAGATGTGTGACAGCGTCTCGGGGGTCATTCCCGTTCCGGTATCGCTGACGGAGATGCGAACGTATGAGCCGGCCCGGACCCCCGGGTGTTCCTCGGCGAAGAGCTCGTCAAGGATGCACGTCTCCGCCTCCACGGTGAGCTTCCCGCCCAGGGGCATCGCGTCCCGCGCATTCACGGCCAGGTTGAGGAGGATCTGCTCTATCTGCCCAGGATCGGCCCACACGTTGCCCGTGTTCTCGTTCACGAAGGTACGAAGCTCGATGTCCTCGCCGATGACCCTTCCGAGCATCTTCGCGGTGGAACGGATGAGGTCCTTCACGACCAGCGCTCTCGGTGCCAGGATTTGTTTGCGGCTGAACGCGAGGAGTTGCGCGGTCAGGGCTGAAGCCCTTCTGGTCGCACCGGAAATTTCATCCAGGTCTTTTCGCAACGGGCTCTCTTTCGATACGCTCTGGTTGACCAGGTCACAGTAGCCGCCGATCACCTGCAGCAGATTGTTGAAATCGTGCGCGATTCCTCCTGCCAGGCGGCCAACAGCTTCCATCTTCTGCGATTGCGCCAGCCTTTCGGCGAGTGACTTCTCTTCAGTGACGTCCTTGCCATAGAGGTTGACGTAGCCCGCCTCCTGGGGAACGATCGTGACGGCGTACGTCCGGCTGTCGCCGTGCACCTCGATCTCCCGGCTCGTGCCGGATTTCCACACGCCCGCAATAGTGCGAAGGAATTCGGCTCGCGAGCGATCGACCCAGCACGAGACCAGGGCAGCGCCCGCCGCGTTGGCATAGATGACCTCACCGTCGGGCGCGACGCGCATGGCGGGGTGTGGATTCTCGTCGGGGAAGCGCGCAAGACTGCGGATCTGTTCCTCCGCACGGCTTTTTTCCGTTATATCGCGCGTGATTGTCAGAACGCATCGCACGCCGTCGATCTCGATGAGCCGTGCGGACATGGCGCCGAGCAGGACGGTCCCGTCCTTCCGACGGAAGGGCGCCACCAGATCAGCTTCGCCACGCTCGGCAAGCCCGGCAACCATGCGTTCGCGATCCGCATCGTCGACCCAGATTCCCAGATCGGCATTCCTCGAGGAGCGCCCCAGGACGTCGCTGCTCTGATACCCGGTCATCGCGGTGAAACCCTGGTTGATCTCCATGTACAGCCCGTCTTCGAGCCGGTTGATGTTGATGGAATCCGGGCTGGCGTGGAACGCCCTCGAGAACTTCTCTTCCGATTGTTTCAGGGCTCTCTCCGCGCGCACACGATCGGAAATGTCGAGAATGATGCTGAAGAGGTACTGCGTGCCGCTGATCTCGACGGGATTCGAATGGACCTCGACCGTCCTGATCTCGCCGGAGGCGAGCCTGTGAGGGAACACGAAGTGGCTCTGCTCGTCTCGACTCGCGGCTCCCAGGCTCTCCGCGATCGCAGAGGCGGGAAGCTGGTTGATCTCCCCGATTTTCATGCTGCAAAGCACTTCACGCGGGTGGCCATAGAAGCGCACCGCGGCGGGATTCGCGTCCACGATGGCCCCGTCCGATGGTCGAACGAGGAGCATCACAACCCGGTGCTGTTCAATTCCCAGGGCTGCAATTGCTGCTGTTGCGATGACATCCGCGCTCATGACCCGCCCCCACGTGCAGGATACACCCGACGTGGCGTCCGCGGAAAGTCGTCGATTCCAGGAGGTTATCGGGTCTGGGGCATGTGCTCGGGGCAGAAGGTGTGGGAAAAGAGCACGCCGGTCCGGCGCCCCAGGTATTCGGTCAAGGGCAGCCACTCCGCAGAGGACCCTTCCGTGGCGCGGATCTTGTGGCATACGGAGCAGATGGGCAGGATGAGCCCCACCTGACGCGAGAAATCCCTCAATACCATGAGCTCCGTCATGTCCCGCGCCACGCCCTGGGTGCCGAGGCTCTCCCCTTGATTGGGGGTTCCCCTCGGACGCGTGGGCACGAGCCCGATCGCGCTCAGTGACACGTAGACGAACTCCATGTCGTAGCGCCTCTGCGCCCCCGCCTTGGTGAGCAGCCTGAGCTGCAGGTTGCGCGTGGCCCGATCCGCCTGGCGGCGCTCCCGCAGCGGCCAGTAGGCGTGCTGACGGTCCTCGGGATGCACGATGTCGATGAGATCCTTGCCGAGGAGGTCGCGCTTGGAATAGCCCAGGAGCTTCTCCACGGTGTCGTTGATGAACAGCACATGGGCATGGGAGTCCAGCACGTAGATGATGTCGGGGGAATCTTCGACGAGCCCGTGGTAGAGGAGGTCGAGCTTGTCGAGCTGCTCCTGGAGCTGCACTTTGAGGGTGGTATCGCGGAAGATGAGCAGCCACCCCGGCGCCTGGCCCGTGATGGGCCGCGGGATGGAGGTGACCTCCGCGGGCACTTCCATGCCGAAGTTCGTGAGCAGACGGACCGAGAGACCCGGAAGTATGGTACCTGTCCTCTGGATCGCGAAGAGCTCCCCCATCGTGGTGCGCGCGTCGGGTGCGATGATCGAATCGATGTGGTAGCCGACAACGTCCTCACGGGGGAAGCCCGTGATTTCCTCTCCAGCCTTGTTCCATTCGAGCAGTATGCCGTCAGCATCGCACAGCGCGATGATCTCCTGGAGATCATCCGCCTGCAGTTGGACACCCATGTTCTCTCCTGGAGCGCTCATCGCATGGACAATAGCACGATCGGCCGGGCAAAATGAAGGCCGTCCTCAGACGGAAGGACGGGGAAGGAGCCGCGCCGTCTCCACGATCTCCCGGACCTTCTGCTCCCACTCGATGGCCATGATGTGGATCCCCGCCACCCCTTCGATCGCGCGCAGCTGCTCGATGATCTCCGCGCAGATGGCGAGCCCCGTCTCCGCGCCCTTGCCCTTGGGGGCGTCGCTCATGCGCTTCACGATGGCGGGCGGGATGATGATCCCCGGGACGTTTTCCGCCATGTAGCGGGTCATGCCCGCCGACTTCAGCGGCGTGATCCCCGCGAGGATCTTGCACCGCGTGTGCAGGCCGAGGTCGCGCACGGCCTTCATCCATTCGGCGAACATCGGCACGTCGAACACGCACTGCGTCTGCACGTAGTCGGCGCCCGCCTCCACCTTCTTGCCCAGCCGCAGCGCGCGGAACTCGTACGGTTTGGCGAAGGGGTTGGCCGCGGCGCCGATGAACATCGGCACGTTCCCCGCGATCTCTTCGTCGCTGCCGAGGATCTTCCGTTCATCCCGCATGCGCTTCACCGTCGCGATGAGCTGCACGGAATCGATGTCGAATACCTTCTTCGCCCCTTGCTGGTTTCCGAAGGCCTGATGGTCCCCGGTGAGGCAGGTGAGGTTGCGGATCCCCAGGCCGACCGCCCCGAAGATGTCGCTCTGCATGGCGATGCGGTTGCGGTCCCGGCAGACCATCTGCATGACCGGCTCGATCCCCATCTGCACCAGGATCGCGGAGACGGAGACGCTCGACATGCGCACGACAGCCGTTTGATTGTCGGTGACGTTCACCGCGTCAACCGCGCCGCGCAGGAGCTCCGCCTTCTTGTGGACGAGCTCCAGGTCCACTCCCGTCGGAGGTCCGAGCTCGGCGGTGACGGCGAAATGGCCGGCCGTGAGTACCTTCTCCAGATTGCTCCCCGACTTCATCGATCCTCTCCCTCCGCCGGCTTCTTGGCGTAGCGGGCCTCGTATCCCCTCTGCACGAGTGAACGCGGTCCGTGTTCCACCCAGTCCATCGGCGGGCGCACCACGAGGATCTCCTTCAGCCTCCCCTGACCCTTGAGGCGATCGTAGATGTCGTGCCACGCGCAGTGAATGCCGTCCCCCAGCTCGCAGGAGCCGTCCTCCTGCGTGCCGCCACAGGGTCCGTTCAGCACGCCCTTGGAGCAGCGCGTCACGGGACAGATCCCGCCCGTGTCGCCCAGCGCGCATGTACCGCACGAGCGGCAGCGCTCCTCGTACAGCCCCACGTCCTTGTCCACGCCGACGAACACGGTGTTCAGGGCGGGAAAGACGGGCGTGGCCGGATAGACGTCGGCAAGGTACCCCGCCCCCGCGCCGCAAGCCAGCGAGAGGATGGCGTCGCAGTCCTTCGCGCTCTCCGCGGCGTCGTCGAGGAACTCCAGGTTGCACTGCCTCTCCACGGTGAGGCAGGAGTAGTGGTGGGGCACTTTCGCCGCGCGGGCGGCCTGTTCCAGCTCGTCGGCGAGCTCGAGGGTCTCCCGCTGTCCGCCGGCAAGACACACCGAGGTGCACCCGCCGCAGCCCACGAGGAGCACACGGGGGTAGCCCTTCACCATGGCGAATATCTCTTCAAGCGGTTTGCGCGTCGCCTTTACCATTGATCCTCCCTACCGCACATGGCATTCGCCGCAGGTGCGCGGTCCGGTCACGTGACCCTTGCTCTTTTCGGCATCGTGGCACGTGATGCACAGGTCGTGAAAAGCGTTCTGCAGTCGGGCGGGGCTCGCGTGGCATGCGGAGCACCGCAATGAGGGGTCGCCCTCTTTCAAGCTGGCGGGATCCAGCACGTTCTTCCCGTTGACGAAATCGTGATGACAGGTGAGACAGCTCACGCCCGGAAGCGCCTGATGGTCCGCGTGCGTGAACTTCACCCACGGGCGGCTTGCGGAGGTGAACACCTTCGGATCGGCCAGCGTGAATACCGGGTCCGCTCCCGCGGCGGCAGCCGCAAAGGTGAACAGGGCCGACACGCAGAGAAGCGCGGGCAATCGGCCCTTCATGCGTTCCTCCTCGTCGTGTACCAGCGCTGCACGCCGCGCTCCCTGCAGGCAGAGCGCGCGGCGGCGATGAGGGAGGGGACGCTGATCCCGATCGGGCAGTAGCAGCGCATGCACAGGACGCACTTGTCCCAGGCCAGCTCCCTGATGCGCTCGTACTCTGCGTCGGACAGGACGCCCTTCTTCTTCCAGATCGTACCGATGGAGTTGATCGCCTTGTACGACGGCGTGCAGGTGGGGTCCCCGCTCTGCGTGTACTTGAAGCAGCTCTCCGCGCAGAGGGAACAGTGGGCGCAGGCCTGCAGGGAGAGCCTGATCATCCCTTCCTTCTTCTCCACGATCCGCGCTATCCGGTCCAGCGTCCGGGGGTCCACCATTCGCTCTTTCATGTCACCACCTGCGGTTCCCCGGCTTCCAGGAATACTCGCCCGACGCGAAGAACCGGGAGAACAGGAGGAAAGGCATGTGCCCGAGCTTCGTGAAGGGGATGGCGGCGATCACTATCTCGCCGACCATCATGTGCGTGGCGAGCACCGTGCGGTAATCCAGCCACTGATGATAGGCCATGTAGGCGGTCACGAACGGCGCAGCGACGAGAAGAAGGACGAGGTAGTCGCGCACCGTCGTGAGCGCGCGCACACGGGGAAGGACGAGCCTGCGCACGAGGAAGAACACCCCGATGGCCAGAAGCGCGAGGGTGAGCTCGTCCACGAGCTGCTCGGGGAGCGTCGGCAGGTTCCAGTGGAAGCTCTCCCGGAAGAGGAGTGCGTGCGCGGGCAGGAAGAAGGGCGCGGCAACGAGCAGGAGGTGGAACACGAGGCTCACCACGCCCATGACCGGGTTCCTGCCGAAGACGGTGGATTTGACCCACCGACGGATGCGGAACAGGACCCTGCCGATTCCTGATCGGCCCTTCATGAGGAAGCTCGTGTCTTCGGCCGTTTGCACCGGCCGCGGCATCGGAGGCGCCGCGCCGACCCTGCGCGTCATCCGCGTGAACTGGAAGATGCGCCACGCGAAACCCAGCGCGAAGATCACCCACGCGGCGATGAACAGAGGCCCCCTGAGCAGATCGAAGAGCTGGAAGCGCACGATACCGGCCACGCTGGTCTGGCGGGCGGTGTGGCAGGCGTTGCAGGTCACCGGACCCTTTCCGCGCGACTCGTGGCAGGTGATGCACGCCTCGTGCATCACTTCGACGGCCGCCTTGCCCTTGTGGCAGGTGGCGCAGGCAGGAGCCTCCCATCCCTTCACCCCGGTGTGATGGCATTGCTCGCAGGTGACCCCTGCGCTCGTGTGCGCACCATGGGAGAAGACGACGATGGGGGCGTCGCTGTCCGAAAGGATGACGCCTGCGCGACGGTCGGCGTCCGTCACGAAGTCATCGACCCTGTGGACCCGGGTCCACACGGGGGTTTTCGATGCGTGGCCGGAGGGTTTCACCGGCGCTGACGAGGCCGGTGCTGTGGTCGCGGAAGCCGCGCTCGCCGCCGCGGTAGAGTCCGTGGCAACGGCCGGGGCCGTTGAGGCTGACGAGGCTGCGTCTGCGCTCTCGGCACAGGCTCCGATCGTTCCGAAGAGCAGAAGGAACGCGAGCGTACCCAGGGCAATCCTGTTGGTTCGGAACGTCAAAATCGGACCCCGGCTCCTTGAAGGGATTGGAAGTGTACTAACTGATATATCACGGTTTCCGATAAACTGCAATGCCTTTACTCTGTAAGCATTGTGGATCGCTTGACCTCGACATCCGCTTTCCTTATAGAAGTGTCATCCATGAATACATCGAATACGTCTACGAAATCTGCGACACGAAAAATGTTCTGGCTCTACATGGGCGGCTTCCTCGTCTTCGGGGCCGTCTTTACCGTCGTTGGAGCCGCACTCCCCCAGATCATCCGCACTTTCCACTGGTCCTACGCACTGATGGGGACCGTTCTCGCGGCAAGCGCCGTGGGCTACTTCGTCTCCTCGTTCGTCTGCGGGCTGCTCGTGCAGCGATTCCCACCGAAAGCGGTGATCATCGTGGGGCTGCTCGTTGGCGCGGTGGGAATGGTCTCGTTCGGCCGCACCGCTTCGCCCTGGCTCAACCTCCTCTTCAACCTCATGATCGGCCTCTGCCAGGGGTCGATCGAGGTCGTGACGAACCTCGGCATCGTACGCCTGGAAAAGCCGGGCCAGAGCCGTCTCATGAACCTCCTCCACGCGGGCTTCAGCGTCGGAGCCATCGCAGGCCCGCTTTCCATCGGCTACCTCATCGGCAGGTCGACCAACGGGCCCGTTGTGGTGTTCACGGTCGCCGGCATCCTCGCCGCCGTCATGGCTCTCCTCTTCGGGCTGGCGCGCTTCCCCGCCTGGCAGCGGGAGAGCACCCACACCCGGCGCGGCAGCCTGCAGGTGCTCGCGCAACCCATGCTCCTGCTCTTCGTCTTTTTCCTGATCCTCTACGTCGGCGCGGAGGTCGGCGTTTCCTCCTGGGCCTCCGAGTTCTTCGTGACGGTGCTGGGCACCTCGGCGTCCTCCGGCGCGTTCGCCGTGGCCCTGTTCTGGACGGGGCTCCTCATCGGCCGGCTCGCCGTCTCCTTCCTCTACCGCGGCACGAAGCAGCAGTACGTCGTCCTTGCGAGCATCCTGCTGGCCACGGGCGCGCTGGCCCTCGCGCTCCTCGTGCACTCCACCCCTGCAGTGGCGGCCGGCATCTTCCTCACGGGGCTCGGCTTCGCGGGCGTCTACCCGCTCGTGATCAGCATGGTGGGGAGGTACTTCAAGAGCGGTTTCGCCATCGGCGTCGCGGCGACGGGAGGCGGCATAGGGTCGTTCACCTTCCCGTTCATCATGGCGATGCTCGCGCAAAGCGTGGGCCTGCGCAACGGGTTCTGGTTCTACCTCGGGATCTGCGGCGTGCTCGCGGTCCTTTCACTCGTCATCATCCAGGGGGTGAAGCGGCTGCCCGAGAACGGCTGATCGAACGGCTTGCCCTGACCGGGATTGTCTTTTATAGTTCATCCCATATATAGAGCTCGATCCGAGAGAAAGGCGGTACGCTGATGGCTGATGGTTCCGTTCGCGCATATGGGTATCGATGGGCCC
>PLNO01000236.1 GCA_003141795.1 Spirochaetaceae bacterium | reverse complement strand
TACGAGGGGCCTCACGTAGATCCTGCCGGCAAGCACGTCGAGCGCTGCAACGTTGCCGACGACGACCTGTCCACCGACGTAGGGGAACTTGAAGAGGTTCCCGTCAAGGCCCGCCTCGAGGCCGAAATGCCTGTCGGAAGGGAGGAACAGAGTGTTGGCATAGTCGCCGACGATGAATCCGTCGCCGAGGGTGCCGTCATTGAAGGAGCCGAACTTCACGAACAGGGGGTCACCCTGCTCTCCCCAGCGCACGTACATGATCTTGGGCAGGTACAGGGCCAGGATGGACTCGAAGGTGACCGTCGAGGGCACCCAGTCCGCCTCCCTGATCATGAAAGAGCTCCCGGTGCCGGCGAATCGGTAATTGAGGACGAGTGCCAGCCCTATGCCGAGGTTCCCGAACGAGATATCGGGAGCAAAAGCGAGCGACTGGTAGGTCGTCGTCGTCGAAGGCGGCGTTGTCGTGTTGTCCACTTCATTGAAGGATTGTACTCCGATACCGAGATCCATCTTGAACTTGAAGCCGTTGTCAGAAGTCGTGTCTTGAGCGAATGCCGGTCCAACCACCAGGCTGAACAGGGCAAGCAGCACCGCAAAACGTCGGCATGACGCAGCCATGGGAACCTCCTTGAAACCTGGAGTAATTATATACCCAGCATGGACGTAAAACTATCTCCCCATTGTTAGAATGTCAACTTGGCTTCCAGCGCCGCGCGGACGGCGAAACGCCAAGCATACCCCGTTACGCCGAGATTTTCAGCATTCATCCCGAGATTCAGGCTCGCTTTGATGGTGCCATGCTCTCCGAAAACAAGGGATGTCGAATGTCCGAGAACGAGCGTCAGAGGGGAATACGTGCCGGTATCCTGGTAGCCGAGCGTCAGCTCGGCGCTCTCCGCGTGCTCGAAATGCCCGGTGGCTGCGATGTCGGGCGGAACGAGCCACAGCGGCACGCCCCCTGACGGCTTCACCTTCCAGTTGAAGAGCGCCTGCGTGTCGTTGGAGAACACCACCGAATTGGCCACCGTGGTGGATTCAGTGCGCTTCATCGTGTTCACGAACGTGAGCTCCTGCTCCTCGAGCCCGGTGAGGGTTGCAAGCGCCTCGAGGGAGAGCGTGGACAGTATCGGGGAGGCGGTGGGACTTCCGTCGAGCGAGCCGCTGAGGCTCACGCTGTATTCATCGGTGCGCACCATCGGGAAAAGCGGATACGCACCAAGGCTGCCGAAGAGATTCACCGCACGCGTGGTGGTTTTGGGCCTGATGAAGGCGAGTGTTTGCGAAAGGTCGGAGGTCTTCTCGAGCTCCTGTCCCACGGCAATCTCGACGCTCGAAGGGATAAGGAGATCGATGAGGTTCGAGCCGTAGCCACGCTGCAGCGACACGGAGAGGGACGGCGCGTAGGTGCCCTGGCTCACCGAGCTCCACGCGGGAAGGATCGCGGAAGAGTTGTCCGTGAAGATTTCCAGGAGCGGCACGTTCTGCAGCATGTAGCCCTGCAAGGAGAGCAGCCGCGCCAGCTCACCGGTCTCGGCGATGAAACGCTCCCCCGCGGCCGGCGTGGAAATGAGGGTGAGGGCGCGCCCATAGGAGAGGCTGAGGCTCGTGTCGGACGTTTCGGGTTGGCCGAGCTTCATGATGAGGGAGAGGGACATCGACGCATCGCTCTCCTGCGTGAAACCGGCCGTCGTGTAGGTGGACCCCGCGACGCTCGCCGAGGCCTCGGCGTTGAAGCCGACGGGGGCTGCGGGAAGCCCCGCCTTCACGTCCAGCGATTCCTTTCGCACCGAGTCGGTCCCGCCCTGCCACGGCAGGAGGAGCTGCGACTCCCGCGCCCAGCGGGCGCCGTACCAATCCTGTGGGAGCGAATAGCCGGTGACCGCCTGCGACAGGGTGGCGAGCGAGCTCAGCGTGAGAGGGGCCAGAGGGTTCAGAGAGAGCGCCGCCTGCCACGTCTGGGTGAGGAGCCCGGTCGAATCGGTTTCATCGGGCGATGCGTTGGCCGTCGAGTCCACGGTCAGTGCCATGAAGGATCCGGCGCTGAGCGTGAGAAGATTCTCACGGGAAAAGCCGCCGGTATTCGTCAGCGAGAATGCATCGGTGACTGCGACCGGCGATGCCACGCTCGGGAAGGTGAGCTTGTGCGATCCATAGGCGGTGAAACTGCCACCGGAATCGCGCAGCGTGACGTCCACGGCCGCCCGCGTGAAGAGGACCTCCCCCTCTGCGTGCGTGCGGGAGGAGAGGTCCTCGGCCGACGCCGGTGTGCCATAGAGGGAGGAGAACCCCGCCGAGTACAGGGCCACATCCTGGCGGATCGTGACGTTGGAGAGGAGCGGCACGCTCCCCGCACTGAGGATCACGCCGGGGAACTTCGCCGAGATGTTCCCGACGAACGCCGCGCCGACGGAGCCAAGCGGGTCGGTGGCATAGACCTCGTCAAGGTAGAGGGCCGTCCCTGCAGCGCCCGTGGGGACGTCCACCTGGAGGGAGACGAGGTCTCCGTAGGAGGCGTCGAACTGCGTGGGCGCACCCACGGTGGTACCGTCCACGGTCACCGTGGAGCCGTCCCGGTGGACCTTCACCTCGTGCCATGTATTGTCCGCGGCGAGGGTCAGGCTCCACTTGATCCTGACACCCGTTGCATCCGCCATCGAAAAACTATACAGGCCTGCTTTCGTGCTCCGTACGTAGGACACGATGGTCTGGTACTGGATCCCGCCGGTGCTGTAGGTAGTGCCACCCGAGCTGTTGGTGAGGTAGCCCTTCACTGCATATCCGGTGCTCGTTGTCGCCGTATCCAGGACCTCGAGCACCTCGTTGGTATCTCCGCTGGGATGGAACAGCGTATAGGTGGAGCTGAACTTCTGATCGAGCCTGTTCGTCGAGCCGGGATCATTTGCGGAAAGGTACTCGGCGACCTGTCTGACGGTAGTTTTCGTCCTGTCAGCCGAGGCACCCAGGGCGAACGGCGTGCCCTGGATGCTTATGGAATCGATGAGGATCTTGCCGGTGGCCGCGGTAGCGCTATAGATGATGATCCGCACGCCGCGCGCTTTCAGGAGCATTGCCCGATCGGCGTCCGACAGGCTCAACGTGACGCTCGTCCAGCTCGTGTCGGCGTTGAAGCTGAGGTTCGTCGCGTCGGTCTTCGTCACCACGCGGGTCGCATCCTCATAGTCGAGGATCTCGTTCGCGTTCCTGTCCTCGGAGTCGAGGATCGCGTTCCCCTCCAGCTTCGGGCCGGCGCCGACCTTCAAGGTGGCCGAATGCGCCGCGTCATAGAAGGGAAAACCGGTGTCCGTAGTCGAGGCTTCAGCTTTCAGGGTATGCGAATCGTCGAGATCCTCCGAGATGCTCCCTATCTGGACGTACACGTTGACGGCGCCGCTGATGCCCACGCCTCTGAGCCGCACGGTCAGGGATCGGGCGCCGGACAGGTCGACGTCGGTCCCGGAGGAAACGGGGAGCTGCGTCCCCACCCAGGGATTCGATGCGGAAAGCTCGTACTCCATCACGAGGCTCTGAGCGCTGATGTTTCCATTGCTCCCCGTCACGTTGTAGGGCCCCATGCGGCCGTTCGTTGCGTAAGCGGTCCGGTCCGGCGCAGGCGACAGCTCGATGGGGTGCAGCGTCGCGTTTCCCAGCACGTCATAGGTTCGATAATCCCGGTAGTAGAGATAGCCGCGGTTCGCCTGATTCAAGCCCAGGCCCGAGATTCCAGTCTCAATCAGCATCTGCGCAGGATCCGGCAGACTCGCCGGGTACGCGTACTCTTCCGAGAGGCTGATGCTCGTGGAGTCACCCTCCATGCCGAAGAGCCGCAGGATTCCCGTCGTGTCGGGGTTCGTGTACGAGACGGCAGCCTCCGCCGAATACGAGATCGTGTCGGTCTTCCCCGAGATGCCCGCCTCGGCGATCAAGGTGCCCGATTTCGCGTACGCCTGCTGGGAGTAGGTCGCCGAAAAGGCGTTCCAGCGGATGCCTGTCGCGAAGCTGAGGGTTGCCCAGTCAGCCAGGGGGATCGTGTCCCGCCACGCGAACACGAGGTCCCCGCCCGTCGAGCTGGAATCGACCTTCTCGTAGGTGACGACGATCCTGTCGGTCGGCAGCACGTCATCCAGGAGCGTGAGCTTTCCCGATGCGGCATCGACCTCGAAGCGCGTGGTGCTCATGCCGTTCACCGTCACCTGCACGGAGCCCGGCACGATGTTCGCCTCGAGCACGAGGGCATCCACGGGCGTGAGGAACTGGGCGAAAATCTTGTATCCGAGCGATCCGGACAACGAGTCCCTGTCAGGTCCGTAGAGGAGCCCGCTCGTGTCGGGGAACGGGTAGAAGTTGCCGAAGGTCCTGCTCGTGAGGCTCTGCAAGGCGGTGAACCTCTTGTCAACGGGGATGCTCTGGAAGACGACGTTCGTCGGGAGCGTCGCCGAAACGTCCTTCTTGCTCAGCGTGATCGAGATCTGCGACACGTCCGACGGCGGGGTCGAGGTGAAAGCATAGGAGTTGTCGATCTCGAAGGGGGAGTTGTCCCCCGGCTGCCAGAGGAGGAGAGCGTCACCCACGCCGGGGAGAGTCACCTTGCGCGTGGACATGGTCTGGCCGAGATATGTGGCCATGCCCCAGCTAAAAGGGGTTGTGGATGATACATCGCGCACAAATGCCGACAGCAATGCGGGCAGCGTGCCACCATTGCTCAGAGTGCCGACGGGAGAACCCTTCGTATAGTAGACCAGAACCCTGCCCTTCAGCGCGTTGCGCAGCGTGACGAGCCCGTTCACGGAATCCAGGATCACGTCGTCGTACGTTGCCAGCCGGTACTTGCGGGAGGGGCTCTCCGATGAGGAGAGGGTGCCGTTCGGGTCCTCGATGTAGACTTTCAGCGATCCCGTATCGATCCCGACGTCCGGGAGAAAGAAGTACATCCCCTTCGTATACGAGTCGAGGGTGAGCTCCTGCTCGACCAGCTCGTGCTTGCCGACGAACGTCTTGGTCTTTCTCGGGGCCGCATCCCAGCGGAGCAGGAGGTCGTTCGTGGAGGAGCCCGAAACGAGCTCCGCCGATGCGCCGATGGATCCCGTGGGCTGGTCCGGGACCTGGAGGAACGTGCTGGGAGCGATCGTCACGCCCTTCGTTCCCAGGATGAGGGAATGAAGGACCTCATCGGAGCCCCCCCGGTAGCCCATCTGGAGGGAATTGTCGGAGAAGCTCCCCAGTATGGAAACGTCGAGGAAGTAGTGCTTCAGGAGGTCGAGGGAGACGGTGATGTCAGGGGTCTGGCTGAAGATGAAGCCTGTATCCAGCGCCGGGAAGGAATCGAGGAGCTGCACGGGAAGGCCCGGGGCGAGGAGGATCCCCGTTCCGAAGGAAAGGCCTGCCGTCCACGAGCCCAGCAGGCTGAGGGAAACGTCCGCCGATCCCAGCTTGGTCGCAAAGATCGTCGTTGGCGCCTCGGGAACGGGTACGGTGATGGCGTCGGCAAAGCCGGACTCCGGCCTCATGGCGAGTGTTGCGGCGAGCAGCGTCAGGATGAATACGGCACGGACTCGCGCCATGTCGCCGATAGTATTCACCGGAACCGCCGTTCATGTAAATGCTTGTCCGGGCCGAAAATGAGTTTAGTGGAAGCTCGCACCGAGTCTATGACACGATTTGCCTCCCGACTCATGGAGACCCCTGCCCTCCGGCGGCTTCCCGCGCTCCAGAAGGAAGAGCAGGCGCTGCAATTCCTGCGCGCGAACGGCCCGCAGCTGCAGCCCGTATTCGCATCGCTGGGCATGGACGTCAGCCGGGGTTGGCGGGAGCCCGCCGCGCAGATCGCCGCCGCATTGCGCGGCGAATCCGACAGGCTGTTCGTCGCCGAGGTCGCTTCCCTTGCCGGTTCGCGGCTCGGGCTCACCTTCTTCCCCCGGATGACCGGAGGCCGACAGCCCCCGACACGCACGCGCGACGAGCTCGTGTCCCTTCTCACCCGGGCAGCGCGGCATCCCATTGCGCGCGCCGCCCTGGCCGGCTCGTTTGCGGCGGTATGGTCAGACATCATCGAGAAGTATATCCCTCAGACACTCGAGCGAAAGAAATACATCTACGGCGAAATTGCCCGCGTCCAGCGGCTCGCACTTTCGGCAGCCGAGCTCATCGACCTGGAACGCATCGTGGTCCTCCTGCGCCCCGCGGCGTATCTGCATACGACGCCCGGCCAGACCGTGGACAAGGACGTGGGCTTCACGGCGTTGCAGGATTCGTATATCCAGAAAATCCTCCCCGTTACGGCGCAGCTCCTCCCCTCCCTGCCCGAGACGATCGTCCGGATGGGGTTGCGCGCCACCCTCATGTTCCCGGACACGGGAAACGTGGAAGCGGTGTCACGCCTGTCCGCGGTGCTCGCGCTGCGGGGGCGCTCCCTCACGCCCGNNGCAATGCCCGCTGGCGGGGCCTCGACGTGAGCATGCTGGACGAGCTGTACACGATTGCGGCTGAGAACGGCTGGTAGGAGCACCTGATGAAGAAGCTCGGCGAAGCACTGGAATCCATCGTCATCGTCGTGATCGTTCTGGCCCTCGTGCACACGTTCATGGAGGACTACGCCGTGCTTGCGGGATGGACCGTTGGTGCGCGCCGGTGGGTGATCTGGACGGGGCTCGGTTTCGACCTTTTCTTTACCATAGAGTTTCTCACGAGGATGTATCTCGCGCTCTCCCGGAACGAAGGGGCGGAGTATTTCTTCCGGCAGAGGGGCTGGATCGACTTTCTGGCCTCCGTCCCACTGCTTCTCCTCAACTCCCTGCCCCACAGTCTCGCGCTGATCGCGGGCTCGGGTCTCGCTGCGGGGCTGGGGAGCTTCCTCAACGTCCTGAAGGTGATCAAGGCCGTTCGTCTTGCGAGGATCCTGCGGCTCCTCCGCGTGATCAAGCTCTTCCGGGGGATCCGCTACGCCCGTTCCGCGCTTGCACAGAGGCACGTCTCCATCATGACCACGACAGCCATCACGATCCTCGTGTTCTGGATGCTGGCGGCGTCTGTCATGCAGGGGATAGGCGTGTTCCCGGGGCTCGAAGCTTCGTACGGCAGAGGGCAAGATCTGCGGGCAAACGCGATCACGGCGGCCGGCCCCGCGGCCCCGGGGCTGGCACGGCGTGCCGCGGAAATCGCCGCCCTCGACCCAACCATTCTCGTGGTGCGCGCCGTGGGAGGGCAGACCGCGTGGTCCCGCTTCCCGGCCTCCTACTACGCTGACAACTTCCTGACGGGAGACTACGACTACGTCGCCTCCAATGGGGTCGAGGTCTTCATCGATGAGCGCCCCGTCGCACAGGCCACCGCCCGGGAAGGGATCGTCTTCTTCATCGCCGTGCTTCTCACCGTCATGGGGTTCCTCTTCCTCTATGCGCCGCGATTCGCGCTGGAGATCTCCGATCCTCTCAACGTGATGCGCCGCGGGATGTCGGAGGCCGACTACAACCTCGAGGTGAAGATCCCCCAGGGGCGCGAAAACGACGATGTCTTCGATCTTGCCGGTTTGTACAATACCGTTTACCTTCCCATGAAGGATCGGGAAGGCGGGGCGGCAGCGGAGGGTCAGCAGTCCTCCCTGAAGCTCGACGACGTCAAAGACCTCCTCGACATCAAATAGGGGGCCGCGGTGGTCGTATCCATGATCCAGTTCCAGCTCGAGCTTCCGCCCATCGAGAGCATCAAGGACAAGCGGCGCATCGTCTCGTCGATCAAGGAGAAACTGGCGAACAAGTTCCACCTCTCCGTTGCCGAGGTTGACGAGCAGGACTCGCAGCGCTTCGCGCGCATCGGGGCTGCGCTCGTCTCCAATTCACGCACGTTCGGGGAATCCGTCATGCACAAGGCACTGGCCTTCGTGGAAGCGAACTGCGAGGCGGTGCTGCTCGACGCGGAGGTTTTCTCGGAGATCTACTAAATAGGGCTCTCGGTGCTCTCCTTGCCGATCTCCAGCAGGTCCATGAGCGCGGCGACGCATTCACGGAAATCGCGCAGGCTGTCGCGCAGGGAGTAGTAGTTCAATCCTGAATAGTAGAGCTTCGTAAAGACGGAAAAGCTGATCTCACTTGCGGTCTGCTGGATGCTCACGTAGCAGCCGAACTCGTAGCAGATCTTCAGCATCTCCTCCATCTTGCCCTTCATGAGCTGGGAGAAAGACGGAGGAAAGGTCAACGCATACGCCAGCTCGAGGAATCTGCTCCCCCGCTCGATGAGCACCCCGGACTGAAACGCATCGTCGTCCTCAAAGGTCGCCGAATACGCGTTGTGGGACCGCTCGTCTTCGACCACGCGGAAGCTGAGCTCGGAAAAGAGCACCGAGACACGGCGAATCCTTTCCTCCATGAGCTGCGATTTCATCCCCTCTCCTCTCACCAGGCGCCGTTGGTGTCGTTCTCTACCTTCCCTGCCCCAACCGCTCAGCGAGCACAGCCGGAAGATTTGCCGCACGAATCTTCTTCTGCGTTTCGTCGATGCGATAAGGGACACGGAGGGTGCTGTACACCTTTCCTGTCAGGTCTAATATACCAAAAGATGCCAGTGCTATACCATCCCTCGGCTGGCCGACCGATCCAGGGTTGATCAGGTACGTTATGCCTTCCTCCAGTGGTGTCTTCTCCTGCGGGGAAAGCATTTTATAGGCTTTTGCCCCGTTTTTTCTCGATACGACGAGCGGGAAATGTGTATGACCATGGAAACAGAACCGTATCGAGGGGTATTCGGCATCGAGGCAGGCAAAGCTGCGGGAGATCGATTCAGCATCCGTGAGGTATTCATCTTCGTCGTACGGCGTTCCGTGGCAGAGGAGGATCCCTTCCCCCACCTGCAGGGGGCCTTGTGGGAGCTTCTTCACCTTCTCCAGCGTCTGCTCGCTGACGGAACGACGGGTCCAGAGGGCTGCTTCGCGCGCGGCCGGGTTGAACCAGTCGAGATCGAGAAAGCCCGCGACGGCCTTGTCGTGGTTCCCGCGAACGATGGCGCGCACCCGCGACAGAACGAGATCCATGCACGCTTCGGGATCTGCGCCGTAGCCGACCACGTCGCCCAGACAATACACGGTCTCCACGGGAAGCGTGTCGATCCGCGCCAGCACCGCTGTCAGGGCCTCGAGATTCGAATGGATGTCACTGATGATTGCGTACACCATGAGCCGCCGGTATCCCGAAATGTACGCTACTGGTCGGCCTTTGGCAAACTATGGACCGGTTCGCCTTCATCAGGGGTACGGGGGAGATAATCCGAATTGATGCGCCACGGGGCGGTGTACACGTTGGACACGGCATGGCGGTCCACGTGGGAGACCATCCTGAGGATTTCCTTCATCACGACCCGCCGATTCTTCTCCGAGTTCGGGCAGCGTGCGGGAACGATAGGCAGGCTGAGACGCGCGGCAATCCGGGCGACCTCCGATTCGCGGACCTCGCAGAGCGGACGGATGATGGACAGCTTTCCGTCGAAGAAGTCCTGAACGGGCATCATCGTCGACAGCTCTCCGTGGAAGAACATGTTCATGAGCGTCGTGCGGGCGATGTCGTCCATGTGGTGGCCGAAAGCGATCTTCCTGGCGCCGAGCCGCTCCGCCTCGTCGAATAGCAGGCGCTTGCGGTTGCGCGAGCAGGTGTAGCAGCTGAACTTGTTGCGGAACGTGGGGGGCGCCATCTGCGCGGTAATACGGCGAAACGGGATCCCCAGGCGCGTGTAAAACTCGTCGATGCCGGACTTTTCCGCGTCCGTCATCGGGTATTCGCGCCACTCCACCTGAGCGGCGAACAGCTCGTAGTCCACCGGGACCCGTCTTTTGCGCTCGACGAGCGCGAGGCTCAAGGCGAGTGAATCCTTGCCGCCCGACACGCCGATGAGGACCTTTTCCCCCGGAGCGATCATGGAGAATCGGTTGATCCCCCTTCCCACGTGCCGTGAAAACAGCTCGAGTGCTTTCGCGTCAGCAGCCGAGAGCCCGATCATCCCTCCAGGCTTCCCGCGAGATCCATCCTGCCCAGGGCCTCGAGGAGATCCGCTTCCCTGCGGGCGCTGACGGAGATGGAGCGCAGGGCGCGCGGAAAGTCCTCCCGCCCCATGCGGTCGAAAACGTGCGAGCTGTCCCCGGCCTCCCCTTCCCCCGACTCGGGCTGCCCCGGCTCGATCACGGGGATGCGCAGGTCGAAGGAGATGCGCTCGGGGACGTCGACAATGACGGCCTCCTGCGGCACCTGCCTGCCGAGGATGCGACCCGCCTCTTCCGCGATCCTTCGCTCCAGGTCCAGCCGTTCGCGGATGTCCTCCAGCCTGCGGTGTCCGGGATTCTCCTCCGAAAAGGGGATCCTCAGCACCTGCTTGTGGAGCACCCTCCGCCGCGTGTCCTCGATGAGGCTGAACCCCGGGAACCTGCCAGAGTCGAAGCGTACAGAGAACTCCTCGTCGTCCAGCCCGTAGAGATCCGTCGTGTTGATTGCCCCAGCGCTGAGCCCCATCTGGATGGCCTTCTTGATCATCGCCGTGGCTATCCGCACCGTCTTGTGCCAGTAGACGGTCTTGTACATGAGGTATTTGGAAAACAGGATATTCTCCAGCGCGGTGATCCCTTTGCGGCTGATGGCCACCCCGTTCTCCACGTGGGGGTAGACCTCCTCGAGGATGAAGTCGACGTCCTGAATGCCGTAGGGGACACCGCAGAAGTAGGCGTCCCTGTTGAGGTAGTCCAGCTTGTCGGGGTCCAGCACCCCGGAGAGGATCTTCCAGTAGAAGCCCACGTTCACCCGGCCCGAATAGCGCGTTCCGCGGTCGATGATCGCAGCAACCGCCTCAGGCTCGACGCCGAGGTTTCCCCGGATCACGGGCGCAAAGTCCGAGAGGATCACCCTGGCCGAAAGCGTCTCATGGGCGATCAGCCCCAGGTCCTTCAGCGAATGGGCGAACGGATAGTGGCCGATGTCGTGGAGGAGCGCGGCGCAGAGAAAAGCCTTGACGCCGTCGAGCGTGATGTCCACGTCCGTGTTCTTCCGAACCAGCGTCGTGATCATCCGCCGCGCGATATGGAACACGCCGAGGCTGTGGTTGCGCCTGCTGTGCGTCGCCCCGGGATAGACGAGCGCGGCAGGCCCGAGCTGACGGATGCGGTCGAGCTTCTGGAATTGCTCCTGCTCGATCACGCGCAGGAGGGCGCGCGAGACGTAGATGTGCTTCCATACCGGGTCCCTGATCGGTTCGGTGTAGTCGTTTTCCAGATGCTCGAGGATCTTTTCCGCCTCACTCATGCCGATTTCTACAGTATGACGGCGCGCCCTCCGTATCAAGCGCCAGGGAGCGGGATCCCGGAGTTTGACGAATCGGGCACAGAATGGTACAAGAATCTGTGAGAAAGTGGTTGCTCCTGACAATGCTCCTGCCGGCAACTCTCGCTCTCCTTTCCTGCCAGAAAACTATCAGGCATCCGGCGGTTTCGACTCCCGTGGTCACGAGCGTGGCTGCACCTGCTGCCCCCGCCCCGGCGGCGGCCTCGCTGCCTGCCTCGCCTGCGGCCCAACAAGCGGGAGCTCCCCCGTCGACCCCGGCATCCCGGCTTCCCGGCCAGCCCGGCGGCCAGCCGGCGGTAGGGCCTGCCGCAGGCATCACGCTCTCCCAGCAGACGGGCGCAGGCGGCTCCCCGGCCCCGGCTTCCACTGCCCCGGCAGGCACGCTCATGGCGCTGGGCCGGAGCAGTGTGCTGCTTCCTGAGGATTTCAAGATCGGCCCCCTGGGGGATGCCGGCACGGCGAAGAAGGACCAGCAGAGCGCGATGCTTGCGGCGAGGGCGTTCCTGTCCGCTCTGATGGCGGGTAAAGTGGACACGAAGCTCCTCACCCCCGAGGCCCAGGGCAGGGTCCCCGACTCACTTGCATTCGGGCTGAAGCAGGGCTACACCCCCCGAACCTACCGTATCGGGGTTCCGCGGACCCGGGAGGACGGCGAGATCACCGCCGCCGTTCGGCTGTTCGGCGCCGACGGTGCAAGCGAAGGAGAAATCTACATGTCACGGGCGGGCGACCAATGGCTCGTTTCGGACGTCCAGGTCAGCCTTGCCGGATTGTCGGTGAAACGCCAGCCATCCAAGGAGAAGTTCTTCCCCTCTGCGTACCGCTGGCTTCTGGAGGACTGAGGCGCATGGGAACGGAAGTCGGGCGCATAGAGAAAGAGTTCGTTTTCAAATCCCTGGTCGACGACGCCACCCCGTGCGACCTTCACGGGAGCAGACGGGAGTTCCGCTGCACATTCGCCGGTGTGAGCGATACAGGGCTGACCCTGGCGCCGGTGGAAGGCGCGCTGGAAGGCTTCTCCGTGGGCGAAGAGGTGCGCGTATTCTTCTATCTGCGCAACAACTACCACACTTTCGCATCGCACATCCTGCAAGCCGGGCCCGACAAGGTCGTGGTCGAGCAGCCTCCCGGGGTCTACAAGAACCTGCAGCGCAAGTTCGAGCGTGTCCCGGTGCAGGAACCCATGGACGTCTCCTTCAGCATCCAGGGCACGAAGGTCGAGCTGAACTTCCCCAAATCGGATCGATTCAGCCCCGTGGAGCCCCCCGAGGAGGACCAGACCTTCGATCCGCGCCGCATCCAGAACGTGGTGAAGACATTCCGCATCAAGATGCAGACCATGGCGTCGGACAACAAGATCGTCATGCTCCGCGACAAGATGCCCCGCTCGTGGGAGGAAAAGACGATCGTCCGCATGGGCAAGTCCCTGTGGATCCCCTCCACGACGGAGGACTACCCCTCGCGGGACCCTTTCCCCGACGACCGTGTCATCACCAAAGGGGAGCTGATCAAGCTCGAGGAGGAGGCAGGCTCGCAGCCCTACGTGATCACGAGCAAGCTCGGCAACATCCTCTATGAAAAATCGAAGAAGGACGTCGTCTCCGAGCTGTGGTGTCCCGTGCTGTACAACGAATACGTCGTGGGCTACATCCACGTGTGGAACACCTCGGCGCGCAGGGAGCGCATCTCCCGCGATCTCATCGAGTTCGTGCAGGAGTTCTCCAAGATCCTCTGCTATTCCCTCGTCTCCAACGGATACTTCAAGGTGGAGAACAGCAACGAGCGCCGTTATGAGGCGCCTATCATCGACATGAGCGCATCGGGGCTGCTGTTCGCCCATACCTCGACGGAGCTCGTGCGCGACCTCCTCGTCCATACCGATCTGGACCTCACCATGAGGTTCGAAAGGAAAACGATCACCATCGGGGCGCGCGTCATGCGCAAGTTCCGCGACGCGGAGAACTCCTACTTCGGCGTGCTTTTCCTCAAGCTGGAGGAGGAGGACTTCGGGTTCCTCTACCAGTACCTGTACGGCAAGCCTTTCGACCCGAGCACGGAAGGCAGGTGGGAGGGCGGCGCCCCGCCCCCTCCGCTCGATATGAGCTGAGGCCCGTCCGCCATGGCAACGACCGTACGATCGAGCGTGCTGCCCGGGTCCGACCAGGCCACCCTCGGGCGCGTCATCGCGAAATCCATCGCGGTGAGCTCCGGAAAGGGCGGTGTGGGAAAGACCATCACCGCGTGCAACCTCGCCATCTACTACGCGCGCAAGGGAATGCGCGTCGGGCTCGTGGACCTCGATCCGCTCTCGGACGTCTCCTCGCTCCTCGACGTGCAGGAGTCGGAGCAGGCACTCCAGATCAAAGGAACCCCCGTGCGCGGCGCCGACCTCTCGTCGAACGTCATGCCCGTTTTCCGCGGGCTGGAGATCCTCTTCCCCTTCCAGAAGCTCTCCGTGAAGGAGGCTCGAAGCATGCGGGAGCGCATCTACACCTCCTATCTC
The DNA here is from genome assembly GCA_003141795.1 of Spirochaetaceae bacterium. The sequence continues at coordinate 8,161 of PLNO01000236.1, read as the reverse complement.
TCGGAGATCGATTCCCGCTACGACCTTCTCATCTTCGACATGCCCGCCGGCATGGACCACGAGGAGAACCTCGTGTACCTCCCCTACATGCAGCGCCTGGTGCTCGTCACGAATCCCGAGCCCACCGCGCACGCGTCGGCGGGGGCGTACGCCAAGGAGGTGCAGCGGCTCTTCCCCGGCACGACGATCCATCTCTGGCACAACCGTTACACGGGTCGGCTGAAGGAGGGCTTCCACCCCAGCGATGTCGCGGGAAACTACAACAGGTTCGTCGATCCCGAAGACCGCCTCACCGACGAGGAGAGTGCGCTCATGAACGATTTCGCCTTCGTGCCGGAGGATCCGGCGCTCGATCTCCTCCAGGGGGAGCCGAACCCCGGCATCCACGTGCTGCGATGCATGCGCGACAGCATCGACTACGCCCACGGCAGGCTTCTCTGGCAGGCGACGAAAAAACTGGGGCTGGCTCCCCGGATGCAGGAGGTCGTCACCACCTACGTCGCGCGCAATCCCGACATCGCTGACACCGAAGCGTACCTCGATGCCATGGCCTCCTACCTCGGCGATGCAATCACGATCATGGACGATGCCACGGCCCCTTCGCGCTCCTTCTCGAAAGACGAGCTGGCGGCTCTTTCGGGGTTCCTCGCGAAAGTGACCAAAAGCGGCCTGCGCCGTGAAATGCTCCGCATGCAGGAGATCCTCGATGCGCAGATAGGCCGGATGGAGGAGGCGCGCGGACCGTTCGCGAGCAGGCTCGGGGCGGCGCCCGACAGGGCGATCGACAGGGAACTGGGCCGTTTCCTCGTGATCCTCGACAGGGCCGGACGCGGCAGCAGCCTCATGCGCAATCAGGGGGTGCTCCTGCTGTTCTATTTCTCCCTCCACAAGCTGTTCCAGTCCCGCACGCTCGTTGCGGTCCTGAAGAGCCTCATCCCCCGGCGCACGAGCGTGCGCGGCCGAAAGGTCCGCGACCGCTTCAGCCAGATCCGCTCCCTCGTCGAACGGGACCCCGAGTACCGGCAGCGCTACCTCAAAACGGTGAAAACGCTGAACGGGCTTGTGATAAGACAGATTGCGGCGGTGGCGAAAGCGCTCGATCTGCGCAACCTCGTGGTGCTCGACGGCGAGTCCCATATCGACGCCCGACCGTACCTGAAGCTGCTGTCGGCATTCCTCCACGAAACGCTCTACAGCGGCCTGAGCGTCATCGTCGGCTTCGATTATCGCTCGGCGGCGGCGGCATTCCAGGCAGGCGCGGAAAAGCTCCTCCAATCCCTCCGCAAGGCCTCCTGAGCCAGCCCTGATTCAGCCCGCGGCCTGCTTCTTCAGCAGCCTTTCCACGTCCCTGCGGCGCCCGAGCTTCTCCCAGATCGCCATCGCCTCAGGGAGGCGCCCCATCTTCTCGTACACCCGAGCGACGTCCCGCGGGTTGCCGGCCTGCTCGGCGCAACGAAGCGCTGCGTCAAGGTCGCCGGCGCTCACGTAGTAGCCAATGGCGATCCCCGGCTCGTTCTCCTTTTCGGCGCACAGAGCCAGGAGGCCGAAATCGTGATGCATTCTGCTGCAGTAGTCAGCTTCCCTGAAGCTGCCTTTGTCGGCGAGAAAGAGCACCGCATNNCACTCGCGCCGAGCGCGAACGCGTTTTCCGACGAGAGCTCTGCCTTCTCCGCCCAGCTCTCGAGCTCTTTGCGCTGCTCGACGTATGCGGCGCACGCGGCAAGGACGGCATCACCCGACTCCTTCGCGGTGAGAGAGACGCGTTCCACGAAATCCTTCATGCCCGGGGAGAAGGACTTGCACATCACCACATTGAAGTACAACACGCGGATGATGACGTTCACTGCTCTCCATGAGACCATCATGTGAAAGGCCGCCTGGGAGAGCACGTCCTCAGGGATGTGGCCTCCGTACGCTTTCCAGAAGAACCGCTCCACGATCTCCCGCCCCTCTGAGGGTGGCGTCTGCTGCAACCCACGGTCGAGGAGGCGGACGAACAGCTCCCGCATGCGCGAAAGCTCGGTGGTATTGATCGCGGAGTCGATCCAGACCTTCTGGATCACCGCTTCGAGGTAGGATCGGGAAATCGCAAAGCCCTCGGTTCGGGCGAGTGACAATGCGGCGGCGGGATTATCTGTCTCGATGAAAAATGTGATCGCCTCTTCGAAATGGCCGAGCTCCCTGTAGACCGCCACCGTGTTCTGATCGTCACGGAGGAGTCGGAACCGGGCGAGCGCGGGCAGCAGACGGCCTTCCCCTTTCATGCGCAGCGCCTCCGCATGCAGCTCCTGCGCCACGGCGTTCTCCTTACCATCGCTCGACGATAGATGCTGGAGGAGGAGATAGCCGATCTCCCTCAGTTTTTCGTCGGGCTCCATGTCGGCTCTTTCCAGCGCTTCGGCGGCTTCGCGATACCGTTCCTCGTCCTCCAGGCATTCTGAAAGGCCGAGGAAATCGCCGGCCTTCTCGTACTCGCGCGCCGCCTCGCGCGTCTCACCGGCACGAACGAAGAGCGGCGCGGCGTCCCGCGGCTGGGAAAGCGCCGAGTAACGCACGGCAGCCTTGAGCGCCGATTTTCGCGTCGTTCCCTTGGGGATCGACGCGAGCAGCTCGGTCCGGTCCTCCGGGGAACCCTCCGCATAGCGGGTGAAAGCCTCCGCGGCCTTGCGAACATCGCCTCGGGCTTCCCAGTAGAGCCCCATAGAGCGGAAATCCCCGAGCTGGCGGTAACAGCGGAGGAGCTTCTCCTCATCCCCGGTCTTCTTGTAGAGTCTGATCGCCTGCCGCAAGTCACCGGCGTGGAAATAGAGATCAGCAGCCCTGCCGTCCTGCCCGATCTTCGCATAGCAAGCGGCAGCCTCGACGGGCAGCCGGGCTTTCTCCAGAAGTGCCGCCGCCCTCTCGAGCTTCCCGGCCGCAGCCAGTGCCCTGCCGACCTTGTCGTACGCACCGGCCTTTTCCCAGTTCTCCAGGCCGCGCTCGACGTCCCCCAGGGAGTCCCATGCCGCCGCCGCGGCAGCCCATTCCCTGCGTTCTTCACACAGGCGCGCCCTGCAGAGGCTCTCCCGTCGCTGCTCTCCCAGCGCATGCCACAGCGGCATTGCCCGTCCCCACAGTCCCGCCCGCTCGAAACAATCAGCCGCGCGCCGCTTCTCTCCCGCGGCTTCCAGCAGCGGACCCGCCTCGGCGAACCTGCCCTCACCGAGGAGGAGCAGACCGCCGGCAAGGGCCTGCTTCGCGTCATTACCAGAATTGCGGAAGCATTCGCGCGCCGCGGCGAACTGCTCGTGCCCGAGGAAATAGTCGCCCTGCTCTTCCCATTCCTTCGGAGTGGAAACCGCCCGCCAGAGGCCCGAAAGCGCCTCCTGATCCGTGGCGCGGAAGACGAGCTGCGACAGGGACGGTATGTCCCAGATCACGGCCGGCTCGGGCCCGTCGAAGATGATGAGCGTGGTGCGGGCCCGCGTGACGGCCACGTAGAGGAGCGCGAGCTCGTGCCGCACGTGCGGGATCCTGCTCTGGTCGATGGGCTGCCCCGAGGCTATCGCCCTCCAGATCGGGGCAGCCTCGCCGTCTTCGCAGAACTTCCACAGAAAGACGGTGTCGAACTCCAGGCCTTTTGCCTCGGCGATCGTGAAAACGAGATCGGTGCCGAGCGCCTCCTTGAGCCTGTCCCTGCTCTCCACGGTTCTTGCGAGGATGACCTGACCCGCTGCGCGCGCATCGATGCGGGGAATCACCTCTTCCTCTTCCAGGGACGTGAGAAGCGCCGGCGGCCTGCCGCCGAACTTCCATTCCTCGCGCATTTCCGTGTCGGTAAGCCCGACGAGCCCTGCCTTCAGGTCGAGAAGCGCATTGGACAGCCGAACGATCGAGCCGACGCAGCGGAAATTGAGGCTGAGACGCCGAACGACCGGAGCCGAAAGCCCCCGCTCATAGAGCTTTCCCTTCACCTCCTCCCAACGGAAGCCCGACGGGTTGATGATCTGGCGAGGGTCGCCCGTGAGAACGATCCCCCGCGGGTCGGCGAGCAGTCGAAACAGCAGGGAGACCTGCACGTCGGTGAGGTCCTGCACCTCGTCACACACCACGAGGTCGTAGGAGAACTCCTGCGCGTTGTCGTCGAGCGTCCGGATGGCTGCCTTGGTGAGGTCGATCTCGTCCCAGAGTCCCTCCTGCTCGAGCCTGTCCTGGTAATAGACGGCGATCCCGTAGATCTCACGGCGGTCGTAGAGAAACGAGGGCGCGCGCTTCCTGCCCAACGCGGCGTACTCTTCCTCCGACAAGAGCGGAGAAACGAAATCGGCGGCGCTCTTCTCCACCCATTGCACGATCTCCGTGAGCACGAGCGCGCAGTCCTCCGCCCCTTCTCCCCCTCGATCGTCAACCGCACGAAGGAAGCCGGCGTAGTCGACGAGCGTGGTTTTCTGACGAATCAGCGCTTCTGCCCGTCGGGCGATGGACAGTTCCTGGAGGCCGATGAGATGTTCCCGCAGCTCCCCGCGTTCCCGGAGGGTGAGCTCCCGGGAGTTGAATCGCGCGCTGAGGCGCGCCAATCGGGCGGAGGCAAGCGGAAGCTTCGCCCCCTTGATGATGGAACGGATCTCCTCCCAGACCAGCTCGGCGTCGTACCTCTTCCTGTCCTTGTGATCATTGAAGATCTGGGCGAACCGCTTGAGACCGACCTCCTTCTCCTCGGAAAAGAGGCGCTCCGCTTGAGGCACGATCTCCCGCAGCAATTCCCTGAATACGAGGAACCGGGGTGGCGGTGCGTCGGGAAGGCTTCCGCGGTGAGAGGCGAGGCCGGCGTAGATCCGCTCAGCGAGGTTCTTCAGGAGGGGGTTGTAGGTGAGGAAAAGCCTCCGCTGCCCACTCGCTGCCCCACGGATGAGATAGTACACGGACAGCGTCGTTTTTCCGCTGCCTGCGGTTCCCGACAACAATATGGGCGGAGAGGCGTGGAGGAGGTCCTCCTGCTCACGGGTGAGGAAGAGAAATGCCTCCCAGCCGGAGGCATCGGGTGAGAGAAGCAGGCGGCGCCATTCTTCGTCGTCCAGCACGAGCCATCTCTGCGGACCGTAATCGTCGGGCACCTTCTGCTCGACGTCTTCCTGGCTGAGCCATTCGATCGGCGCCGCCTCGAGGGTGAGGTCCGACTTTTCTTCGCTCTGCAGCGGCTCGAAATCGAGGAAAGGGGCGTTGCGGGGAACAATCCGTGCCGCTTCCGAAGCTATGTCGTCGTGGCGTACGATCCCCCAGACGTAGATGGCCGTCCTGCCCTGATGATCGCCGAGGGTGAAGAGGAGCCTGTCGCTCTTGGTGAGCCGTGCCTCGAACACGACGCGCCGCGAAGTGCCGCGGAGCTTCTTGACGCGGACACCCGTGTCCCAGAACCCCTGTTCGAGGAACTCGAACTTCTCCCGCAGCCTCAGCCGCTCCTTGCCCGAGAGCGACGACAGATGGTCTTTCAGCGCGTCGTTGAGGAGAACAATGAAACGCCCATCGTGTTCGCTCACAGAGCGAAGCTATCCGCCCTGCGAGGGAGCGTCAATGAGCGTTTCGTGTACTCGTGTCTCCCCCTCCCTCAATTGCCTCCGCCACGCTGGGCTGCCGCGATGGCGGACTCGATGTCGGCGATCTGCGCTTGGGCCTGTCGGGCCTTCTGCATGGCCTGATCCGTCCGTCCCTGCGCGATATCGCTGTCGATACCTGACAGCAGGGATCGCGCCGCTGCAATCTGGCCCTGGATCGCGTTGAAGTCGAGCTGACTTCCCTTGACCTTCCGCGCGTCCGCGAGATGCCGCTCGGCGTTCGGCAGCGACTGGGTCCTAAGGCTGTTGACGAGCTGCTTCACGTCCTGGCCCGCCTGCTGCTTCTGCTGGTCCTGCTTCTGGGGCTGTTGCTGAGGCTGCGCGGGCTGCTGCGCAGGCCTCTGCTGCTGCATGCCCGGCTGCTGAGCAGGCTGCTGTGCGGGCGGCTGCGGGGGTTGCGGTTGTTGCACCGGCCTCTCCTGCTGCTGCTGCGGCTGTTGCGGAGGTTGCTGGGGCGCCGGCTGCTGGGGCTGCTGTGCGGGCCGCGGCTGAGGCTGTTGCGGTTGCTGCTGCATGCCCGGCTGCGGGGGCTGCTGTGCGGGCCGCTGCTGGGGCTGAATGCCCGGCTGCTGCGGTTGCTGCTGCATGCCCGGCTGCTGGGGCTGCTGTGCGGGCCGCGGCTGCGGCTGCTGGGGCTGTTGCGGTTGCGGCTGCAGCCCCGGCAGCGGCGGTTGCTGAGGTTGCGGCTGCATACCCGGCTGCTGCGGCTGCATCGGCTGAGGCTGCGGCCCACCCTCACCGAAGCGGGCCACGGGAGGCCTGCGGGGCGGGATGTTCGGCTGCATGCCCGAGAGCACCGCGGCATCCACGGGACGGCCCGGGTTGGCCGAAAGCGCCTGCTGGCGAACAGCGAACGGTACGGGTGGCGGAGGCGGCGTTCGTGCGGAGAACACGGGCCGGTTGACCACATTGGACGGCGGCTGCCGGACCGGACCCTGGGGTCCCAACGGTCGTGCGACGATGCTTTCCCTCTGCGGCACGAGGACGGCCGTCATCCCCATGATCGGCGCCCTGCCGAGATCCGAGGGCATCAGCCGCAGAGCCGCCCCATCGGCGGGCCGCGACTGGATGAAAGCCTGGCGCGGGATGACCGTAACCGCCAGCGGAAGGTTCCTGTTGACGTAGCGAATGCGCGTCCTGTCGATCCTCTGGACCGTCTCGATGTCATTCAATGTGGCACCCGAGGCGAAGTTGATCCCCTGCAGGTAGCGGGGCGTGACGGCATAGGGCGGGACGTAGACCTCACGCGGTCCGAGCGGGAACCATCCGATGCCCTCTCCCCCGGAAGGTCGCCACGCGTCCCCGCCGATAAATACGACGAGCGCCGGGGCATAGACGGGCCGTGCCACCATCTGGCCCGGCACCCACACCCATCGAGCGCTCATATACGCCCACCGTCCATAGTGAAACGGCGCGAATCCCCAGGCTGCGGAATCGATCCACGTCCATCCCCAGGGCTCCACCCACGCCCAGTGGCCGAACCTGTACGGGGCCCATCCGGCGGGCACCATGGTGGGCTGCCAGACCGGGCCATACCCTGACATCGTGATCCACACGCCGTTTCCGTCCAGGTCCTCCACGCCGATCATCTCCCGCGGAAGGAAGCGCAGCGAATCGACCCTGTCCTCACGGGCGTCCCGCGCAAAGCTCCAGGAATCAAGATCATCCTGAGTCGTCGCGTCCTGCACGTAGTAGGCAACCGATCCGGTCCCCGAGACGGTTCCCGACTGGTCCCCGTTGACGGTGAACGAGCCGGTTCCCGCGGTGACGTTTGCCTGTCCCTGATGGACGACCACGACGCTCGTCTCACCGTCCTCCTGAACGTCGACGCGGTAGCTTCCCGCGGATTCCAGCGAAACGATGGAATTGGGAGTGTCTATCTCGAAGGCGTCCCCTGGATCGAGCCTTCGCAGCTTCACGTTGAGAGAGCCGGTGGACAGTCTGACCTGGATCGTTTGATCGTCGAGGCTCAAGAATGTAAAATCCGTGCCAGCGCCCAGACGAAGCGCGGTGGAGCCGACGTGGATCTCCGCCCTGCCGTCCTGATCGGTCCAGACCTGATCCCCCTCCGAGAGCGGATAGTTCAGAGAGGCAGGGGTCCAATCGTCGAGCGTCCCCGGCCGGAACGAGACCGTCCCATCCAGGTAGCTCAGCCGTCCCACCTGGGAGGGGGGATCCGCCCACGCCGTGGCTGCTGAAAGCATGACCGCGAGCACGACTGCCGCAGCCATTGCTGTATGACGAAATCGGTTGTTCATTCTCTGCTCCTGCCGGGGTTTATAAGATGCCCGTTATCAATGTAACACCAATGNNTTGCTTATCAATGTAACACCAATCGCACCCAAAACAATCCCCACGGCGCCACGAGCCGTCATGCATGTCCGAACAGTATCTTTGCGTCATGAGGATCCTCATCGTCGAGGACAACCAGAAACTGGCGGAAGCCGTCAGAAAAGGACTGCAGCAGGAGGGGTACGCCGTGGATGTCGCCCGCGACGGAGCTGCGGGTCTGCTCCAGCTGCGCGCCCTCGATGGCGTGTACTCGGCGGTGATCCTCGACCTCATGCTCC
>PLNO01000180.1 GCA_003141795.1 Spirochaetaceae bacterium | reverse complement strand
TCGCCGTTGATGAAGTTGCCCAGGCGTCCGAACGTGTAGCCCAGCGGGATGCCCGCGACGAGCATGTCAGCCCATTCCAGCACGTCGAGCTTCTTCACCTTCAGGTACGTGATGACCGCCACCGTCACCCCGACGACACCGCCGTGATACGACATGCCGGCGATGCCGGTGAGCCTGATCCGTCCGTCGACACGGGAGAAGGGGAGGATGATCTGCAGCGGATGCTGGGCGTAGTAGCCCGTGGAGTCGTAGATCGTCACCGCGAAGAGACGGGCGCCGACCAGGAGGCCGATGATCGCCCAGAAGAACATGTCCAGCACCGCGTCTTTCGGCGGGGTGATTTTCTTCTGTTTCAGCTGCCAGACGAAGAGCAGATAGGTGACGACGAAGGCGACGAGGTACATGAGGCCGTACCATCGCACCGGGAGACCGGGAATTATTTCAGCATTGATCCACGACGGGAAAATGATATATCCGACCATGGGTCCTCCTTGGACTCAGACCTTCTGCACTATTTTTCCCTGCGCGGGGTCGAAGCGCAGTGTGATCATCTTTTTTTCCAGAGGAGTCTCGAAGCGGCGGCCGTGGCTCTCCAGGATGACCCCCGGGAACAGCGTTCCCCGTATCACGACCTCCGACGGCACGTGCTCGTCGTACTTGTCGCGCAGCGTGATGAGCCGCAGCTTGCGCTGCTCGATGAGCTTCATGGCCGAAAGCTTTTGCGCGCGGGCCCGTGCGAGTGCGGCGGCGTCCTGCGACTGGGCGGCGACGGCCCCCCCTGCCACGGCAAGCCCCGCGGTGCGTTTTTCCAGGATGAGCATCTCCGTGTCGAGACCCGCCACCTTTTTCGTGAGCGTGGCCACCTCTCGCTCTTCGCGCTCGATCTGGTCTTTCACGAGGAAGTCCTGGCCGAAGGAGACGACGGTGTGCGCCCCGCCGGGCGAGCCGATGTTCTGCACCTCGATTCCGCGGCTGGCGCGCACCTCCCCGCCCACGAGGGTGCCCTTGTCGGAGTCCAGGACGAGACGGCCATTGCATTTCACCTGGCAGCGCACGCAGGGCCCCCGCAGGTGCACGTCGCCGATGGCCAGGAGCACGGACTGTTCAGCAAAGGCGCTCACGAGCTCTTTCTTCGTGCGGATGATCGCCTTCCCCTCTCCCTTGATCCCCTGCCCCACGATGATCGATCCGCCCGCGGACAGAAGCGCCGCCTCCACAGCCCCCGCGATCTCCAGGATCCCCTCCGCCACGACGGTGAAGCCCGAGCGCACCGCACCGCCCACCCGCACGTTGCCGGGGAACTTGACGTTGCCCGTGGAAAGGCCGACGTCCCCGGCGACAGAATGCGAATCCATGACGGAGAGGACCGTTCCGTCCCGAACGAGCTCGCCCTGCATCTCCGCTGTGAAGAGGATGCTCCCGTCCTGCTGAACGCTCTCCTTCACCCCCGCGCCGGCCTGAAGCGTCTCCTGGGACTCGGGGGAAAGCACGAGCGCGGCGCCCGTGACGTCCCACCCGTCCTCCGCGCCCGCGTCGCGGGGACGCACCGTCGCGATGATCTCCCCCTTCTGGACGCGCGTGATCCTGTCCTGATTGCGGTAGTCCGCGCTCCCGTCCTTTCGGAGGGACGACGTCTTGCCGGTGGCGAGCTTCACATTGAAGACTATCCTGTTCTGGGTATCCAACTGGGCGGGCCTGCCCTCTGCAAAGAGGTAATCCACGAGGGGCTCGGCCCGCGCAACGCTCTCCAGGGCCCCGGCGAGCCGCTCCTGGTTGATTCCGCGCTGGACCCCCGCCTGACGGACGCGGTCCCGCGCTTCCTCCGCGGGGATCCTCGTCCCGTCCCCCTCTGCCGGTGAGAAGGAAAGCGTGGCCTTCATGCGGTCGGAAGAGAGCAGGACGCGCATCTCCGCATCCTTGTGCGGCCTGACCCGCAGGAGGATGGCTGTGCCGTCGCTTCCCTTTTCGAGAATGCCCGACGCAATGGCCACCACGGTGTCTTTGCGCATGGCAAGGCCTTCGAAGAGGCGTATCTCGGGCCCCCCTCCCCTGCCGGGCGGCAGCGAGGCGCCGAATACGTCGATGCCGGACATACCGCCCGTCGGGGTGGTGATCTTCACCACTTCAGCGTCGGGTTTCACGCGCGCAACGGCTTCCACCTTAGAAAGAGGAAAAGCCGCGAGGGATGCGAGTGACTTCAAGCCCTCCGCATTAGCATTGGCCACGGCCATGATGGCGTCGGCCTCGGGGGCGGGCAAGAAGAGGGCGCGCCATTCGATCTTCGGCTCGGTCCCCGGCATGGCGGCGCGGCCCGCGACGAGCACGTAGTCGGCGAACTCCGCGGTCTTCCCCGTGAAAAATGCGCGAAGGTCGGCCTTCACCTTCTCCACGTTGAAACCCTTGACCCTGCTGCTGCGGATGGCCTCGCTCGCCGCGGCGGTGGTGAGGGGCGTGCCGCCGCCCCGCCCCTTGCGGAGGTAGAGCACCGCCTTCAACTTGTCCGGCGAAACGCTGACGAGGGCGACGCCGTTCACGATGGGGGTGATCGGTACGCCAGAGATCGCGCGCGATCGGGCGACGGCTTCGCGGAGCATCGCCGTGATGTCTTCAGCGGGGAGGAGGGAGGCGGCGGTGAAACCCAGGGCGGCAGCCCGGGTGAGAATGTCGTCAGTTTCGGGGGAGGGTGCCGCGGCATCGCCGGGAGCGAAGGAGAGAAGACAGGTGAGCCCGTCGGGTGAGGTGGTGACGTTCACCGTGTGGTCCCGGAAGGCGACGATGTCGCTCCAGGCGCTCCCTCTGCGGAGGAACCCGGTGGCGTCCGCCGTGACCTCGGCTCCGTTGCGGGTGAGGCCCTCGCAGAAGAGGAAACCGTCCTGCGCCGGACGGGTGGCGGGGATGAGCCTGCCGAACACGCTCTTCCCCTCTTTGCCCTGGGCCCCGGGCTTGATCCGTGCAACGAGGGCCCCGGCGGTCACATAAGCGGTGCCCGTCACCGCGGGGTCGATCTCCACGGGCTCCCTCACCATCCTCTTCTCGAAGACGACCTCGATCTGCTCCTTTGCCGGAAGGAAGGGGAGGGCTGGTTTTTTCAGGACCTTTTTTTCCCGCTTGATGCGCTCTTCGCGAAGCCGGAACCCCTGCGGCGCAGGGGCGGAGGCAAGGAGGGAGGCGGCGACGTCCGCCATCCGTTGCGGGACCGGGAGGGCCTCGAAGACGACGTTTTCCGGTTGCCCCGGCTGCGGGGCCACGCCGGAGGCGGCAATGAAGCTCACCGGCTCCGTCTTTTTCCTCAAAAGCGTGCGGAAAGCCTTGTCCATTGCCTCGGGATCGATGCCGGAGCGCACCTTCTTCTCCGCGAGCATGGCCTGCACGCTTTCCGGCGTGATATCTGCGCCATTCTCGTCGGGAGTGATGGTGATGCGGACTTCGATGCCCTGCTCGTCGATCTCGAGCTTCAGATCGCCCTTTACCGTCATTGGGGAACTCGTGCGTGCGCTTTCATCACAAGCATAGACAAACCAGTCTCATCCGACAAGGGTGATCGCTGCAAGCCCGACGAAGACGACCGCCAGCGCGAGCTTCACCTTGCCCATGTGGGCCTGGAACACCGTCGTGATGCGCTGCGAGCTCACGCCGAGGTAGCTCGCGCCGAAGACGACGAGAAGGGGCGCGATGAAGCAGAGGTTGTACAGGGCGAGCAGGAGCAGTGCCGTGGTCTGCTGACGGACCCGGGCGAGATACGCGAGGGTGGGAAGGTAGACCTGGCCAGTGCACGCGAACTCGAAGATCGACACGAGGAACCCCAGGACGAGCGAGCTTCCGACGAGGGCCGCCGTGCGCACCCGGGTGCGGATGGAGGCGTGGATGCGTTTCTTCAAGGCCGAGGGGAGCTGGAGGAGGATCTCCGTGGGCCGGCCCCTGCGGATGAGCGTGTAGTCGTACACGGAAAGCCCCGCGAAGACGAGAAGCACCGCGAAGAGCACCCAGCGCAGGATCACCGATACGAGGGAGACGGCCGCGGCGGCACGCAGCGCGGCAAAGAAGCCCAGACCGACGAGGAAATACGTGAGAAACACCGAAAAGGAGAACACCGCGCCGATCAGGAGCACCTCCCGCCTGGCGCGGCCGGCAAGCGCGAGGGAGGCGAGGAGGAAGATGAGCGTCGTGAATGCGCAGGGATTGATCCCGTCGATGAGACCCGCTGCGATCACCGGCAGGACTGCGATGGTGTCGGCAGCCGCGTTCGCAGGCGCCTCCTGCGAGTGCGCCTGCGCTCCCGAGGTCTGCAATGAGATGACCCCGGCAAGCCGCGCACGGATCTCCCCGTCGCCCTGGAGGAGGACGTCCCCCACGCGGAGCGCGGGGATCTCCTTCAGCGTCTGCCCGTGCGCCGCGGCGAACGCGGTGAGCTCCTCGTACTGCGTCGGATCCAGAACGTCCCTGCGCTGCAGGGCGATCGTGATCCCCTGGCGCTTTTCGAGCTTCGGGATTTCGACGCTGAGAAACTCCTCGCAGCTCCTGCAGCCGGGGGTGTAATAATAGATGATGGGGACACCCGTCCGTCCGGCCGGCCCCGGCCCCGGCGCCTGCCTCTGCCATGCACCCGGCGGGGTCCCCGCGGCTCGGTCCGCGCGGACGGTGCCGCGCAGGAGATAGTACGGCGCTTTGGCTCCGGGGATGTCGGTGCGAACGATGAAGCCCCTCTCCGTGATGCCCACGTCATCGGAGGAATCGAAATGCAGCGTGAAGGCCGCCGTTCCCGCAGGCGCGATGACCCTTGCGGCCGGCTCCACCGTGAGGCACGTGCAGGTGGGAACGAAGCTGACGCTCACCGTCGCCGTCTCACGGTTCTCCACCGTCACGGTGAGGCTGATCTTCTCCCCCTGGCTGATCATGCCGTAATTCCACAGCGGCGGGGAAAAGACGAGACGGGGCTCACCGGCCGGCCACGCGGGGGCGGAGGAGAGGGACGCGAGAACGAGGATCAGCAGGCAGACGCTGCTCCGGGCTCCACGCCCCGGCGCAATCAATGGAAGTCCTTGACTTCCGTTTCCCGATACTCCGGCAGGACCGATTCGGGGCCGGGCGTGGGAGGGAGCTGCCGACTCCCCTCCCTCCACGCGAAAAGAGCGCCGAGAAAAATCATGTCGAGGATGCAGACACCAACGAGCACGACTCCCTGCGTCACGGGCAGGGGGCCCAGCGCGAGAACGACCCGCAGGCCGGTCTGCCGCAATGCCCCCGAGAGCACGAAGAGAGCGAAGGTGAAGACGCTCAGGCCCTTGCCGAGGCGGAGGAGGGAGACGAGCGGCTCGTAGCGATCGGGGAACAGGGCGAGCATCACGGCGCCTGCCACGATGAGGAGGTTGCCCGAGCCGATGAGAAGGAGCCAGGGGTAAATCCACGTCCCCGCCCCTGCCGCAGCCTCGAGGGACGCGGCGAGCATCTGGAGCACGAGAAAGAATCGCACCAGCTCCCAGAAGGAGCCGATGAGGAGCATTGTGCGCTGCGCCTTCATGTTTCCGGGAGTCTGTCATTGGGGGAAACCGTGGTCAAGGCCGGAAAAAGTGTACATTGACAAGCGAGGGCGCGCCTATAGAATGGTGCCCCTGGGGAGAGACGGATGAAACCATTCAGCTCGAAAGAGCGTATCGTATGGACTGTCGTCACGGCCGTGCTTCTTGCCGGCCTTGCCTTCTTTGCGCTGTCTCCGCGTCTGATGGCGGGGAGCTCCGAGGACGAGACACAAGCGTACCTGTCGACCATCGGCCAGGTCTACCGGGAAATCCGCGACACCTACGTCGACGCGAACAAGGCGCAGCCCAAGGCGCTGTACGAGGGCGCTCTCAAGGGGATGTTCGACGCCCTGGGCGATCCCTACTCCATGTACCTGGCGGCGAACGAGTGGACGGAGATGACGGACATCTCCACGGGCAGTTTCGGCGGGGTGGGCCTGGAGATCACGAAGGTGGACAAGGTCGGGGCGCAGATCGTGTCGGCGATCGAGGGCACACCCGGGTACAAAGCCGGCATCACCGCCGGGGACATCATCATCAAGGTGAACGGCGCCTCCGTGGCCGACCTCACCCTCAATGCGATCCGCGACCAGCTGCGGGGCACGCCCCGCACCGACGTGACGGTCACCGTCTCCCGTGGGGAGGCGGTTCAGTTCGACACGACCATCACGCGTGACATCATCCAGCTGAAGACCGTGAAGTACACGATGATGCCGGGCAAGATCGGCTACCTGCGCCTCATGGAGTTCACGCCGCAGAGCGCCGAGCAGAGCAGGCAGGCCATCAACAGCTTCATCGCCGCGGGCTACACATCGATGATCCTCGACCTCAGGGGCAATCCTGGAGGGCTCCTCACGTCGGCCGTGGACGTGGCGAACCTCTTCATCGACCAGGGCCTCATCGTGCAGAGGAAAAGCGAGCGCGTGCAGTCCGAGAACGTGACCTACACCGCGCGGCCCAACCGCCGGATCGTCGATCCCTCCATCCCGGTGGCCGTCCTCGTGGACAAGTATTCGGCCTCCGCCGCGGAGATCCTGGCGGGAGCGCTGAAGGACTACCACAGGGCGGTGCTCATGGGGGAGAAGACCTACGGGAAGGGTTCCGTGCAGACCGTCGAATCCCTGGGGGACGGCGGGTACAGGCTCACCACCTCGCGTTACTACACGCCGGCCGGCGCGGCCACGGGGATCTCCATCGACAAGAAAGGGATCGAGCCGGATCGTCCCGTCGCGGAGCCCGACCTCACCGAGGCCCAGCAGAAATCGCTGAACGACCTTCTCAACGGCACCTACGTGAAGGACTTCGTGAAGGCCAACCCGAAGGCGTCCGACGCGGACATCGGCAATTTCGTCACCACCCTCCATCAAAAGGGGATCAAGCTCGACGACCGCTACCTCCGCAGGCTCGTGCGCATGCAGCAGAACATCACGAACAACACCCCTCTCCCGTACGACCTGGACTTCGACATCGTGCTACAGGCCGCGGTGAAGGCGCTGATGGGCCATGAGATAGAGCCAAAGACGTAGGGTGAAGCAATTCCTCCTGCCCCGGACCTATGCCGGCGAGCCGCGCCTCACCCTGACGGGCGGTGATTTCCGCTATCTCGTGCGCGTGCTCCGCCTGGGCCCGGGCGACCAGCGCACCGCCGTCGATCTCCGGGGACGCAGGTACACCCTGAGGATCCAGGAGGTCGGCGCCAGCCAGGTCGACGTGGGGATCAGCCCGCAGGTCGGGCCGACCCCCGACGGCCTCGCAGAACGGGGGCCCGAGATCACCCTGTTGCAGTGCTTGCCAAAGGGGCGCAAAATCGATCTCATTGTTCGCCAAGCCACGGAAGCGGGGGTTTCGCGCATCGTCCCCGTGGTGAGCGAACATTCCCTGGTCCGCCCCGACGGAGAGGGCGGCCACAGGCAGCGCTTGGAGAGGATCGCCCGTGAGGCGCTCCAGCAGAGCGGGGCGCGGCGGTTGCCGACCATCGACGCTCCGCGCAGCCTGGCTTCCGTTGCGGAATCGGGAGAAGATTGGGGGACGGCCCTTTTCTTCCATGAGAAAGCCCTTGCGGCACTGTCGCTGCACCGGCTCCTTGCCGGAGGGTCCACGAGGATCAGCATGCTGATCGGTCCCGAGGGGGGACTTTCGGAGGCCGAGGTCGGCATGCTCAGGACGGCGGGCTTCGCGCCCGTCTTCCTCGGCGCCGACGTGCTGCGGGTGGAAACCGCGGCGCTCTTCGCCCTTGGGGCGGTGAAAATGATCATACAGGAGAAAGATTCGTGGAGAGCGGACTCGTAAAGCGCATCAAGGTTCTCGACGTTCCCGTGGACAGCATCGATCCCGACGTCCTGTCGAAGGTCGTCGAAGAGCTCCTCGACAACGGACAGCACAATCAGATCGTCTTCCTCTCCCTGCGCGGGCTGCTGCGGGCGCGCCATGATCCCGAGTTCATGCGGTGCCTCCGCGACGCCTCGCTCATCCTGCCGGTGGCCCTGCCGATCGTCCGGGGAGCGGGCTTCCTGCGCACCGGGTCGTTGAGCCTCTTCAACACCTTCGAGCACACGATCCGCATCCTGAGCGTGATAGAGAAGACCAAGGGCTCGGTCTACCTCCTGGGCGGACGCAAGGAGGTGCTCGAGGTCGCGGAGGAGAACCTCCGCGGATCGTTCCACGGGATCAAGGTCGTGGGGCGGTTCTACGGCTTCTTCCCCCGTACGGTGGAA
Source organism: Spirochaetaceae bacterium (assembly GCA_003141795.1). Next base: position 8,255 of record PLNO01000180.1, on the reverse strand, counting down.
ACGGACATCGTCACGGCGATCAAGAAATCCTCGCCGTCGATGGTGCTCGTGGGCACGGGCGTCGCCGGGAAGGACAAGTGGATCAACAAGCACCGCAGGGAGCTGAACCCCGGAGTGTCTCTCTGGGGTGGCAACTGCTTCGAGGTGTTCGCCGGCAGAGAAAAGCAGACCTCGCGGAAGCTGCACGCCGCGGGACTCGGCGTCCTCACGGGGATCGGGAAGCATCCGTGGCGTCTGGCCGCCGTGTTTCCCTACCTCTACTACCTCGTGCTTCTCCTCGGCTACCGGATATTCAAGCTATAGGGCTGAAAGCCCCAGGGAATCACCAATCTCCTTGAAGCCCGCGGGCAGCCTGCGGGCGATGAACCTCCCCACCGCATTGCGGACGCCGGGGATGAATAGCAGATACCCGCATGCGTCGGTGACGAACCCCGGGGAAATAAGGAGCAGTGCGCCGGCGCACAGACCGAGAAGCTCGCCGCGGGACTTCGCCGTCCAGCCGCCGTGCGCGCTGCCCAGCCGGCGCATGCGGTCGAGAAGCACGATGGCGCCCGGAATGCCGGCAACGGCGGCAATCACGAGTATCAGATAGTTGCCGATCACGTTTCCCAGATACACGAAGAGGATGATCTCCCCCAGGGGGATCAGGGAGTAGAGGAGCAGCAGGAGGATCACCTTGAAGAGGAAGCTCCTGTCGAAGTGCGCATGCGCGTCAGTGCTGTCGGTCATGAGGCTGGATTGTATCAATGCCGCGCGCTTCGTGCCAGACACCGGCTGTGCACGGCCGCGGAAGCCTGTCAGGCCATCGTGTCGATGATCGTGCCCATTTTCGAGTCTTGAATGGTCTGCTGAACGCCGACCTTCATCAGCTTCTCGGCGAGCTGCATCATCTCGTCTTGCCCGTTTTGCAGCACGGCGCTCATTGCGTCGAGCGAGCGCGTCAAATCCACGCCGGCCGAACCCTGCGAGATTCCTGAAATCATACCTGAGTATCGACATTTCCGGGCGATAATCTATAGCTGCCGTTGGTTTTTGCCGCAGCACCGTTCTTCATCATCCTGCGGCTAAACGTAACGAAACGATTGACGGCTGCTTGACATCCCATCACATTAGCATAGACTGTCTATGCATTGGCTATCGATGCATAAGGAGCGATGCTCATGCCGCCGCTGATTCTCCTGTTCGAACACGTCATCCGCCTCGTTTTCCTCCTGGGAACGCTCTACTTCCTGGTCCTGTCGCTGTCCAACATCCTGTGGCTGCGGATAAGCTCGCGCACTCCGCGCCTGACGAAAGGCGGCAAGGTGTCGGTGCTCGTGCCCGCGCGCAACGAGGAAAAGAACCTCCGGGCGTGCCTCGATTCACTGCTCGACCAGACCTATGGGAACTATGAGATCGTGGTCCTGGACGACCAGTCGACCGACGCCACCTGGGAGATCGCCTCTTCGTACGCCTCCCGTTATCCCGACAAGGTGCGCGCCGTATCGGGTGAGCCCTTGAAACCGGACGGATGGAACGGAAAACCCCACGCCATGCAGCAGCTCTCCCGCCATGCTCGGGGGGAGTACCTCCTGTTCACCGACGCTGACACGGTGCACGGGAGACAGAGCGTCTCCTGGGCCGTGACGAACATGGAGGATCACGGGGCGGATTGCGTGTCCGGCTACGTGTTCCAGGAGATGAACACCCTCGGTGAGCGCTGCATCGTACCGGCAACCTACCTCATGTCGGCGATGTTTCTTCCGCTCTGGCTCGTCACCGCCTCCCCTGCACCGAGCTTTTCGTTCGCCATCGGCCAGGTGATCGTCTTCCGTCGGAATGCCTTCGAGGCCATCGGCGGCTACGAGAGGGTCTGCGACACGATCACCGACGACATGGCGATCGCCAAGGAGCTGAAGAAGGCGGGCTTCCGCGAGGTGTTCCTCGACATCCGCCACCACGTGCGCTGCCGCATGTACGACGGCTACCGCGCGTCGTTCAACGGGATCTCAAAGAACATCTACGACCTCGCGCGGCACAACTCCCTTCTGTTCGCCGTTGCGGTGACGCTCCTGGCCACCTTCGTGGTGCTGCCGCTGGCCCTCCTCCCCGTGCAGATCCTCAGCGGGTCCCCGGCAGCGCAATTCACGCTGCTCTGCGTCGCGCTGTTCCTTCTGGCGTGGGCGCTCGTCCTCTGGGACAGGGGCCTCCCCTGGTGGATCCCGTTCCTCTACCCCGTGCTCTTCATCCACCTGTTCTACATGGCGTGGTGGAGCTCGGCGCAGGCCCTGAGCGGGCAGGGAGTGGTCTGGAAGGACCGCACCCTTCGGTAAGGAGGAGACCATGGCCTACAGGAAAGGCGACAGCATTCTCACCTACACGCCGTCGTTCGTGCCGTTCACGGCGCTGTTCACCGTCATCTTCGCCCTCGTGCGGCTCGTCGACTGGTTCCTGTACAGGATCCGCATCGAGGGGCGGGAGAACCTCCCGCGGTCCGGCGCCGTGCTCGTGAGCAATCATACGCTTCTCATGGATCCGGGGATCATTGCCCACGCCATCCGACCGTACAGGACCTACTTCACCATGCTGGAGGAGACGGCGCTCATTCCCTGGCTCGGAACCTTCGTGCGCCTCCTGGGCGCCGTGCCCATCCCCGAGCGGCCCGACAGCCTTCGGCTTCTGGATGGAGCCGCGCGCACGGCCGTGCGGGAGCTGGGATTCATCCACGTCTTCCCCGAGGGCGAGTGCTACCGGGGGAGCCAGGAGATCAGGCCGTTCCATCCGGGGGCCTTCCTCCTGGCCTGCCGGCTCGCGCTGCCCGTGGTTCCCGTGACCACCGTGCTCCACGAGCGGCGCGGCCGTACGGCGCTCACTGTCCTGGGCCGGACAGTGCGGCTGCCGCCGCGGGTCACCGTCGTGATAGGGAAGCCCGTGCCCGCACCGCTCACCCTGGTGCAGAACGAGCCCGGGCAGGGAAGCCCCGCCTCGACACGGCGCGCCGCCCGTGAGCTCGCCTTCAGCGTCCGGCAGGCCATGCAGGAAACCATCGACAGGAACGGGGGATGCAAGACCATGGACCGGGGACAGATGCCCCGTCTGGCACGTCACCCGGCTTGACGTACGTGTGGTCGGCGTTCATACTGCGATTGATAATCAATCGCAGATGGACGCCACCGAACGCTTTCGCGACTACCTCAGGGAGAATGGTCTCGCTTTCACCGCCGCGCGCCGCGCGATCCTCGACGGCATCGTCGCGTGCGCGGGCCACTTCGACGCCGACACCCTCCACGACAGCCTGAAGAAGCGCGGCGTCTCCGCGGCGACGATCTACCGCACCCTGCCCCTGTTCGTGCGGAGCGGCATCATCACGGAGACGCTGCGGGAAAAAAGCAGGGCCTGCTACGAACGGGCCAGCTCCCACCACGACCACCTGGAGTGCGTGATCTGCGGCCGCATCATCGAGTTCAAGGACGACGGGCTCGAGGAGCTCCAGGAGGCGGTCTGTCGGAGCCGGGGATTCACGCCCATCGATCACCACCTGGGCATCCGCGGGTACTGCGCAGCGTGCAGAAAGAAGACACGCTAAACCATGGCCGTCTCCCGCCCCGCCCGACTCATCGACATCGTCGGTCTGCCCAACAGCGGAAAGAGCCAGCTCTTCAACAGCCTCACCGGCGCGTACGACATCGTGTCCAACTATCCACAGACCACCGTCGAGGTGCCGCGCCACGGCGTGGAAGCAGACGGGGAAGTCTGGGAGTACGCCGACACCCCTGGCCTTCACGGCCTGTACATCCAGTCCGAGGAGGAGCTCGCGGTGCGGGCTCTTCTGTACGCCGAGCCTCCCGACGTCATCGTGCAGTGCGTGGACGCCAACAGGTTCCGCGAGTCTCTTCTCCTCACCGCGGACCTGCTCTCCCTGGGCACCCCGCTCGTGCTCGTGCTCACCGCCGTGGGGGAGACGGCGCAGCGCGGGATCCACCTGGACGTCGCCGCGCTCTCCCGGCTGCTCGGCGTGCCCGTGGTCTCCTCTCCGGCTCCCGGCGCGGGTATCGCGGAGCTGAAGCGCGTGCTGCGCGGCAGGCTCGAGGCGCCCGTGCCGCCGTCGTTCGACGTGGAAGTGGACGCGGCGGTCGACCACGCCGTTCAGATCATCGACTCACTGCGCCCGGGAAAGGCGCGCTTCCCGCGCGCATCGGCCCTCCTCCTGCTGGAGAACGACCCCTCCTTCCGGGACTTCCTCACAAGCACCCTCGGGCCTCTGGACCCTGCACGCGCCGCGGGGCTGGAGTCTCTCAAGCTCCACCTGCTCGGACGGGCGCCGGTGATGATCGAAGAGAAGCGTGCCCTATGGGTGGACGGCATTGCCCGGCAGGTGTCCACAACGGGCGCCCTCCCCCCGCGGCGCGCCGGTTTCTCCGAGACATTCGCCCGGCTCTGCCGGCACCCGCTGTACGGGCTTCCCATCCTCGCCTTCTTCCTCGGGATCATCTACGTCATGGTGGTCTACGTCGCCGGCGCGCTGTCCCTCCTCCTCACGACGACGGTCACGGACCCCGTGGTGCGGGGCGTCGGACGCCTCCTGCCCCCCGGCATCTGGCGGGACCTGCTGATCGGACCCCACGGCCTGCTCACCCTCGGCCTCTTCAATTCCCTCACCACGGTGCTGCCCATCCTCGCCGTGTTCTTCTTCGTGTTCGGGATGCTGGAAGACATCGGGTACCTGCCGAACCTCGCCATCCTCACCCGGCGGGTGCTGTCGAAGATCGGGATCACCGGCAACGCGGTCATCCCCCTCGTGCTGGGATTCGGCTGCAAGACGATGGCGACGATGACCACCCGGACCCTGAAGTCACGCAAGGAAAAGCTCATCGCCGTTGCGCTCATCGCCTTCGCCATTCCCTGTTCCGCCCAGATGGGGATTTCAATCGCGATCCTCGGCCACCACGGGCTTAAGTATTTCATTGCGGCCTTCGGCCTGCTGGCGGTCGCTGAGGTTGCCGCGGGTTTGCTGCTCAACCGGTTCATCCCCGACGACACGCAGAGCGATTTCATCCAGGAGCTCCCCCCCATACGCATACCCAGCCTCGCCGCCGTGGCCCGAAAGACCGGCTACCGCCTGGTCTGGTTCCTCCGGGAGGCCATTCCGATTTTCCTCATCGCGGCCCTCGCCATGTTCCTCATCGACCTCGTCGGTCTCCTCGGCGTGCTCAAGCACGCCCTCTCCCCGCTGATCACCGGCTGGCTGGGGCTTCCGATCGACATGGTGGATGCGCTTCTCCTCACCCTCGCGCGCAGCGAGGCCGCGGCGGGCCTGATCCTGCGCATGTCCCAGTCCGGAGCGCTCAACGGCGCGCAGAGCATCGTCGCGGTGATCCTCGTCACGATGTTCGCCCAGTGCTTCGCGAACATCGCAGCCATGTTCAAAGAGGTGGGCGCCAGGGCGAGCCTCGTGATCGTCGGGTCCATCTACGTGCTGTCCTTCCTCTATACGGCAGGGGTCCACGAGCTCCTCGTGCTGACATCGGGGGTGTTGAAGCTATGAAAGGGATCACCGACCGCGACGAGCTTCTGGAATGCCTCTGGCAGCTGCGCGAGCGCGACGCGTCCACCATCGATGAGCTGGCGGCGACCCTCGCGGAGCGCTTCCATCGGGAGGACCTCGCGCTCATGGAGAGCGACGGCCTCGCGACCGTGAGCGGGGCAACGATCACGCTCACCGACGAGGGCTGCATTCACGCCGAGCGTCTGATTCGGGCGCACAGGATCGGCGAACGTCTCATCCACGACGTCATGGGCAGGGAGTTCGAATCGGGTGCGTGCGAGTTCGAGCACATCGTGAACACCGAGATCGTGGACGGGATCTGCACGCTGCTCGGACATCCCCGCGAATGCCCGCACGGGTTTCCCATCCCCGAGGGGGAATGCTGCCGTGTCTCGGCCCGCTACGTCCAGAAGGCGATCGTGCCCCTCACGGAGCTGCGGATCGGCCAGACCGCGCGGGTGGCCTACGTGTACACGAGGAGCGACCAGCAGCTGCACAGGCTCACCTCCCTGCAGATACGGCCGGGCAGCGTCGTGAAGCTCCACCAGGAGTACCCCACGTTCGTCATCGAGTGCGACGGTGCGAGCATCGCGATGGACGAGGAGGTCGCCCGCAACATCAACGTCTGGATCGAGGGGGCCGCGCCGAGCGACGACGGTCCCGCCGACGATGCCCGCCCCGTCTTCGTCCGGCCGTGGTGGCGGTGGCGGCTGGGGTCGCGCGGCAGACAGTAGGAGGACCGCCGGCGCGGCGCGTAACGGCGGCGCCTCGGGGGCCCGCCCGTCGGCGCGGCGTCTCACCCCCTGAGGTGCGCCTCCAGGACCTCGCGCACCTTCGAGGCCAGAGCGTTGCGCGAGTAGGGCTTCTGGAGAAACGAGTTTCCGTGGGCGAGCACTCCGTTCTGGAAGGTGATCTCGTCCGTATACCCCGAGGTGAACAGTATCCTGAGCCCGGGCATGCGCTCCCGCAGGAGCCCCGCGAGCTCCGTTCCCTTCATCTCCGTGAGGACGACGTCGGTGATGAGGAGGTCCACACGGGCAAGCCCCCGGACGCCCGTCAGCTCAAGCGCCTCCCCCGGAGTGCGCACACCCGTCACACGGTAGCCGAGCCCCTCCAGCATGCGCGTGGTGAGCTGAAGCACGCTCGCCTCGTCCTCCACCAGAAGGATCGTCTCCGCACCACCCCGCGGCGCCGCCTGCGCACCCGCGATCTCGCCCTGGATGCGTGAGGCGTCCATGCGGGGGAGGAAGACGGAGAACGCCGCCCCGTGGCCGGGCTCGGATTCCACGGTGATGTAGCCGCCGCTCTGCTTGACGATCCCGTACACGGTGGACAGCCCCAGGCCCGTGCCCTTCCCTTTTTCCTTCGTCGTGAAAAAAGGCTCGAACAGCCTGGACTTCACCGCGGAGCCCATGCCGCATCCCGTATCGCTCACGCGGAGGCAGACGTACACGCCCGCCTCGATGTCGAAGCGCTCGACCCTGATCGCCGTGGGGATGTCCATGGTGCGCGTCTCCAGGAGGAGCCGGCCGCCTTCGGGCATCGCGTCCCGGGCGTTCACGGCGAGGTTCACGATGACCTGCTCGATCTGGCCCGGGTCCGCCCTGACGCTCGCGGGCCCCGGGGCGAGGCGCAGATCCAGCAGCACGTCCTCCCCGATGAGCCGGCGCAGCATCTTCGAGAGGTTCTCCACGAGCCCGTTGAGGTCGATCACCCGGGGCTGCAGCATCTGCTTGCGGCTGAAGGCGAGGAGCTGCTGCGTGAGCTCCGCTGCGCGCCTGCCCGCACGCTCGATGTCCCCCGCGTATTCGCTGATCGCGGCCGCGGTGCCCGGCTCGTCCATGATGAGCTCGCAGTTGCCGAGGATCGTCGTGAGGAGGTTGTTGAAATCGTGCGCGACCCCACCGGCCAGCCGCCCGATCGCCTCCATCTTCTGCGCCTGCAGGAGCTGCTGCTGGAGCTGCTCGACCGCGGTCTCCGCCGCCCGCTGCTCCGTAAGGTCCATGACGCTCGCGATCATGCCCAGAGGGTCGCCCGCCTCGCTCACGACGGGGGCGGTTTTCATCCGCGTGGCGATACGGTTCCCGTTCTTGCAGACGAAGATCCGGTCAACCTGATCCACGCCGCCGCCTCTCGCTCGTTCGGACGGCTGGTGCGCCTCGAGGGGGGCCGGCTCCTCCATGAACGAGGAGATGCTCCGCCCGAGCATTTCCCCTTCTTCGTAGCCGAGCATCGCGACCATGCGCGGGTTGACGAAGACAGTCGCGCCTCGTTGATCTACAGCCCAGACCCCTTCGTTCAGAGTCTCCAGGAGCAGGCGGTAGCGGCTCTCGCTCTCTCTCAGCGCCTCTTCGGTCCGCTTGCGCTCCGTGATGTCCCTGCTGATTCCCACGATACCCGTCACGTGACCGTTGGAATCCAAGAGGGGGATCTTCGTCGTCAGGAGCCACCGCAGCGCGCCTTTCGCGTCGCGTCCCCCCTCCTCCAGATTCGTGAGGCTGCGTCCCGTCTCCATGACGGTGCGGTCGTCCGCCGCATAGCGTTCCGCAAGGGCGGGCGGGCAATAGTCGCCGTCGGTGCGGCCGATGAGGTCCCTCGGATCGTTCTCCCCGACGAACGTCGCCTGCGCCTTGTTCACGCGGATGTAGCGGCTTTCGCGGTCCTTCATGTAGACGTAATCGGGAAGGCTGTCGATGAACGTGAGAAGGAGGCTGCGCTCGATCTCCAGGCT
>PLNO01000289.1 GCA_003141795.1 Spirochaetaceae bacterium | reverse complement strand
CCAACATCTGGGCGCTCAAGTCCCTCGGCGTCAGCCAGATCCTCTCGGTCAGCGCCGTCGGTTCGCTCTCCAAGGGGTTCGTCCCCGGGGAGCTTGTCGTGTGCGACAACCTCATCGACAAAACCGTGCGCCGCCCCTCCACGTTCTTCGGGGACGGAGTCGTCGGCCACGTGTCCTTCGCCGAGCCATTCTGTCAGGGGATGCGCAGCGCCATCGGCGATGTCCTCGTCTCCCACGCGCATCCCCACCACCAGACCGGCACCTACGTCTGCATGGAGGGCCCTGCCTTCTCAACGAAGGCCGAATCCGAGCTGCACCGCTCGTGGCGCGCAGCGCTCATCGGAATGACCGCCGTCCCCGAGGCCAAGCTGGCCCGTGAGGCGGAGATGTGNNGGTGACGGACTACGACTGCTGGATCCCGGGCGAGGAAGCCGTCAGCGTCGAAATGGTGGTCGCGACAATGGCAAACAGCGTGAGCGCGGTCAAACTGATGCTGCCCGATCTCGTCGGCTCCCTGCGGGGCAGGGAGGACTGCGGCTGCCGGCATGCCGGTGAAAATGCGATCATGACCGACCCGTCCCTCATTCCCTACGATGCTCGCAGGAGACTGGCGCTCTTCTACGGGAAATACTGGACGAAGAAGGGGTAGAGCGTGCGAGATCCCGAGGCCATGCTTCGACTCCTGCGGGAGCACCAGCGCACCGACGAGCGGCTCTCGATCATCCTCGATTGGACGCTCGCCTCTCTCTCCATCGACGGGGCGGCGCTTCTGGAGGCCTCTGCCGAGCGGGGGGGCGGCGTGCTCGTCCTCGCGTCGCGCGGTACGCTGGAAGTCAACGGGCAGGCCGTTGCCGATGCATGGGCGCGGTCGGGCCTTCCCCGCGAGCAGGGCGTTGTCGCCATGCCCTCCGGGGTCGTTGCAACCGACTTCCTCTTCTGCTGCCCGGTAAGAGCATCCGTCGACCTGGCCGNNCCCCTCTTCCACGAAACCCTGGACAAGGGCCCCGGTAGCCCCGCCGGAAGGGGGTTCCGGCAGGATCCTGCGAATGCCGCGCTCGCCTCCCTGCCGGGGCTCGGCCTGCTCACCGAGGGCTTGCGGCTTCCCGTGTACGTGTGCGACAGGGTCGGCAGGTTCCTCTACGCGAGCCCGGCGTTCCTGGAGCTCTGCGGTTTGGATTCGCTGGAGGAGCTCTCCCATCGCGCCGATTTCTTCAAGGACCCGGGGATCCGCGCCGACGAGATCGAAACCATATGCGCCGTCGGGAAGGTCACAGCCTTTCCGCTCTCCGTGATCTCGCGGCTGGGCTCCAGGATCGAGATCCACGACTCCGCCGTCCTCCTCGACGACTCGATCGTCGGGGTCGTATTCGACGTCACCGCGCTCATGGCGGCCAACGCGGAGCTCAAGGACTTCCTCCAGATCCAGGAGCTCCTCAACGACAGCATCATCTCCGGCGCGAGGACGCTGCAGCGTACGCAGGGTGCAGCCATCCGCACCCTTGCCCGTCTTGCCGAATACAGGGACCCCGAGACGGGTTTCCACCTGCAGAGGATCTGTGAATACACCCGCCTCCTCGCCCTCCAGGTTTTCGAACGTTCCCCCTACTCCTTCCATATCACGCGCGAGTACGGAGACGACATATCCCTCTCCAGCATGCTGCACGACATCGGTAAGGTGAGCATTCCCGACAGCATCCTCCTGAAGCGGGGCAAGCTCGAGTCCCACGAATGGGTGACCATGAAAAAGCACACGGTTTTCGGCTGGGAGGTGCTGCACAAAGCGGACCTCGAGCTGGGCGAGCAGTCCTTCCTCACCCTGGCCGCCACCATCGCGCTCTCCCACCACGAGCGTTTCGACGGGTCGGGATATCCCAACGGCAGCGTCGGCGACCAGATCCCCCTTTCGGCGAGAATTTCCGCCCTCGCCGACGTGTACGACGCGCTCACCACGGTGCGGCCGTACAAGCAAGCGTGGTCGCACGATCAGGCCTGCGAGGAGATCCTCGGGAGCGCGGGAAGCCACTTCGACCCTGTCCTCGTGGAGATATTCCGCGACGTGAACGGGGCTTTTGCGGACGTCCGCCGCCGGTTCCCGGGCTGATCGGATGAAGTCAGCCGTCGTCGCCGTGATCGGTCGCCCTTCATCGGGCAAGTCGACGCTCGTCAACGCCCTGTGCGGTGGCAAGGTCTCCATCGTTTCACCCGTGCCTCAGACGACGCGCAACCGTGTGCGCGGCATACTCACCACTGATCGCGGGCAGATCGTTTTCATCGATACTCCGGGTTTCCACCTGTCCCAGAAGAAGTTCAACACGTACATGACCGATCTCGTTTCCTCAACGGTCGCCGAGGTGGACGTCGTGCTGTACGTGGTGGACGGTACCCGGGCCGCCGGAGACGAGGAGGGGGCGCTCCAGCGGAGCCTTCGCTCCTCGTCACGCCCCCTGGTGGTCTGTGTGAACAAGCTCGACGCCCGGGGCCCTGACTGGGGCGCGGCAGTGGCGGCGGTCGCCTCTGCGCTTCCTCCGTGCGTTCCCCTGGAAATCTCCGCCCTCACGGGCACCGGGCTGGATGCCCTGCGGGAGGCGTTGTACGGCCTCGCTCCCGAGGGCGACCAGATGTATCCGCCCGACTACTACACCGATCAGACGCCCGAGTTCAGGATCTCCGAGATCGTGCGCGAGCAGGCGACGCTCCAGACACGCGAAGAGATCCCTCATTCCATCTACGTGCGCATCGAGGACCTGGAGATGCAGGACGAGGGGGAAACGCTCTGGGCGCGCGGCTTCATCTGTGTGGAGCGCGAATCCCAGAAGGGCATCGTCGTGGGAAGGGGCGGGGAAAAGATCAGGGCAATCGTCAATGAGGCCGAGCGGGTGCTGAACGAGTTGTTCCCCTACCGTGTGCGGCTGGACATGCGGGTGAAGGTGGACCGTGATTGGCGGAAGCGGGATCCGCTGCTCAGGAAGATGATCCGATAGGCAGCAGTTCTCATTTTGTACCTCTGGAGCTTACGAGCGGGTGGCCGTTCTGCCAAATGGAGCCCTTTTTGTTGGACAAAATGAGAAATGCGGATNNTGCTTCACGAGCAGATTCGATGTGTCCGCCGACGCTGCCGGCAGCGTGACGGTTTTCGTGCCAGCGTTGGAGGATACGGCGACCGAGAGCCCGTCAGCGGCGACCTCGAACCGGATCCCCGACGGCTGGGCTGTCGTGTCCACCTGCACCGGCGGCTGCGCGCTACCCTCCCACTGGAATTGGAGGCGTGCCGTTCGGGATGAGCCGTTCACCAGGTCTGCCGTGACGGTAACGGCCGATCCGCCGAGGCGGAAGCCGGGGAGATCGAGCCAGCTTCCTGCAGCCAGGGAAAGCGTGCC
>PLNO01000327.1 GCA_003141795.1 Spirochaetaceae bacterium | reverse complement strand
CGAGGATTGGCGGGCGTTGTTCCTCGGCACCACCGCCAGGATGGACATCGGCCGGTGCAACGGGAAGTATTTCGTCAACGGCATGGGGTTGGGCTTCGACGCCCAGGTGGCATTCGAGAACTACCACATGGAAAACGGCGGGGAAGTCCGCGGCGGCAGCAAGTCCAAGTACACGTGGCACATCGTGAAGAACATCTTCGCGTACAAGGAACGGCGCATGCGCGTCACGATCGACGGGAAGACGGAGGAGCGCAGGAGCTTCCTCAACACCATCGCCAACGGCAGGAGGATCGCCGGCGGCCTTATGCTGACCCCGCGGGCCATCGCCGACGACGGAATGCTCGACTATTGCAGCACCGACCCCCTCTCCCTTCCGATGCGTTTCCGCGAGCTCGTGGCAGTGTCCCGTCAGAACCACCTCAAGCAGCGCGTGTTCCACTACGTACAGACCAGCCGGATCGATTTCGATTTCGATGAAAAGGTCCCCGCGCACCTGGACGGGGAGCTCATCTTCTCCCAGCAGTTCAACATCGACGTTCTCCCCAAGGCGCTGAAATCCATCATCAACACCGACGGGGGACACTACTTCCACACGACCTGAACGGGGTCCTTCTCAGCTCCCCCACTGCGCGATCTTTGCCAGGACCATCGCTGCAGCCGTGACTGCGGCGGCAACGATGGCCAGCGGCAGGAACTGCCGCCTTTGAATCGTGCGCGCCGGCGCCGAAAGAACGGGAGACGCCGAGGCGAATCGCAGGGCGAAGAACCCGGCCGCAGCGGGAAAGAACGCGCAACACGCAACCAGCATATACCAGGTCTGACCGCGCATGATCCGGGCGCCGAAGAGAAGCGCGACAGTCGCCGCGGCCCCGAGCACCCAGCCCACCACCCAGTACGGCTCACGCGGCTTTGACGGGGGAAGCGCCGGAACGACGATGCACCCACATACGATGCTCGCCACCCCGAGTGCGAGGAGCTGCCATCCCTCGGACATCGCCCTTCCCAGAGCGGCCCCGCCGGGGCCGAGCCCCGCGTAGAGGAGCGCCGTGAACGCGAACGCCGGGAAAAGTTTCAGACCCCGGGAGAGCTCCCCGGGCGTGAGGGCGACCCTCTCCAGAAAGGTGAAGGAGGCCGACTGCATGCCGGGTGTGAGCGTCATTCCGCCATCGAGAAAAGCGACCAGGTCGGACGAACGGCGGGGACCGACGATGAAACGGAAGCCCGACGCCTTCAGGCCGACTTCGGCCGGAGCCCCTGCGCCCCACGGGACCACGCAGTCTCTGTGGTCCACAAGCTCCGCGATCCTCGTCGTATCGATGGCCTGGGCGACCTCGGCGGCACCGAGCAATCCGCCTGCCGCCGCGCTGCCCACGTCCAGACCGTGCGTATCCACGACGATGATCCAGCCGTCCCTGCCGACCAGGTCGCATCGGACACGGTCGAAGGTGAGGCGGAAGTTGCCCGTCACGAGCACGGGGGAAGCGCTCCCCGGCCTGCCCAGCGCGTAGAGGCCGACAGCGACCTGCATGGCCTTCCCCGCCCGACCCCAACGGCAGCGCAATGCGGCTCTGCGCTCGTCCCCGCCCCATGTCCAGCCCACCCGGAAAAAGGCGGGAGTGAGCCCGTGTGCCACTGCCATCGAAGCGATTATTCCGCCCAGCCCCCACCCGCGTCAATGGCCGTGCGGTCGGCCCTATTTGAACCACTTGTTCGTCGGAGGCGGCGGCGTGTACGTGGCGATATAGGCCATGGCCGCGGCCGGGGTCGGCACGAACGGACAGGTGGCACGGAACGCGGGCTTGGCGAAGCTCTCCGAGTAGAAGCGCTCGAAGAAGGCCGACAGCGGATCGTAGAAGCCCCGCGTATTCACCGCCACGAGCGGCGCCTTGATGAAATCGAACTGCTTCTGCGTGATCACCTCGGAGACCTCTTCCAGAGTGCCGAACCCTCCGGGGAGCATGACGAACGCTTCCGCCATCTCCATCATGAGCGCCTTGCGCTCCCGCATGTCCTTCGTGAACGTGAGCTCGTCGCATTCCCTGTAAGGAACGCCGGGCTTGTTCATGAAGGTCGGGATGATGCCGATCACCCGTCCGCCCGCCGCGTGGACCGCCCGCGCCGTTTCCCCCATGAGCCCCACAGCCCCGCCGCCGAACACGAGAGTGTGGCCGCCGGACCCGATCAGCGCGCCCATCTCCCGTGCCGCGGCGAGATACTCGCCGTCAACGGCGTCGCTGGAGGAACAGAAAACACATATCTTCATTCACGAGCCGCCTTTCGTGCGCCGATCTCTTCCACCTCCGCCGACTGTCGCCGCGGGAGGCAACGGAGGAGGAGCGTCTTGATCTCGAAGGGGCGGAACTCCAGGGCCACCTTGCCGTCCCGCAACGGAAGCGCCCTCTTCACCCGCTCTCTCATGTCCGCCTCCTCCACGCTTGCAAGCGGAAGGTCGATGGACAGCGTGCCCCGCGTCCCCGTCCTCATCGATTCGTAGAGTCGGAGGACGATCACGTCCTCCGCGCCGCTCTCCGCCGGCTTCATCGCTTCCAGTATCACGTTCGGGGAGTTCACCCTGATCACCGATTTCTCCCCCAGCCCGCCCGTCGACAGCACGACGGGATGGTTGAGCTCGTAGCCTTCACGCACGAGGCCGCTCGAGGAGAGGTTGCCGTTCCAGGAGTAGATCGCGTAGGTGAAAGAGTGCGATCCCTTGTCCGCGTTCATGTCCGGCGCGAGCGCCGCCTTCAGCAGAGTGAGGTTGATCGAGCTGCCCAGCACGTTCACACCGTACTTGCAGTCGTTGAGCACGGCGAATCCGCGGCCTTCCTCCGCCAGCGCCGACCACTTGTGCGCTGACACTTCGAACCGGTCGGCGTCGAACTGCCGGGACAGATGCGTCGGACGCGCGACATGGCCGAACTGGATCTCGTGCAGCGCCTCATTGGCGTGATGGCGGACGGGGAAGCACACCTTGAGGAGCTTGTGGCTCTCCCGCCATTCGACCGCGGTCTGGAAATCGACGCGGCGCGAGCCCCGGCGGAGGCTCGCCACCTGCACCCAGTCCGATTCGTTGATCCTGCGGCTGATGCGGATACGCGCGACGAGCGGCCCCTGATCGAGCACCTCTATCGCGGCCTTGCCAGGAAGCTCCACCGGCGACAATGCATACATGCTGTCCACGTCCCAGGCGTCCCAGGCGGTGGGGACGTCCTTGTACAGGGCGAGCGCATTGCACGCCCCGGCGGCGAGCTCGGCGCCTGCCTCCTTGTCGTAGAGGCTCGTGATCTCTCCCCGGTCATTGAAGGTGACGGAAATCCGTTCGTTCTCCAGCGACCTTCGTGTCGCGTGGAGCATCGACACGGTTCGTGCGGCGTGGTTTCGCATCGGGGCCGTGTCGGCAGGCTGCACCGTGGTCCAGCCGCAGGAGGGCACGCGCACCTCGATGGTGCTCTTCCCTTCCACGACCTGCATGGGGAGCTCCCGTCCGTCGGCGTCCTTCACGGAGCCATACACCCCCGGAAGCTCCACGAGCTCTGACCTCTCCCAGGAGAGGGAATTGAACAGGGTGACCGCCCAGCCCCGCCTGCCGCCGGCAAGAACCCCGGTGGCGGCGGTCGTGATCTCCGCCGCCGTGGCCTGCAGCTTTCCGTACGCTTCCTGCGCGTCCTCGTACACGCGCGCGATCGAAGAGCCCGGGAGGATGTCGTGGAACTGGTTCATCAGGAGGAGCTTCCATGACGCGTCGAGATCGGCCGTAGGGACTGCATATCCACGGAGGACACGGGCGCAGCAGGCCCACGTTTCCGCTTCTCTCAGCGCGATCTCTCCCTTGCGGTTGGCGCGCTTCGTTCGCGCCTGCGACGTATAGGTGCCCCTGTGGGCCTGGAAGTACAGCTCTCCGGTGTAGCGGGGAAGCCCCGCGGATTTCTTCTCCTGAGCATGGAAGAACTCCAGGGGGGTGGAGAGCTTTACGCGGGGCGCCCCTTCAAGGTCAGCCAGCCGCCGGGCAAACTCCAGGTGGTCCCTCGTCGGTCCGCCGCCGCCGATGACCGGCCCCGTGCCGCCCTCCGCCTGCGCGGCCGGTGTCGCGGTCTTCGGCGGCTCGGGCGGGAGCGCCGACGGGACAGCGGACGGCGCCACGAGCGGCGCAGCCTCGGGAGTGGTCGTGGCGCGGCGGTTGTCTCCACCGGCGCGCTGCTGCTTGGCGGAGTCGGCGGCCGTGCGCACGTAGTCTACGTGCGTCGCCTCGGGTTCCGCAGGGCGTGGCGCTTCGAGCCAGCTGAGCGGCACGATGGCAATGCGCACGAGGATCGCGATAGCGACCAGGTGGATGGCGACCGAGACGAGAATGCTCGCCGGCCCGCGGCGGGCGGGATCGACCCGCTCGCCGGGCGTGCTGATGGCGCGACGACGCTCTCCGCTCACTGCGGCAGCACGCTCACGAGAGAGCCACGACGGGGCTGCGCACCTGCGAATGCCCCACGATCTCCACCTCCACCACATCGTTTGCTGCGAGCGGCCCCACGCCGGCCGGCGTCCCTGTCAGCACCAGATCGTTCGGATACAGCGTAATATATCGCGAAATGAACGACAGGAGCGTCGGGATGGGGAACACGAGGTCGGCCGTCGTCGCTCGCTGGCGTTCCACGCCGTTCACTCGCGTCACCAGCGTCAGCGCCGCGAGATCGTGCGGCTTCCGCGACTCCTCTCCCAGCGGAAGAAAGGTGTCGGTTCCCTTCGCGCGGGCCCACTGACCGTCGTTCTTCTGCCACTCGCGCGCCGAGACGTCGTTCGCGGCGACGATACCCCGCACCGCCGCCGCGCATTGTGCCTCGCTCGCTTTCGTCAGCTTCGCGCCGATCACCACGGCAACTTCGCCCTCGAAATCCACGCGGCCGGCGTCTGCCGGCAGCTCGATCGGGGCGCCGTTCGCGATCACGCAGGACGGCGGCTTGAAGAACAGGAGCGGCTCGGCCGGCACCTCGTTCCCAAGCTCCTTCGCGTGCTCGCGATAGTTGCGTCCAACGCAGACGATTTTTCCCGGACGTTCCATAGCCTGAATGTACCCCGAAGTGTGTGAAATGGATTCCGCGTAGAAGCGTGACAATTCGGCCCTCAACGTCGCCCACTCGCCAGTCAGCCGCCGCGCCGGCGGCAG
>PLNO01000105.1 GCA_003141795.1 Spirochaetaceae bacterium | reverse complement strand
ATCGCGCTGCCCATGACCAACATCTGGCGTCACCACGATGGCATCGATCTCGACGTCGCCGCCATCTTCGACCCCTTCGGCAACGCCGTCCACACCGCGCTGTCCTTCCCCGTGCTGGGCGAGGACGTGCTCATCACGGGCGCGGGCCCCATAGGAGCAATGGCGGCTGCCATCTGCCGGCATTGCGGGGCGCAGAGGATCGTCGTCACCGACGTGAACGACTACCGGCTCGGCCTCGCGATGAAGCTGGGCGCCACCATGGCGGTGAACGTGTCGCGAACGAGCATACGGGAGGCGCGGGAGAAGCTCGGCGTCATCGGCTTCGACATCGGCCTGGAGATGTCCGGCAACGGCACCGCCTTCGAATCGATGCTGGAGAACATGTATCACGGCGGACGGATCGCCCTCCTCGGCATCCTCCCCAACTCGACAGGGATAAAGTGGGACCAGGTGATCTTCAAGGGTCTCGTCATCAAGGGCATCTACGGCCGGGAGATATTCGAAACGTGGTACAAGATGCAGACCATGCTGCAGAGCGGCCTGGACGTGAGCCCCGTCCTCACCCACCGTTTCCCCTTCGAGCGGTTCGCCGAAGGGTTTGCCGCGATGCAATCAGGGGAATGCGGCAAGGTGATATTGGAGATCGCGGAGGACGACGATGTTTGACGATACCGCGCGCGGTGAGATCGAATCCCGTCTCTCCGAGATCAGGGAGGCGGGAACCTACAAGGAGGAGCGGGTCATCCAGAGCGCGCAGGGCGTGCGCATCCGGGTGGCCTCGGGCAGGGAGGTGCTCAACTTCTGCGCCAACAACTACCTCGGGCTCGCCTCCCATCCGAGCGTGCTGGAGGCGGCGCACGCGGCGCTCGACCGCTGGGGCTACGGAATGGCGTCGGTCCGCTTCATCTGCGGAACCCTCGCAGCCCACGTGGAGCTCGAGAAGTGCATGTCCGCCTTCCTGGGCGCGGAGGATTCGATCCTCTTCTCCTCCTGCTTCGATGCCAACGGCGGCGTCTTCGAGCCTCTCCTGGACAAGGACTGCGCCCTGATCACCGACCAGCTCAACCACGCCTCCATCATCGACGGAACGCGCCTCTGCCGCGCGCAACGCCTGATCTATGCGCACGCCGACATGGCCGCGCTGGAGGAGAAGCTGAAGGAGGCATCGGGCGCCCGGATCCGCATGATCGTCACCGACGGGGTGTTCTCCATGGACGGAGATCTGGCCCCCCTTCCCGCCATCTGTACTCTGGCGGAGAGGTACGGATCCCTGGTCATGGTGGACGACAGCCATGCCACGGGTTTCATGGGGAAAACCGGTCGGGGCACGCCCGAGCATTTCGGCGTGACGGACAGGATCGACCTCGTCTCCACCACTTTCGGCAAAGCACTCGGCGGGGCGACGGGAGGGTGCATCGCCGGCAGGAAGGCGATCATCGAGCTCCTGCGTCAGCGCAGCAGACCGTACCTGTTCTCCAACTCGCTCGCCCCCGTCGTGGCGGCAACCAGCATCGCGATCATCGACATGCTTTCCCGCAGCTCGGAGCTCCGCGACAGGCTGATGCACAACACGCGGCTTTTCCGTGACGGCATCAGCGCGGCCGGTTTCGACGTGAAGCCAGGCATCCATCCCATCGTTCCCATCATGCTCTACGACGAAAAACGCGCCGGAGAAATGGCACGCCTCCTCCTGGACGAGGGCATCTACGTCATCGGATTCAGCCACCCCGTCGTACCCAGGGGCCAGGCGAGGATCCGCGTTCAGCTCTCCGCACTCCATGAGCAGCGCGACATCGAACGCGCGGTGGAGGCGTTCGTCAAAGTGAGGGGGATGACGGGCTGATTGTGGAATAATTCTTGACCGCAATAGTCAGCTATGTTATCCTGCCGCATCATAACATAACAGGGGGTCAGCGGGATGGAAGACACCGTCGTCAAGGTGCACTGGTCTGTTGCCCGAAAGTTGCCCGATTCAACGGCGCTCATGAGCAAGGACCGCGCGGGCGGATGGGCTTCCCTTACGTTCCGTCAGTTCGCCCAGGCCTACGAGTGTTTCGGAGCGGGCCTCCTGGATTTCGGCGTCAAGCGGGGTGATCACGTCGGCGTCATCTCCGACAACCGCAAGGAGTGGATGATCGCCAACCTGGGCATCCTGGGGATCGGGGCGGCGGACGTCCCCCGCGGATCCGACACCATGCCCGAAGAGGCGCGCTACATCCTCCACCATGCGGACTGTGCCGTCACCCTCGCGGAAAATGCCGAGCAGGTGAGGAAGATCCTCTCCCGCAGGCAGGATCTCCCTTTGTTGAAGCGCATCATCGTCATCGACGATGACTTCACGCCGGGGGACATCGCCGAGCCCACCGGCCAGGTACGGCTCCACACGTTCAAGGAGATCATGGACCGCGGCGCGCGCCTGCTGGCTTCCGATCCCCAGGCCTACACGCGGGAGATGGAAAAGGGCGGCCCCGACGATCTTGCCACCNNAAGCGCAGATGTAATGCGGCTTGGTACAGATGAACGCTACTCTGCAGCCCGGCCGTCTATTGACGTGCCGTTCGAATCTGCCTGCATGATTTTGTACACATCGGGAACGACCGGCGAGCCCAAGGGCGTCATGCTCACGCACGGGAACTTCCTCCACAACATCCGTACGATCCCCGACACGCTGGACATCGGCCCCACGGATGTCTTTCTCTCCGTGCTGCCGGTGTGGCACTCCTTCGAGAGGATCATCGACAACTTCGCCCTTTCGCAGGGCACGGCCCTCGCCTACTCGAAGCCCATCGGCAAGATCATGCTCGCCGACATGGCGGCCGTTCGGCCCACCATCATGGGTTCGGTCCCGAGGATCTGGGAAGGGGTAAGGGCCGCGATCTACCGCAACGTCAGCGAAGAGGGCGGGATCAAGAAGGTGCTGTTCGGGTTCTTCGTCAGTGTGGGGGAAGCGTACGCCACGCTGCGCGCCCTCGTGCTGGGGTTGTACCCGCAGTTCACGCGCAGGTTCAGGGCAGTGGACTTCATCATCGCCATTATCCCCTTCCTCCTCCTCTCCCCGGTCCGCGCCCTGGGAGACGTTCTCGTGTTCAAGAAAATCAAGGAGCGGCTGGGCGGACGGTTCAGGTTCACCGTGTCAGGAGGGGGCGCGCTGCCCCCCTACGTTGACAAGTTCTTCCAGGCCGCGGGGGTGCTCCTCCTGGAAGGGTACGGCCTCACGGAGACCACACCGGTGATATCCATACGGCTCCAGCACCACCCCGTGGCGGGCACGATCGGCCCGGCGCTGCGGGAGCTTTCCTTGAAGCTCGTCGATCCGGAGTCCGGCAAGGAGGTAGGTCCCGGCAGGAAAGGTGTCATCTTCGTCAAAGGCCCCAACGTGATGAAGGGCTACTACAAGCGGCCGGACATCACGGCGGAAGTTCTCTCCGCCGACGGGTGGCTCAACACGGGCGACCTCGGGATGCTCACGTACAAGAAGGAGCTTCGCATCATCGGCAGGACGAAAGAGACGATCGTGCTGCTGGGCGGGGAGAACGTGGAGCCCGTGCCCATCGAGGACACGATCCTGGAGAGCGACTACATCGATCAGGTCATGGTCGTGGGCCAGGACCAGAAGTTCCTCGCGGCCCTCGTCGTTGCCAATGAGGAGGCGCTGGAGAAGTACGCGGCACAGCAGGAGATCTCCTACCTCACCACGGAGGACCTGCAGGAGAACCCGCAGATCCTGGAGCTCATCTCCGACGAGATCTCCACGCGCGTCAATGCCCGCCGCGGGTTCAGGGAGTTCGAGCGGGTGTTCCGCTTCAAACTCATCCCCCGGCATTTCGAGCCCGGTATCGAGCTCACCGCTTCCCTCAAGATGAAGCGGAACGTGATTGCGGAAAACTACAGGAAAGTGATCAAGGACCTGTTCGGGAAGGGATAGCACTCGTGAGCTCCCCCGGTGCCAGCAACGGCCCGCCCGCGGGGTTACTCCACGGAGATCGTCACTGAAGGGCTTCGCTCGTCGGTCCCCGGTATGACGGCCTGGATCTCGTGCGTCCCGCGCGTGAGCGGAAATCGTGCCGCATACGGGAAGCCCACCCTGGAAAAGGTTTTGCCATCCACGAGCCATTCGATGACGCGCACGCGGGGACTCACGGAGGCTTCCAGTGGTACGGTCTGGAAACGCCCCGGCATGTCGGGATCGATCAGGTAGTGGGCGCCGGCCCGTGGATAGCTGACGGCGATCGATCTCGTCGCCTCCCGGCCCGTCTCCACGGGCAGGTCGGCGTATCCATGACGCGCGCCCCACAACGCGTACACGGCGGGGAGCACGGTGAAAGGCCGCAGGGCGACGCGTGAGGGCGGTGTCACGCCCGTTGCAGGGGTGCCGTCGCGCGTGTCCACCGCGTATCGTCGATGGACGCTGCAGAGAGACCGTGGCGCGTCGAAGGGGCGGAAGTGCTCGAGCACCGTGGAGGGACAGTCGGAGCCCGCCACTTCCCCCGAAATCGTGCAGACCCGCACGCCCTCCGTGCCGTCGGGGGCAGCGAAGGGCACGGTGTCGATTCCCTGCTGCTGCAGCGGGTGAAGGAAGCGCATGATCCGCCCAGCGTAGATCGCCGACACCATCCCCGCCACGTGGTTCATGGCCTGGTTGTCAGGGTTCCCCATCCAGAGCCCCACGATGTAACGAGAGCTGTACGCCACGGTCCAGGCGTCGCGGAAGCCCTGGCTCGTGCCGGTCTTGATTGCGACGGGAAACGGGAACTCGAGGACGCTCATGCGCGGGAACGAAGGGAGCCGCGCGGTGTCGTCCGAGAGGAAGAGGCTCACCTCACGCGCGGCGTACGGGGAAAAGATCTGCCGGGGAGCGCCCTCCTTCGCCTCGCCGTGGTAGAAGCGGAGCGTGAGCTCCCGACCGTCGCTGGCAAGGGTACCGTAGGCGGCGACGAGGTCCGAGAGCGTGACGTACAGGCCTCCGATCGCCAGCCCGTAACCGTAGTAGTCAGCGTCGTGCGAATCATCGCGGGCGATCCCCATCCTCCGTGCAAAGTCGTAAAACTCCTTCATGCCCACGCCCTCGAGCACCCGCAGAGCGGGGACGTTCCTGCTATTGGCGAGCGCCCGCCTGTAGAGCATCGGCCCCATGTACGTATCGTCGAAGTTGACCGCGCGATATTCCCCCCGGGGGCTCAGGGCCACGAAGGGGAGATCCGCCAGGACGCTGCCGGGGGTGAAGCGCCCCGAATCGAGCCCGAACGCGAAAAGCAGGGGTTTGAGGCTGCTCCCCGAGGAGCGCGGCGTGAGCGCGTAGTCGATGCTCCCCGAGTTCTCCTCATCGAAGAAGGAACCCGACCCCACGTACCCGAGCACCTCGCCGTTCGCCCTGTCCGCGACGATGATCGCCATGTTGTGCGCATCCAGCCGCTGATTCTCCCGTAGCGCGTTCTCCGCCGTTTGCTGGAGGAAGGCCTGGATTGCAGGGTCGAGGCTCGAGCGCAGGGGTCCCGAGTACGAGGTGAGGCCTTTTGCCTTTTCCTCGGCGAGGAGGCGCAGAACGAAGTGTTAACAGTTCGTCGGCCGCGATTCCCGAAGGGGAACGTGCAGGCTCTCCAACTGACTCACGGCGGAGGAGTACTCCTCCCGCTCGATCTGTCCCCGGCGCACGAGCAGGCCGAGGATCAAAAGCGCACGCTNNAGAGGGGCTTGTGGTAGAAGCGCCTGGCCGCGTAGGCAACGCCGTGGATCTGGTTGCCCTGCGGAACGATCTTGAGGTACTGGCGCATGACCCGCTCGTGGCCGAACCTCTGTACCAGAAAGAAGGCCGTGGCAGTCTCCAGCGTCTTGTTCAGGAGCGTGCGGGCGGCGGGGTGTTGGAGCCGTGCAACCTGCATGGCGATGGTGGAGGCGCCCTGGCGGCCCCCGCCGCCGATGTTGTTCAGGAGCGATCTTCCCAGGGAACGCAGGTCCACGCCGGGGTGGCTGAAGAACCGGCGATCCTCCGCGGCGGTGAGGCAGGCCACAACGCGCTGATTGAGCGGTCCTTCGACGTCCCAGTATCCGAAGCTCTCGTATTGCCCCGCCCCTTCGGTGAGGAAGCCCCCCTCACGGTCCTCGATGATCGGCGTGGGCGGAGGAGAGGAGAACACCGCCCTTCCGAGGCCGACCTCGAGGATGGCGAACAGTGCACAGGAGAGCAGGGATGCCGCGGCGAATGCAGCGCATGCGACAGCCGGCATCCCCGAGCGCAACTTCTTCAGAAACCTCATGAACCGTCGGCCGGCAGTATCGAAAGCTCGCACCCGTCAGACCGTCCGCGCACGTCCAGGTTGTAGAGCAGCTCCGCCCGCGCAGAGGGCTCCGTAAAGGATCCGCTGAAGCTCGCGCGTGCCCGGAAGAAGAAATCGTACGTACCCTTGGGCAGCGTATTGTAATAGAAGGTGACGGCGTCGTCGCCGTAGATTGCATACGTGGGAGTCATGCTGATGCCCCCGCTCGGCGTGGCCTCGGGCGGTGCGCCCGCGAGGTTCGGGTTGAGCGGCTCGAGCCCTGCCGCCATGGGGACGGTGACCGCCACGAAAGAGCGATCCTCGAAGTTGATCACTCGCGCGTGCTCCTCCACGACCGTGTCGAGGGGAAGCTCGACGGCGATCCCCGAGGTCGCCCGGAAGTGCCCGTTCGCCTGCCCGCCGGTTCCGACGGTGATGATCTCCCGCTCCACGGAGAACCCGGCGTTCTCCGCCTTGGTGGAGGTCCCACGAGCGGCGGGAAGGTAATCCGCCGAAAGGATGAAGCTGACCGGCTGAGCCTTGTTCGCGCCCTTACGCACGAAGATACTCACCGGACCCGGGTCATCGAGTGTGAAAGCCGCCAGACCGATGGCGCCCGTGGAGAGGCGCCGGATGCCCCTGGAGGAGGAGACCTCCAGCACCACCTCGCCTCCGCCCGCGGCATTGCTGGCCAGGAGGGACTTGATAGCCCTCATCCCCGCCATGTTGTCCTGCGTATTTCCCCATCCGCCGGGTCCCGATCGGGAGATGAGGTAGTCGGACAGCATCGCGAGCTTGGGGGATCGCGGATCGACGCGGAGGAGCGCTTCGGTCACCGCCGCGATCGTTTTCAGCTCGCTCGACAGGACGAGCCCTCCCCACGCGACAGGCGGGCGCTGGAGAGCGACGAAGATTTCCCTGCCGCCCTCCTTCCTGGTGACCAGACTTCCGGCAAGCGACCTGCCGAGGTCCGCAACCTTTCGCGATCCCGCCAGACCGCGATGCTGGAGGGCGAGATAGAGACGAGCCTGGCTGTACAGTGGCAGGCCCGAGGCCGATGACAGGAGGTCATTCGCGTACCCTTCGTCGAACCTCCCGGCCGCTTCGAGCGCGGCCAGTGCCTCCACCCGTTCATAGGAGGAGTAGCCCGAGAGCAGCCGCGAATAGTCCGAGCGGAGCGCGCTGGTCAGGGCGGCGACGGGCCGGTCCAGCAGCTTCTGGTCGAAGCTGATTCCCGACGATTTGCAGGCGAGCAGGAACTCCGTCGCGTATGAGGTCAGGCTCACGGTGCCCGGGGAGCCCGGCCAGAAACCGTACAACCCGTCATCGTCGATGCAGGACGCCATGAACGTGAACGTGTCCTTGAAGGTCGCCTCGTTCAGCGGGTAGGTCTTCGACAGGCCCGTCGCGGCCAGAAGGTCCTTGAGGACGATCACCGGGGACAGCTTCGAAATACGCTGCTCGAGGCAGCCGTGCGCATACTCATTGAGGTAGGCGAGGCTCTGGATCAGCGCGATCATGCGCGGGTCCTTCGCCACCACGATCCGGCGGGAAAGCGTGCCCTGGCGGGCAGGCTCCGGAGGGTCGGGCATCACGAGCGCCGAGGAGCCGTCAGACGTGGCGGTCCTCGTGACCCTGCGCTTCTCGGTGTCGGCGCGGATGGGAAGCTCGATGCGGAATGCGTCCCGGGCCTTGTCGACGAGGCGCTGGACGAAAAGGCTGACGGCCACCGTGCCGCCTTCCCGCAGGGATGCCGGCGCCGAAAGCGGGAAGAGGAGCTTCTGCGCTTTTCCGCCGGCGAAGGTGAACTGCCGCGATCCCGTTGCGGGGTCGGGACCGTCGAGCGCGAGCCCCTCGACGGTGATGCCGGCGATCCCGGGGCCGTCGGGGCCCTCCGCGATCCGCCCTATCCCTCCGGCGGCGAACGAATCAGCGGGCCGCACGAAGCGCGGCAGCGCGGATTGCGCCACCACGGGCAGGCGCACGGAGACCACCGAACGCGCGACGCCGAACTTGTCGTAGCCGGACACGGCAACGGCACGGATGGCGAAATCGGTGAGATTGTCGGGCAGATCGACCACGATATCCGCCTCACCGCCAGTCACAGGGATCGAGGGGTTGAAGTACGGCACCGTCTTGAAGTTCTTGCGCACGGTCGTGCGCTCCATCAGATCGCGGAGGAGGTCCATGTCGATCGCGCCGTCACCGCCTGCAACCTCTTCCACCGGCAGCGTGCCGAAGGCGAGGTTGCGGCTGTCGCGCATGCTCAGGGCGCTGGGGGACTTCTCGATGAAGGGCGTCAGGGGAGCGAGGGTCTGCTCCGTGCCCAACGAAAGCACGGCCCTGTCCACCATCCACAGCGCCACCTCACCATCCAGAGGGCTGCCCTTCCAGTCGCGGATCGTGATGTGGATGGGCAATGTCGTTCCCGGCTGCCTTCGTGCTTCGTGCGCGAGGGTGACGTTCACCTGGTTGGCCACCGGCTGCACGACGAGCCATGTCGATGCGCCGAGGCTGGCCGGCTTGCCGAGGTCCAGGCGCGGAGATCCCGTTCCCGTCCCCGCAACTCGTCCGCGCTCGAGCAGAACGGTGATCGGCACGCCGGGCGACATGGAGGCCGTGATGGGGAGCTGGAAGATCCCCTGCCCGTCGGCGACCCTCACCCACGAATACTGATTGGCCTCGGGACCTTCCACGGCTACCAGGGCGTAGCCATCCTGGTAGGGGCTCTTGAAGAGGATCTTGGCGGTCATCCCCGGCTGATAGCTCGTCTTATCGGTGGTGATCTCGAAGACGCCTGCCTTTTTCCTCTCCCAGGTAACGGGGCTGGTACCGGCAACGAACAGGTCGGCCTTGACGGAGATCAGCCTCCCCAGGAGGTCGCGGCCGCTCACCTCCACGATGTAAACACCGGCTTCACGGACAGTGAAGGACGGCTCCAGCACCTGTTCGGTGGAGCTCACCGTTGTCTCCGTCACCTTGGAGTCCACGACGTCAGTGACGTAGCGCGCTTCCCCCGTGGTGAAGTCCGTCTCCGCGATGTAGGAATGCCATTGACGCTGCATCAGCCGTACGGTGAGCTGCTTGCCGGGAAGCGCTTTCTCCTGGTGGTCCAGCACGATGATCCGAGGGGTGACCACCATCGAACCGGTGATGAACCGATCCAGCTTGATGCCGACGCTGAAGGACGGCAGGGCGTACACCTGCTTGACGGTCGTGACTGTCTGGCGGTCCGCCCCCTGGACGGTGGCGCGGACCGTGTAGCGTCGGGCCCGTGCATCGCTTTCCGCGGCGGGGTTGATGCGGAGCTTTGCCGAACCGTCGTCGTCGAGGTTCGCGTTCTGGCTCAGCACCCCCGTTGCCGCCGAAGAGTCGGCGCCGGAGAAGCGTTCGTCGGTAGAAAAGAGGAAGCCCGGATAGGCCGGGTTGGAGATGCTGTACGGGGTGCGCGTCACCTCCCAATCCACACGCTCACCGACGACCCGACCTCCCGCGTAATAGTCGGCCGTGAGGAGGACCTCGAACGGCTTGTCCAGCGGCACTTTGTCAGGGCCCGACAATGCAATCTCGAAGGTCGGCACCCTGTAGCTCTCCTTGCGGAAGCTCACGGAGGCGAGCGCGGTGCCCTGCGATTCGGTGCGCAGCGTCGCGCTGAACTCACCCGTGGGCAGATCGGCTTCCTTGAAGGTCAGGGAGAACCGTCCGTTCCCGTTGAGCTCCGCGGGGTAGTTCCACTCCTTTCCCCCAGGACCCGAAACAACGAGATCGAGCTTGTCCACGATCGTGGTGCGAAGGATCTTACCGTCCTTGCGGTCGCGCATCCATCCCAGGATGTACACCGGTTCCTCGGGGCGGTACACGGGGCGCTCCGTGAGGATGTATGCGCGGGTGCGCCGGTCGTGACGAACCACGCGGGGATCCGCGGTCACCCAGTCCAGCCACGAGGAGGAGCCCTGTGACCAGTGGTTGTTCGCGAAGACAGGGGGCGGCGTGCGCGCGTCCAGGACGAGCACGTCAGCGTCCTTCTGGACCACGATGCGCACCGGGCTTGCCTCCCGGGCTGCCGTGTGCTCGTAGCGGTATTGGCCGGTGGAGTCCGTAACGCCGGAGAAAAGCACCTTCATCACCCTCTTGTCAGCATCGGGAACGAGTGCCTCCACGCGCACCGCCGCGCCCGCGACGGGCGCTCCCGTGCGCAGGGAGGTGGCGACGAATACGACCGAGCCCTCCTCCTCCACGGTGCTGAGGCAGAGGTCGGTAACGGACAGACGCACGTAGAAACGCTGCGTCGAGCTGTCCAGGCTGCGATACCCGACGAGGTACGTGCCGGGACTGTCCGCCCCGAAACGCGCCGCCAGCAGGTCGTGCATGTCGATTCCGAAGCTCGAGCGGCTGCTCTGCTCCCCGATGGGCAGGTCAATCAGACGTGAGATGTCCGGGGAGCCCAGGAGCTGGATCCTGCTCACCATGTCACCGGATCTCACCTGCTCTTCGCCTGACATCGGCGGGCGCGCGTTTTCGTCCACGGTGAGCGGCTGCGAGGGGAACGGCCAGAAGTCGAGGCTTTCGGGATCCACCTTGTAGACGCGCAGGTCGGTCCGGCCGACACCGCGTCCCTCCATGGGGAGGAACTGCGGCCCGAAGCGCTCGGCGATCCCGCGTGCGGCTTTCCAGATGATGTAGGGTGAGGCCTGCGTGTAGTAGAAGTAGAATGAGGCTTTCGCGAACCTGCCGAGGGTCCGACCACTCGCGCTGGACAAGGCCTGGTAGTTGAAGCTCACGCGATAGGGCTTTTCACGGTCGCTCTGGAATTTGAGCAGCAGCCGCGAGCCTTCCGAAGAAACGGCGAGGTTGCGCACGCTGGGCTCGAAGCTCACAAGGCGTTTCNNCAAGGGACACGGGGGCGATGGTCTCCGAGAACTCGAGGTACAGCGGCGCGCTCTCCGTGCCGCAGTTGATGGCCTGCTCAGGGGTATACGCGGCGCCGGCGGAGGTGATGGGCAGCCGAACCGAGCTTGCACCCATTGCCACGACCCTGAACTCGGGCTTCGTGGAGAAGGAAAAGCGCGCCACGGAGTCGGGGATCGAGTCGTCGAGGCTGAGCCGTAATGTCATGATCGCCCTCTTGCCGTAGGGGATCGGCGTCTTGGGAACGACCTGGAAGATACTGGATCTGTCCTTGAGGGGGCGGACGGTGAGATCCGAGCCCGACATCACGAGCGCGCCTTCCGCGGACACTCCCGGCAGGTCGCGCACCTCGATGGTGATCATGCGGGCCAGCGCTTCCAGGTCGAGATCCCTCTGGAAATCCAGCGTGAACGAGGTGATCGGCTCGAGGCCGGTGCCGCCCACGGCGGGCTGCACCGAGACCGGTGGCACCATCATCGTGACCAGAGAGACGCTCGCGTCGCGCGTCTGCACCCGGATCGTCTTGAGGGCAGGCCAGGGAATGGCGGGCAGGAACTGGATGGTGCGGCTGTCAAGCCAGCGGTACTCACCAGGGACCGCTGGCAGGATCTTCAGGAACTCACCGGGACCGTCGGCGGGACCGCCGCGCGCCGGTCCGACCTGGGCGGCGTAGGAGACGGTGACAGGATCGAAGCCCCGGAGGAACCGGTCGGGGACCACGCTCGAAGAGGCGGCTTGCGCCGACGCGTGGGAAAGCCCCGTCGCCAGAAGGCAGCATGCGACCAGGAAAACGCGGGTGGTACGTGTGGCGCTCATGGATCATTCTCCTCGGTAGGACTTCAACACGCTGTCGGGGATCTGCGTCTGGTCGCCTTCCAGGCCGAAGACAACCGGCGCATAACGCTGGGTCTCCCCGTTGGAAGAGACCAGCAGGTAGTAGGGACCCGGAGCGAGGTCGCGGATGAATATCCGGCCCGTATCGATGGGCGTGAACCGGGCGTCGAAGAGCGTAGCGGCAAGCGTTTCACTCTGGGCACGGATCCCGCAGCCGACTTTCCCCGCCGCACTGACCATAAAGCGGTAGAGAACCTGATCATGGGGGCCGATGAGAACGGGAGCCCCCTCTCCGTCAGTTGCCAGAGGAACCGTCATGAGGGGACGAAGCGTGACCAGGCCCCCCACACTCGTCGTGTTTGCAAACGGCCGTGTCAGGAGTGTATAGGAGCCCCGGGGGATCATCGCGAGAATCGATCGCCCCCCGGTTCCCGCCGTTGCTTTCACGCACGCGCCTGAGCGGTCGAAGACCCCCATCACACCGTCGCCATCGGCGCGAAGGGAGACGATCGAATCGACCTCCAGCGCGAAGGTCCATGCCTGCTGCGTCGGCTGGAGGATCCCCCCCTCCGGGGACAGGGCCGACTGCCGCGCAAACGAGTCGCGTGCTGCGAAAACGCTCCTTGCCAGGTCGGGCGCGGCGATCCAGGCCTTCAACGGCCCCGACGTCGCTTCAACCTCGAGCCGCCCCTTCTGCGCGGGGAAGGCGAGCACGGAGCCGAGCCCCGTATCCACCGTTTCGCCTTCCGAGATGCGTCCGTCTTCCTGGCTGACGAAACGAACACGCCCGTAGGCGCCCCAGAGATACAGGTGCGAGGGTGCGCGCACCGACCTCGTGACGAAGGTGAGCGGCTTGTCGCCGGCCACGACGGACTCGAACCCTGTTCCCTCCGTGAGCTCGATCGATGCCGCTGGAGCGGCCGCGCGGAGGGAGCACATCCCCGGGACCTTCGTCCGATTGACGACCACGATGCTCCCCCCGGGAGCGTCGAGAACGCCGGTGCGTGGGGAGTCGGGCGCATCGACGGCACCCGCGGGACCATTTGACCAGGCGATTGCGGCCATGCCGCGTTCCATGGACACCTCGACGGCGCTCTGGCCTCCCGCGAGCGACAGGGAGACTGCGGATAATGGGGGAACACTGAATGTTCTGTCTTCTTTTCCCAGGACGGCTTCCGTCACGATCGGGAACAGGGAGGTGGAAACGATGACCCTTCGCGACGCTCTGTCGCCGGAACCCGTGGCCCAGAGCCTGCCGCGGTAGACACCCTCCCGAAGCCCGATCAGGGACACGCGCGGGCCCACGAGCGCCCCCCGCCAGTCGAATCCCTCCTGTCGACCCGCGCTCTGGGGCGCCACGGAGAGGCCGACGGGCTTGCCGGCGTTTTCGGTGCTCACGAGCGCCATGGTCCGGGTGGGCACGCGCACGAGAAAGCCTCCCTCCGCATCCCCGACCATCACGCCCACCGCGGCGGCGTCGGTGAGAGAAAGGGAGGTGATGCGGCAGGCGCCCAGAGCAGCGCCATCGGGCCGCACCACCCATCCTGAACCATCGGCGGTGCTGACCGCGGCGTCCCCCAGCGGAGTAAAAGCGTGATCGGACGCCGTAGCGTAGAGGAGCTGCCCCCCGTCGCTTTCAACGCGGAAGCTTGTCCCGGCAGGGAAAACCAGGTGCAGCGCAGTCGCGCCTACGTCGAGTGCGCCGTCGGAAGCAGCATCGAGCGCGCGCTCGAGTCCTGCCAGCAACGTAACGGCTGCCCTCTTCTCGGACATCCGCCAGAATCGCAGCGTATATCTGCCGTCACGCGCAAAGGGGAAAAGCAGCGGGCTCATGCCGCTGGCAAGGACCTTGCCTTCGCGGACTATGGCGACGCTGACCGGGGTCGGGGACTGGCCCGTCACCCGGTATACCCCTCCCTCCCCGCTCGTAAAGGGAACCACGGCGATCTCCTGCGCGAGGTCCACGCGCGTACTGAGCGAGCCGGTGACGGCAGCAACCGCCCTCTCTTCCCGGGCGATCATGCGCACCGTCGACTCGGAGCCCAGACGCTGGGCCGAGGCGAAAAGCGGGGAGGTGTAGCGGAGCTGATACCGTCCCGGCTGCACGCCGGACAGGATGCGAAAGTTCCAGTCGTTCGCGATGGTCTCACTTTGGGCAACGATTCTGCCCGACTCGTCGGCCAGGACGGCATCCAGCTCGTTCCCCCCGTAGCTCCATATCTCCACCGTGCCCGCCGCGCCTATCGTGACGGGAAGGACCCCAGGGGTCTGCGAGAGACGACGTACCGCGCCGACGAAAAGGTCTTCCGTGGTCAGGGAGATCTGATATTGTTTCTGGTTGTCCTCCTGCAGGGACGTGAGCTCAATGCGCCAGTCTCCGGCATGGAGCCTGAGAGGCAACGATTTTCCTCCGACCCCGTCGGAGAGCGGAGCGCCGCCAGCGTCAGTGATGCGGTACAGCATGCCCGTGGAGAGGGAGAAGGTCGCCTGGATCTCGGAGGCAAGGGTGAAGGTGAACACGTCGGGCGGACGTCCCTCCTGCTCGCTCCACGTCCTCCTGTAGGTCTGGTTCAGGGCAAGGGAGACGCGCTTCGCGCCGGAGTCAGGAGCCGGAGGGCCGCCGACAGCGCGGAGGGCGATGATGCGCCGCGTCTTCTCCCGGTCGGCCAGGGAGATGTAATGATATTTCCCGGCTGCAAGATGCTCGGAGAGGGACCCGTTACGGATCGGAGCGCCGATCGGCCAGCCATCCTCATCCTCGAGCCGGTAGGGGAAGCTCCTGCTGAGACCGAGGCATTCGAGGGAATAGTCCCCCTCCTGGTCCACCACGACGTCCGTCTGCAGAGGCTGCCCTCCTGGCACGCTCGAGCGCAGGGTTTCCCCGTCGCGGATCGACCCCGCCTGGACGACCGGGACGCGCTGAAGCAGAACCCCCGCCCTGCCCATCGAGCTGCCGTGAGTCGCGACCTGAACCATGTACGTGCCTGGCCTCAAGTATGCCGTCAGATCCGCGTTCCTCCCGTCCACGTTTTCCGAGGCTGCCAGAAGAGACAACGTGAGGGGGGTGCGGATGAGGATGCCCATCGCCAGGCGGCCAGCGGTGGAGATCCTGTAGGAGGCAGGCTCCTTCACCTTGAGGAGATAGGAGACGGTCTGTAAACGCTCGAAGCTCTTCCATGCGATCGATCCCTCGCTGAGAGAGGGGAAGAGGGTTTCGGGATCCGCAACCACGGGAAGGGGCGCGTTGATCGATGCATCCGGTGGCGCTCCCGTGACGACGTGCCACTGGGGCTGCGAGCTTCGATTGGTGATCGAGCATGTATGCACGCCGCGGGGAATGATGCGGTCCGGTCTCCACGGGATGGTGTCGATGAGAGCGTTTGCCGGGGTGAACGCGGCGTTTGTAGAAGACAGGAGAACATCGTTCTTGGTTACGAAGGAGAAGCTGATGGTCAGCCCCGGATCCACGCGGAGGGGAATGACCTGCTCCAATTCGGCGGGGAGTTGCCGTACCGTCAGTCCCTGCGCGACCCCCGATCTTTGTCCGAGGATCAGATAGGTCTGTAGTGCGGATGATTGCACGATGGTCGTGGAAGGCCAGAAGATGTCGTTCCGCGGAGCGGGAGCCGGGGAGGAGAAGAC
This sequence comes from Spirochaetaceae bacterium, assembly GCA_003141795.1. Next base: position 7,727 of record PLNO01000105.1, on the reverse strand, counting down.
GTCACCCGTCTTCGGCCGTCCCAGGAGGTTCGAGGGAACAATGGCGAACTCCAGGACACCCGCCTTCACGGGTGAGATGGTGACGTAATACAGCTTCTCCAGAAGCTCGAGCCGTCCCCCGCCCTTCACCTGGATCGGCTGCACTCCGCTGGAAATGAACTGGTCATCGAGAAGTCTGAACGAGTACAAGGCACTGGCCGCGTTCGGGTCCTTTTCCGCGACAGAGTACGTCCCCCGCTTCTGGGGCTGGAGGATGAAGGAGAGGGGGCCCATGCAATTCACCGTGCGGTGAAGCGGCTGGTCGGGGGAGACGGTCACGGTCTGCATCGCGAGCGTCTCCAGTGTGGTCTTGCCGCCCTTGTTCCCCACCTGGAGGATCATCCCCGTGGCATCGATTGAATCGTCCCCTTCCATGGAGGAGAGGATGCTCGTGAGGTAATCCGCGCTGCCCCTGAAGGGTTGCTGAGCGCTGCCTCCCCTCGACTCTGTCCCGCCCAACCACGCAAGGTCGACGGTCTGCCCCGCGGGGCCTTGAACCGTCACCCAGGACGTGGAGGCTCCCGTGGCGCCGTTCACGGAACAGCGCAAGGAAGCGGACTTGCTCGTGATCCCCGTCTGCCGCGCCGATTCATAGCGGCTCCTGCCCGGGGAAAACCTGCTGACGATCAGACGGTAGCTATTGGCATTGCGCGCCTGCATTTCAAAGGTTGAGACGGAACCCGAAACGATGAAGCTCGCCGTCTCCTGCACCGGCAAGGTGACGCTCATCCGTCCCAGTTCCCCGAGGAACGACGCCCCACGGGTGATGGAGAATGGCGAAGCGTCGCTTTCCTGCGCCCACTGCGCACGGGGCCCGCCCGCACAGCTGAGGAGATACGCGCCCGGCTCGAGCTGGGCATTCATCTCGAGAACCGTCACCGGCTTGCCGGGCTCCCGTTCCAGGGTCGAGGCCATGGGGTGCACGCCCGTGTCCCATACGCCGTCCTTCCAGAGCACCATGTCCCTCAGGCTGCGACCCCGCGCCTCGACCAGAAGCGGGGTGGAACCGGCGTCGACCACGATCCAGTAGGAGAAGAGCTCGAGGTCGTGCAGCTCGCCGCTGGAAGTGCTCCCGTTGGGGAGAAGCGGTACTGCACTCCCCTCCTTTCCCGTATTGCCCGATTCGAAGCGCTGCACGCGGAGACGGACCGTCTCACCGCGCGCATGCGCGACGCGCACCTTGTAGTCCCCCGGTTCCAGAAAGGTATCGATCCGTGACATGCGCCCCGAGGAATCCGTGCCCGCGGACTCGGGCTGCGCGGAGGCATTGGTCCCCCTCATCCGGTCGACGAGCTCCAGGGAGGCCCCGGTCGGGCTCTCCGCGGTGAGGGAATACCTGCCGACGACGGGTATGTGAAGGATGGTCTCCGCGCTCCCCGTTGCCGAGGTAACCCTGGCCGCGTCGAGCATTGGAAGCGTGGCAGCCTCAAGTACAGAGGGAAGCGGACATGAGAGGAGTACTCCAAGTATGAATCCAACCGCAGCTTTCCGGGACATAGGTGCACCTCGCGGATTTTAACTTCTGTCGATCCTGATTATAACATGCAACTCCATTTATAACAGAAAAAAGTCAAAAGGTCAGACCACCCCCGATAGTGGCGATGCCCCCAAAGGTGACAGGGTGAGAGTGAGGTAGTCGAACACTCGCCTTTCAAGGACAACGGAACGGAGAAATACGGCGAGCTTCTGGTTTCCCAGCAATTCTTCCGCACCACCTGTAACGAACAGCCCGCGTATCTCCTCCTCGATTTCCCCCTGTTGGAGGGATCGCTTTCTATTGAAGAGCCGCTTTCTCTGCAGGAGCCAGTCCGCATAGCGTTTCGTGGCGCTCTTCAAGGCACCGACGGGAACATTTCGTGCCGCGTAGAGCTCCTCCATGTGATGAAGAAGGAGGTACAGCTCGTCATACAGGGGGAGCCTGTCCCTATAGACCACGTGGGGCAGCAAAAAAGGGACCCCGGCCTTTTTCATCGCGGATTCGATCCTCCGGGCAAGATCGTCCCGATACTGCCGTGTACTGGCTCCGGACGGGCGTTCTTCCCTGTAGATATCACGATACCGCTCGACGAGCCCGGGGAAATGCTTCGCGAGGGCTGCCATAAAGAAATCCTTCTGCCGTCCGGGGCGTAACGTCAGCCCGCCGGGCATGACAAACGCGGCGCCCGCGTCCTTCAGCGTTTCGACAAGCGCACGGATGTCCTGCTCACCGTCGGAGATGAAAGGCAGGAGGGGCATCGCCATGACCCCCACGGTCATTCCCCTCCTTCGGAACGCCCGAAGTGTTTCCACCCGCTCAGCGATGGGGCTGGCGCCCGGTTCGAATCTGCGACGCACCTCCTCATCCAGCGTCGCGATCGTCATGTTCAGAATGACACCCGAACCGCGGTTCACCCTTTCCCACAGATCGATGTCGCGCGACACCAGGGAGGACTTGGTGAGGAGGCTCACGGGAATGCCATGGTCCGCGAGAACAGCGGCGCAATCGCGCATCATCTTCGTATTCCGTTCCAGGGGCTGGTAGGCGTCAGTGATGCCCGACCCTATCGCAATCGGCGCCCTTTCGCGAAGCTTCGGGAGCTCGTCACGGAGCAGGAGAGGCAGATTGCCGCGGACGACGATGTCCCGTTCGAAGTCCCCCTCGACCCAGTACTTTTCAGCACGTCCGTCGCAGTAGCTGCACCCGTGACCGCACGCCATGTAGGGGGAGAACGAAAAGCGGCAGCAGAGAAACGGATCCACGAGCGGCGACGCGCGCAACGCCCTGTGCACATCGCGGACATGCACGGAACAGCCCTGCGAATTGCCCTGGGATGCCTCACCTGATGCGGTCGTTTCGTTTTCTCTCTCCATGTCAGAAGGCCGTGCTTTCTCACCCATGCTATCACGTCTTTCCATTGACTTCACAATATACGCGCGCTACAATTTTCGATGTATTAATGAGAAAGGAGATCCAATGAAGCGATCGATTGTCGTCCTCATGATTCTGGCCACGGTTTCCGCATTTGTCGGGGCGGCTCCGCTGGCTCAGAACGAGGCATGGGTCCTCGTGAACGGCAGCGCGGTGTGGCAGGAAAAAGGTGGAAAGCTCACGTGGCTCGAAAACCTGACCATTGGCGACAAGGTGACTCTTACCAGCCGCGTATCCAAGTTCAAGCAGGATGGAGATGACAGGGAGTTCATCAAGGTCAAGGCCCCGGACGGCAAGGAGGGCTGGGTGCGGACCCTGATGCTCTCCATGAAGTCGAGCCTGGCAGTCGTGAAAGTCGACAAGTCACTCGTCTACTCCGAGCCCCGCGAAGTGAAGATCACGAGCAAATACATCTCGAACATGACGCTCGTCGCCGTCCTCCAGGATGGGAGTACGGGCAGCTTCGCGAAGGTCCAGGCGTACGACAGGGCACAGAAACGGTTTTTCACGGATGCCACGTTCGTGAGCGTCGATGATCTCACCACTTCCGACGTGGACATCAATGCGACGATTCTCTACACCACGGCAGTCTCGAGCGACGACCAGGGGATCAAGAAGAACCTCCTCAAGGTGGCGATCACGAAGTACGGCGGGACGGTCTTCCTGCCGATGATCCAGGCCGCGGCGGGGCTCGAGCCCGTCGTCGCCAAAGACCTGACTCCGGCTTCCGGCACTTTCGTCGTCAATGATGATGACGTGAACATCCGCTCGATCCCTGACGAGAAGAGCGGGCAGGTCGTCGGCAAGCTCGCCAAGGGAGCAAAGGTCGACGTCTCTGAAAAGACGAGCCAGACCTACACCGTGGGGGACAGCACGGCGCCCTGGTATCACATCAAGAGTCCCGATGGATGGGTCTTCGGCAGCTTCCTCGACTCGGCGGAATAGGCAAAAGAGGTCCCGCGGCCGCTCTGGTCGCGGGGCGCCCTCCCCCCATCGCTACCGGCGCGCAAGCGCCAAATGTCGCCCAGAGCGACCGCCCTGCCGCTCTGGGGCCCCGTCGCGCGGAGTACCGCGATAGGGTCCGCCTTCCGTCGGCTCTCGCCGTCCGCTTCGCGGCCCAAATGCCGCCAGAAGCGGCCGGGCTGCCGCCCACGGCATCCCTGGACTCGGCGGACCCCCAGGGACGGCAGCCGCGCGAGCGCGGCGGTAGTCCTCGCCTTCCCTGGCTAGGGCGTAATCGCGCTCTTCGTCGTCAGGTCGGCCTTGTTCAGGATGAGGATGTTCTTGTTCTTGTCGTTGATGTAGACGAGGTCGTTGAAGAAGCTGATGAACGAGTCCGGGTCCACCTGGTCCTTGGACAGCGCCGCCATCTTCATGTCGGCGGTAAACTTGCCCAGGTAGTAGGCGCTGTTCTTTTCAACCACGACGTAGGTGAAGTCCTCCCGCGTTTCAACGAAGCTGCGGAAGAAGACTGATTCGTCGCTGATCGCCTTGCGCTGCAGGGTGTCCAGATCCAGCAGCGTGAGGTAGTGGCCTTCATTGTGGTTGCTCTTGAAGGTGATGACGACGACCCCGTTCTTGAACAGGTCGAACTTCCGTCCGCAGATGTTCGCTTCCGTGGATTTGAGGATGACGGCGCCCGTGGCGGCATTGATGACGAGCATATCGTTGTTGTAGTGCCCGCCGCTGAGGTATTCCTTGATCTTCAGGTAGTAGAGCTTCCCGTTGAAGATGGCCTGGTCGGTCTGACCCTTGCGCACCTGCTCCTCGCGGGCGGCAACGGTGGTCTCCCTCTGCGCCACCGCTTGAGCCTGGGTGGCGAGGTCCTTCTTCGCCTGCTCGGGGTTCTGCCCCGCCTTGTCGGCAGCGATGTCCTTCTTCTCCTGCTGGACTTCCTGCTGCTTCTGCTGCACGGCCGCTTCCTGCGTGTTGATCTTCTCCTGCGAGGCCTTCTGCTGCTCCTGCTGCTGCGTGAGGGCCTGCGCCTGAGCGTCCACTTTGTCCTGGGCGGCCTTTCTCTCCTGATCGGTCTTCGCCTGCTCCACGGCCTGGCGGGACTGGTCGAGTGCTTCCTGCTGCTTCGCGGTCTGCTGCTTCTGCTCCTCGAGCTTCTTCGCCTCCTGGTCGATGACCTGTCGGGCCTTGTCCACTTCCTGCTGCTGCAGGTCGTTGATCGCGGTGCGCTCGGGGATGCCCTTGTTGTCCTGCGCTTTCAGCTGGTCGATGACGGCCTTTCCGGCCACCTCCGAGGAGTTGAGCGCGCCGAAGATGTCCTGTGTGGCCGATTCGTTCAGTGGAATGACGATCTGCGTCTGCCCCGGCCAGTCGTAATACTTGGTGGAAAGGCCCACCTTCTCTTTCACGAGGTGAGAGAGCACGACGGTCTTGTACTTGCCGTTGAAATAGTCGAGCTTGCCGCGGTTGGCGGCGTTGTAGTAGCTGATGAAAAGCGCCAGGAGATCCGAGTCGCGCCGGGGGTAGTCGTAGAGGGAGGAGACGTACGACGCGACGATCCTGCGGACATTGTCGATCCTGTCCACCTTCGCGTCTTTGTCGAGGGAGATGATGTCGGCGCTGAGCTTCCCGGGCTCCGCGGCATCCACCGCATGGATGGCCGTGTATTTCGTGAGGAACGACGCTATTGGCAGGCCTTTGCGCGCCTGTTGTCCCAGGTTGGCCCCGATGCCACGGATGTCGAAGTCGGTCTGGAATATGTCGACGAGGCCGGCATAATCGACGAACTGGATCTTTCCCGCGGTCTTCAGCTCGTCGACGTCCACGCCGAGGGCGCCGACGGAAACGGCGGCCGAAGCGAGGGAGCCTGCGACGAGAAGGGCAGCGAGGAACGAGGGGGAGAATGCGCTGGCGCGTCTCATGGTACTAGTATAGCGGCGTCGGGGGGGAAATCAAGGACGCCGCGGCGCCCAGGCCCCCACAATCACATTGCCGAGCCGCCCCGGATTGGGTAGGATTCGTTCCATGGTCCACAGCATAGCTTTGCGCGATGTTCCCTCGACGACGCGGCTCCTCGCGGATTTCTGGGAGGCGCGGGAGGGTATCCGCAGCCTCGTGCCCCGCCATTTCACGGAGCCCGGGGCCTTCGTCGAACAGGCCAGGCTTCTCCGTGCGGGGAGCTACGACAGGAAGGGCCTTGCCGCCGCCCTCCTGGAGCAGAACATGCGGTTCGGGAGCAGCCCCGCGGCCATTGCCAACGTCAGACGTCTCGAGGACCCCGCGGCCACGGTCGTCATCGGCGGACAGCAGGCGGGGTTGTTCGGCGGGCCCCTCTACACGATCAACAAGGTCCTCACGATACTCCGGCTCGCCCGGCGCACGGAGAAAGAGCTCGGCTCGCCCGTCATCCCCGTGTTCTGGATCGCATCAGAAGACAGCGACCTCGCCGAGGTGGACCACGCCCACCTCACCGACCGCGACGGCGCCCTGCGGGTGCTGCGGCTCCCCGGCGCCGGCGCCGACAAGGTGCCCGTCTCGCGCATCCGGCTGGGGGAGGCCATTGGACCGATGCTCGACGAGCTTGCCACGCTGCTGCCCGAAGCGGAGCACACGGAGGAGGTGCTCACGGCGGTCCGCGCGGCCTACACGCCGGGACGCACCTATCCCCAGGCATTCGGCGCGTGGATGGCGTGGCTCTTCCGTGACCACGAGGTCGTCCTGGTCGACCCGTCGGATGACCGATTGAAGACGATCGCGCACCCCCTGTTCGAACGTGAGATCAGGGAGAAGAGTCCGGTAAGCGCCGCGGTCATCGAGCAGACCGAGCATCTGGTGAAAGAGGGCTACCCCGTGCAGATCGAGCTGCGCCCGGGGTATCTCACCCTCTTCCATCAGGACCCTGCCCGTGACGCCGTCCTCGTCAAGGATGCAGGCTTCGAGCTGAAGGGATCGGGCAAGCGGTTCACCACGGATGAGCTTGCATCGCTTCTCCGCGCGAGCCCCGGCACCTTCACGCCGAATGCCGTTCTGCGGCCGCTGTTCGAGGACACCCTCTTCCCCTCCCTCGCCGTGGTGCTGGGGCCGTCGGAGCTCGCCTATTTTTCCGAGCTCACGCTTGCCTACGAGCGCATGGGCATCCCGATGCCGCTCATGTTCCCCCGCTCCTCACTCACGCTGGTGGAACCGAAGGTGGAGAAGCTCAGGACGAAGCTGGATGTCGATTTGAAGCAGGTTCTGGAGCGCGGTGAGCACGTCATCGACGATATCCTTCAGCGGGAGATTCCCGCGTCGCTCACGGCGCGCATCACCGACGGCCGCATCGCCGTTGCAGACACGTGGCGGGGGATTGTCGGAGAGATCGACCGCCTGGATCCCACGCTCCACCGCACGGCGGTCATCGGCTCGTCGAGGGCGCTGCGCCAGTTCGACTTCATCGACCGCAAGATCGCGCAGGCCGCGCGCAAGAAGAATGCGATACTGCGCGGCCAGGTGAGCCGGCTCGTCGCGGCGCTCGCGCCCCGCGGCGGATTGCAAGAGCGCACGCTGTGCGCGCTGCCCTTCNNCTTTCGGCGCGCATCCCGACGACGTTGAGCTGGGCGCGAGCGGCACCCTCATACGGGCCGCGCGCGGCGGTGCACGCACGGGGGTGATCTCACTCACCCGGGGGGAGATGGGCAGCAGGGGTACAATGGAGACGCGCGCGGCGGAGTCCGCGGCGGCGGAGTCCGTCATGGGGCTCTCCCACCACGAGATGCTCGCGCTGCCGGACGGACGGCTCACGCCCGACGATGAATCACGGCAGCTCGTCGTGCGGGAGATCCGCGAG
>PLNO01000035.1 GCA_003141795.1 Spirochaetaceae bacterium | reverse complement strand
CGGCAGCGCACCATGAGCACGTCCTTGTCCCTCACGTCACCCAGGAGATCAGCCAGCCATCCCAGCTCCAAGGTAAGGGCGCGCGCCTCCTCGGCCTCGGTCCCATCGAACAGTCGCAAAGCGAAACGGGCGCGGCGCGTGGCCACGCGCATCTGGTGAACGTATTCCGGATCGAGGTCTTTGGCGACTCCCGTGAGACACTCCCCGATACGCCACGCCTCGCCGGCCAGGATCCTGTGCCGTGCGTGGAAAACCGTGTCACCGGGACGGAGGCGGAACTCGTCCGGCATCGGGGCACCGGGCGCAGGCAAGCCCAACACGGCGAGCCCCCGGGTCAGGACCGTCGCCGCGATCGGCATGCACGCGAGCCGGGTCGTCAGCAGCGAGGTCAGGTACCCCAGATCCGTGGAGGGTGCGGCGCCCGACACGGATAGATCCATCATGAAGTCTTTTACGATCGGCTCCTGCGCCGATTCGAGGTCCCACATCCGGATACGCAACGTCAATGGCTGGCCTGACGGGCCTTTCAGGCGATATGCGTTTTCGCGGAGCTCTACGTGCAGGAAAACGATCCATGGGCCGGGGGAAGCTCCCTGCGGCAGGAGCCTGGATATCTCTGCGACGTCGGGTGCCTCCTCTCCCGTGACGGGCGCAACGGCTTTCGTCAGCTCACCACTGCATAGCCTCCATTCCCGATCGGTCGGAGAGAAGCGGAGAGTGAGTCCCTTTTTCGCCGCGACACCGTCAGAGGTGTCGTAGAACAGCAATCGTTCGGTCCGCCGCGCACGCGGCTGCGCGCGGTACCCCATGGTGGAAAGAACCGACAGGAAGCTCTCCTCGGTGGGGGTAGCGGGGGCCGTGAGCTCGACGGTCTGAGTGCGCGCAGCCCTCCGCACGGCGGGAGCCCGACGCGGTGCGGGCTTTTTTCGTGCCGCGGCCAGGGCAGCGTCGAACTTCGACGACAGGGACGGACGCAGACCGTAGGCGGATCTGACCCATTCGGTGATCACCGAGAGGTCCTGCTCGTTTCCGTCGGGAAGGAGCTCGATCTCGAGCTCGTGCCATTCCTTCTTCCCGGCATCCCCTTCCACCGTCACGAAATCGAGGCTTGCCGAAGCGATACGACGCGAGGAGAACACGACGTCCCTCACGAAGCGATCCTGGCGGAGGTCGAAGAGTGCTTGGAGCTTCTGGTCACCGATCAGAGAGAGGACCTTCTCACGCACCGGTCCGGCAGGCCATTGGGAGGGCTGGCTGTCGAGGGCCAGGGTCTGCTCCAGCTCTTCCCGCCGATGGATGGCTTGCGAGGCTCCACCGAGGGCCTTCAAGGTCATGACGATCACACCTTCCACCGTGCGGCGTCTGCAGGCATACCCGGCCGCATGAAGCGCCATCGAATCCGTGTCGAGGTACGTATCGACGACCGCGATCGTTACGCCAGGGAGAAGCTCGTAGCCGCTCCCCCACGCTTGCGCGGAGCGGATGCGGTCAGCCGTCACGGGATCGGGGACAAGGAGCTTGGCCTCGATCTCCATGCGCTATCCCCGCTTCCCCGCCAGCTGCCGGCGGCGGATGAACTCGGCCTGGGAATCCAATTGTTCGGCTTCCGCGGTCCGCGCGGCGGGATGGTACTCCCCGTCAGAGGTCATAATGCGGGCCTTACGCGTATCAGCAAGGCACACGTCGAGCACTTCGGTCCGCACCTGGCGTACTATGCGGGGGTCCAGGATCGGAAAGAGTATTTCCACGCGCCGATCCAGGTTGCGGCCCATGAGATCCGCGCTTCCGAGATATACCTCCTCGTTCCCGCCGTTGTGGAACCAGAACACACGGCTGTGCTCGAGAAACCTGCCGACGATGCTGCGGACCTGGATCGTCTCGCTCACCCCCGCCATTCCCGGCCGCAGGCAGCACATTCCGCGCACGATGAGCTCGATGCGCACACCGGCCTGTGAAGCCTCGTAGAGGAGCTGGATCATCGCCTTGTCGACGAGCGCGTTGATCTTGAACACGAGGTGCCCGTTGCCCCCGTCCTGCTGTGCCCTGATTTCCCGGCGGATGAGTGATTCCAGGCCGGAGCGCAGCGTGAAGGGGGCCACGAGGAATCGCTCGTAGGTCCGTTTGGCCGAGTAGCCGGTGAGGTAGTTGAAGATGTTCGAGGCGTCCGCCCCGATACCGTCGTCGCACGTGAAAAGCCCCAGGTCGGTGTACTGGCGGGCAGTGACGGCATTGTAGTTTCCCGTTGAGAGGTGCACGTAGCGGCGGATCCGGTCCCCCTCCTGGCGCACGACAAGTGCTATCTTGGAATGGGTCTTCAGGCCGAGCAGTCCGTAGACTACATGGACCCCTTCGCTTTCCAGCGCCCGGGCCCACTCGATGTTGCTCTCCTCGTCGAAGCGGGCCTTCAGCTCGACAAGAACGGCAACCTGTTTCCCGCGGCGCACCGCCCCCAGCAGGGCCTCGACGACGGGCGAGTTCTGTCCCACCCGGTAGAGCGTCTGCTTGATGGCGAGCACGGAGGGGTCCCGTGCCGCGGTAGTGAGGAACTCCACGACAGGGGCGAATGAATCGTAGGGATGGTGGAGAAGGATGTCGTGCCTGCGGATGGCGGAGAAGATATCCTCCTCCCCTTCATCCAACCCCGCGGAAAGCGCGGGAGAAAAAGGGGGATCCTTCAGATCGCGACGGTCCAGGCCATGCAGCTCCGCGAGATCGGTCATCCCCAGCGGGGGCTCCATCGTGTACACGTCCTCCGGCTCCACCTCCAGGTTCTCCGTCAGGATATCGCGGATGCCTTCGGGCATCGCCGTGTCCACGGTGAGCCGAACGACCCTTCCGAACCTCCGCTGGCGTACCCCGCGCTCGATCGTTTCGAGCAGATCTTCGGCTTCAAGCTCCTGGATGGACACCTCCGCGTCGCGCGTGACACGGAAGGGGTGTGACTGCACGGCATGCATGCCGGGGAACAGAGTGGCGACGTTCGCGGCAACGAGCTGCTCGATCCAAAGGAATGCCGGCGTTCCTCCCTGAGCGGTGCCGTCCTCTCGAAGCTTGACGAGCCGGGGAAGTGTGGACGGCAGCTTGATGCGGGCGAAGCGCTCTTCTCCCTGCGGATCCCTTATGACGAGGGCAAGGTTGAGGCTCATGTTGGAAATGTGGGGAAACGGGCGCCCGGGATCCACCGCCAGAGGCGTGAGCACCGGAAAGACGATCTGCTCGAAATACCGGTCAGCTTCGCGTTTCTGCTCTGCGGAAAGCTCTGTGTAATCACGAATGCAGATTCCCGCCTCTTCCAGAAGAGGAAAGAGGTCGCGCAGGCATGCACGGGTCTCATGCATCAGGTCCTGCGATCGCAGCCGCACGGACTCCAGCTGCGCCGCAGGGCTCATTCCCGCAGGAGAATATTCGACGACACCTGCCTCGATCTGCTGCTTGAGTCCTGCCACGCGCACCATGAAGAACTCGGCGAGATTCGAGCTCACGATGGACAGGAACTTCACGCGCTCCAGCAGAGGGTTGGAGGCATCCCGCGCCTCCTCCAGCACGCGCCCGAAGAAATCGAGGAGCGACAGCTCCCTGTCGATGAAGAGCCGCGGCTCGTTCAGGTCGACCATGGGCTCACTCATGCCCGGGCTCTCCGGCTCCCAGCAGGGTGATCTGGAAACTGAAGACATCGCGGAATAAGTCGTCCTTTTTCTTCAGTGCCCATTGTTCCAGCAGGAGATCGTTCGCCCCCTCGACGCGAATCTGAACGATGCGCCCCTTCACGGAGACGTTGACGTCCTGGATCTTCTGTCGATGCTCTTTGTCCAGGGCATCGGCGACGCGCAGGAGCGCCGCGCACCGCCGCACCCGTTCCCGATCCGCCGCGGGGAGTTGTGAGAACTCGGGGTGGAGAGTCGAAGGCGCAGCCTTGCGATGATAGCGTGCGATGGCGCCCATCAGGTGCATCTCCCGGGGAGTGAATCCGGGCAGCTCCGCGCGGGCGATCAGGTACATCGAATGCTTGTGGTGACCCTTGTAGCTCACGAACCCGCCGACATCATGGAGGAGGGCTGCCGTCCGAAGGATGCGCCGCTCCTTTTCGCCCATGCCGTGGATCGGTTTCAGCTGGTCGAACAACGCGGAGGCGAGCCGAGCCACCTGTTGTCCGTGATTTTCGTCGAAGAGGAACTTCCGCCCCAGAGCAAGCGCGTCGTCCTCGATCCCTTTCTGGCGCGTTTCCAGACGCTCTCTGCGGCCCTGCAACAACTCCACCACGATCCCCTCCTTGACGCCGCCGCCCGGCACGAGCATCTCCCGCGCGCCCACTCTCTCCAGAAGAACCGCATAGACGATGGCGGCGGGGAGGATGACGTCCGCACGGTCGGCGCGCAGCCCGTACGAGCGCTGCCTGTCCTGCACCGACATCGCCGCCAGCTCACCGATGAGTTTCCGCACCTCCGACAGAGAGACGGACTGTGTGCCAGCCGATTCTGAGCCGGACCTGCAAATTCTGGCGATGGCCTCGCTGTTCCCGCCAGTGGCGATGAGACCGTCCACCGGGCGGCCGATGATCCTGTCGGGAAGACGGATCGTCGAGGCGTATTCCTCCACGAGCCGCGAAAAGCGCCCGGGATCCTCGCCCCCGCGTGCGAAGAGCTCCACGAGGCGCACCGCACCCATGGCATGCGTTTCGGACCAGAGGATCCGGCTGGCGTCGACGAGGGCGATCTCGACGCTTCCCCCGCCCAGCTCGATGAGGAGCCAGGGATCGACCCCCAACGTGATCCGCCTGCGAACGGCGGTGTGCACGAGCCTGATCTCCTCCGCGCCGGCGATGACCTCCAGGCGGATACCCGCTTCCTCCCGCACGCGGCGAACAAAGCCACGACGGTCGGGGCTTTCCCGCACCGCGCTCGTGGCAACGGCGCGATAGCGGCCGATGGACAGCTCCCGTATCTGGCGATTGACGGTAGCAAGCCCCTCCACCGCTTCCGTTGCGGCGCCCGCATCGATGCGGCCGTTGCCGAAGACCCCGTGCCCCAGACGGATTGGCAGGCGCGTCTCCGCAAGGACGTGAAAGCCCTCCCCGCCGTCGGACTCGACGGCGAGAAAACGGATCGCGTTCGTGCCGACGTCTATTGCAGCGACGCGGGACCGCGCCACGTCTGCCCGCATCTCATTCTCCACGGCCGGGGATCCGCTCATGCCCTTCAGCTCCCCTTGATCGTCGTCAACCGGGCTTTCAACTCGCCCTCCATGCGGGCAAGCTCGCCCTCCGCCTGTTGGCGCTTCGTCCTGCCCTCTTCCTGGATGCGCAGGGTCTCCTCGATCGTGCTGATGAGGTCCGTGTTGACCTTCTGAAGCGTCTCGATTTCGACGATCCCCCGCTCCGATTCCCGGGCCACCTCGACGGTGCCCTGTTTCAGCATCTCGGAGTTCTTCGACAACAGCTCATTGGTCGTCTTCGTGACCTCCTTCTGGAGGTCGAGCGCTTTTTTCTGCCGGAACAGGCTGATGGCGATGACAATCTGGTTTTTCCACAACGGGATGGTGTTGAGGATCGAGCTCTGGATCTTCTCCACCAGGAGCTGGTCGCTGTTCTGGATCAGCCGAACCTGCGGCGCGGTCTGGATGCTCACCATTCGGGTGAGCTTCAGATCGTAGAGCTTCTTGTCGAAACGGTCGAGGAACTGGTTGAAGTCCTGCATCCTCTGAGCGTCCATCGGATCCTTCGACGCCTCGGCCTTCGCCTGCAGCTCGGGGAGCGTCTTCTCACGGAGCTCCGATAGCTTCATTTGGCCCGCTGCGATGTAGACGGAAAGCTCCCTGAGATAGTCGAGGTTCTTCGCGTACAACCCGTCCAGCAGCGTGATGTCCTTCAACAGGGTCATGCGCGCGGCGTCCAGCTCGTCGATGATCTTTTCTATCTGAACGCTGAGCTTTTCATAGCGCGCAATGAAACGCTTGAATGCCCCTGCCAGGTTTCCCAGCAGGCCGCCCAGGAACCCGCCCTTCCCCGTCAGGCTGCCCGCGTCCACCTCCTTTATCTTCAGCACGAGGGAGGTGAGAACGTCCCCCACGTATCCGCTGTCCTTGGCGCGAAGCTGCGTGAGCATGCTGTCCGCAAAGCCGGAAATCTTGCTCTGTGCGCCCACACCGTACTGGATGAGGGCCTGTGAATCGTTCACGTCGATCTGCGCCGCTATCGCCATGGCCCGTTTTTGATCCTCGGGCGCGAGAGCAGAAACGTCTCCGACGTGGTCCGCTTCCCGTTTGACGAGATCGCTCATTTGGATCCTCCCTGGATGGATGCGAGTATCGTGTCCATGACCTGCGGGGTCGGCATGGGAATGACTTTCGTGACGCTTTCGGGAATGCCCTGCACCAAGAGGCGGTGGGGGTCGTTCTGGATCCCTGCGAGCCCGGTTCTGAACCCGTGCTGCTCCCACGCGACCCTCTGGATCTCGGGGTCCTTCAGGGCCTCCATGAGCTTCGTCCCTTTCGCCGAGAGCGAGATGAAAGGGTGAGAGCTCCAGACGGTGGGCACGGGATAGAGGATGCGCATCTTCTCCTTCACCTTCGGCCAGATGTCCGCGTGCTGCAGGGCGAACTCAACGATCTGGTTCTCGTACCCCACTATGAGGGGATAGGAGCCGACGCCATTGCGCAGGTACTGCTCGAAGAGCACGCCGGTCGTGTTCTCCATGTACCCGAGTCTTCCGAAGAATCCTCGAAGCGTCGGCAGGAGCGGTGTCACCGACGTCGCGTCGACGACGTCGCCGTTCAGGACGTTCGCCATGAGCCCCGCGAACATCATGCCCGAGTTCGACTTGTTCGGATCGGTGGAGGTGATACTGATCCTTCCGTAGAGCTGGGGAAGCCCGATCTCCGACCATTTCGTGTTGGCGGTATCGAGGGCCAGCAGCTTGCGGAAATCGGAGACGAAATAGGAGTCCTGCTCCTTCTGAACCAATCCCTGCTTCATCAGCGCATCGCACACGATGTCCCAGGAGTACAGGACGATCGGTGAGCTGAAGATGATCTCGCTCTTCACCGAGGCGTTGTCCCTGGTCATGCGGTACAGCTCCAACGCCACCTGACTCGAAGGCCAGAGGAAATCGATGTCGCTTGCGACGTTCCCACGCACCATCTCGATGCTGCCGGCCTTCGAGTAGTCGACGACGATCGCGAATCTGCTCTTGAGGATCCCACGGATCTGGTCGTTCTCCAGAAAGCCGGTTTTTTCGCTGCCGATCAGGCCCTTCACGGTCTCCGTCTTCCCGGTCAGCACGGCGCCCATGTTCACGTTCTTCCTGAATCCCAGCTGCCAGACCAGCGCCCCGGCAATGATGAGAACGAGGACGATGATGCCGATTATCCTGCCCTTCATTCCTTCTTATCCTCCTCGCCGAGCCCCTCCATCCGCAGGGTCTGCTTCAGCAGCGACATCTCCGCGTCGAGGTCCAGCACGTCGTCCTCGAGGAGCCGGGCGTGCTGCTTCTCGAACGCCGCGCGCAGCATCTCCAGCATGGACTCCGCCTTGCGCAGCGATTCCTGGATTTCCACGGACGGCAGATTCTTCTCCGAGAGATCCGCGTACCGGGAGACGATCTTGATGGTGGCGTCCAGGTAATAGGTCAGGAACTGCCGAGCCGCGCGGACGTCCTTCGGGTCCTTTTTCAGGTCGGCGACAATGCTTTCCGCGGCCCCTACGATCGCGTCGAACTTCGCTCTGATCGTGCGGTCGGTGATCCTGGGCGACAGGCCCTTCAGCTCGGAGATCTTCTCGGCGCCTTCGTGGAGCGCGGTTTCGATCATTTCCCGCGGCACGCCGGGAATCGCTATCTCGAGGCTTCGCGGCGGGCGTCGGAATACGAGCAAGCCCGCGCCATAGCCGACCACCCCGATGACGAGCGAAGGGATCAATGGCACCCCGAACAGCAGCCACAGGGCAAGGAAGATTCCGCCCCCGGCCACGCCCGCGAGAGCTCCGACGACGGGCCCCGCCGGTTTTTTTCCCTCTGGCTGTGCCACCTAGTTGTAGCCCTTCACGTTGCGGAAGGCTGTAACGAGGTCATTGCGACCGTCGAACACGCGCCCGTGAGTGAGATCGGAAATCGCCGTCAGTTGCTGTTCCGAGGCATCACCGAACATGATGGAGAATATCGGGATGTCCTTCCCGAGTGAATGCAGATCGGCCTGGAGGTCTCTGAGCGACCTGCCCGTATTCGAGTGCCCATCGGTCATGAGGATCACCGCGGGCACGTAGGCGTCGAAATCCGGCATCTGTGCGATGCGATCCAGCCCTTCCATGACGGGGGTATAAATATCGGTGCCGCCTGTCGGGGTGAGGTCGGTGATCTCCCGCAAAAGGGCTGCAAGCGCCTGCGGATCGTTCCCCTTCTGCTGCCACGTGTCGAGAACCCTGTCGCTGAAGGGGATGACGACGGTGAGGTCATCGTTCCCCGGCTGCAGAAGGAACTGACGCGACTTTTCCGAGTCGAGCAGGAGCCCCATCGCTTCCTTCAGCTGTCGGGAGCCGTTTCCCGCCATGCTCCCCGAGTAGTCGAGGCAGTAGACGGTGAGGGAGGGCTTGCGGAACTCGGTCTGATAGAGCGTCAGCGCCTGGAGAATGACATCAGCCGCGGGAAGACGGATGGGAGAAAGGATGCGGGAGGTATCGATTCCCCACGCGGGGTTGAATACCGCCTTGTCGAAGGCCGAGGAAACGCCGCCGATCCCCGTTCTCCGACCCAGAGCGGAGATCCGCGCCTGCACCTCGTCGCTGAGGAGGTACTCCTGGAGCTTCCTGAACGACTCTTCCTTCTTCTGGTTGCCGTTGTTGACGTACCCCAGGGGAGAGTCGGACATCACGATGCCGTCCACGGGATACACGACGTACAAGGGCTCCCTTCCGGATTTCACCAAGGCCTGGTTCGCCTCGATGATGAGGGACTCGTAGTTCACCATTGCATCGTAGTTGGCAGAAAGGAACAGATCCTTCAGCCAGCCCGAGCTGCCGGAAGATCGATTGATGCCGGACAGCAAGGTCCGTATTCCTTCTTTCAGGCCGGGCTTTGCCAGATCCTCCGCGGTCATGACGTCGGGATTGCCCAGGAGGGCGTACAGGAAGCCGAGATAGGCGCTCGCGCCGGAGTTGGACTGCGACGCCGAGGTCATTGCAAAGGAAAGCTTCTTCGATTCGATTGCCCTCAGGATGTCCCTGACGTGTACTTCCCTGCCGACAAATCCAAGGTTCTGCGCAACGCTTTTCCTGATGCCGAACACGACGGGCGACGTCATGATCGAGCGGGCGAGCTTCACTTTACGGCCGGAGTCACCGAGTGAAATCCACAGACTGCTGGCCGGCCACACGGCATCATAGGCAGCCGCTCCCTTCTGCAGCTCCAGCATGATGTCCACCGAACCGCTGTACTTCATCTGGACGTCGATGCCGCTCTTCTGGGAAAACTCCCGCAACAGCGGCTCGAGGGTCTGATTCTCCGAGCCTGACAGCACGACGAGCTGCGGCCGGGTCGCGCAGCCTGAAAGAAACAGAGCAAGGGCTGTCAGGAGCACGGCAACTTTCGTTCTGATCATTTCTCTCCTGCTTCAGTGCAGGAAAGCGCCAAAGTGTTATAAAACGCTGAGCTTTCGGTTAAGAATTGGTGAATCCCCCCGCGCGGTGCCGTGCGTCGCCACATTTTATTTGCACCTATTTAGTGCATTTTATGATTGTATTTCGTTCACAAATTGCATACTATAATTCGCAGGAGGGCAGGGAATGGCGAAGAAGCTCCACGTCGAGATCACCCCGTCGAACTGGCACCGCATGAAGGATTTCATCGACGGCTATAATCAGGACCCGCAACGCGTCACCCCGCGCTACAAATCCGCTGATGTCATCAACCGGGCGCTCGTCGAGTATCTGAAGACGAAAAAAGCCTGAAGGAGCACGCGCGGTGGGAAAAAAACAGCACAAGGACAAAGAGTCTCCCCGCACGATCAATGTCGAGATCGCCCCGGGGAACCAGGAGAAGCTCGATCTGTACATCAAAAGCTACAATCGCAGGCCTGATCGAGCCACACCGAAAATCAAGTATACGGACGTCGTCAACGATGCGCTCGATACGTTCCTGAGCGCGCACAAGCCAAAACAGCGCGACCAGGCGAAGGCGCCCCAGGAGAAGGGAGGAGAACATGCCAAAGGAAAAGAAGAAGGCAAAACTAGCGGAAAAGTCTGAAAAGAAGAAGAGGTCCGCAAAAGTCACACCGTCACCCCTCTCAGGCGTCACGGTGACCGCACTGGGCCCCGGGGAGTCGCCAACCGCGGTGCTTGATTCCGCAACAGGCGTTCTTGCTCTCGGGCTTCCTCAGGGCGCACAAGGCGTACAGGGAGAGCGGGGACCGAAGGGCGAAGCGGGTCCCGCGGGACCGCAAGGTCCGGTCGGACCGCAGGGTCCTCAGGGATCCCGGGGAGACGCAGGAGCCCGCGGTGAGCAGGGCCCCAGCGGTGTGCGAGGGGAACCAGGAACAGGGGTCCGTTATGCGCAGGGCGCCGCCACACCCGCAAACTGCCACCTTCTGGTGGAAGCCGACGGGACTCTGCGGTACGTCATGAATGGAAAGATATATACCGTTCAGCTGACATTAGCGGCCGGCTGAGATTTCGAATGGAAAGGAAAGGACATCATGGCAAAGGCAACAAGCGTGAAGCTCGTCAGCTTCACACTCCCGAACAAGGCGGGCCAGCTCGCCGCCGTCAGCGAGCTCCTCGCAGACGCACGCTTGAGCATCCAGGCCTTCAGAGCTTCTGATTCAGGCGCAACTGCAGAATTCACGATCGCCGTGAAGAATGCGGTAAAGGCGAAAAAGGCGCTCGCGCCGCTCGGAGTCGAAATCAAGGAGCAGAGCGCAGTCTGCGTGGAGATGGCTAACGAACCGGGACGTCTCCACAAGGTCACGAAGAAGCTTGCGGACGCCGGCATCAACATCCAGTCATCCTGGGCGACAGCATTCACCGGCAAGACGGCGCGCGGTGTCTTCGTCACCTCGGACGACGCAAAAGCGCTTACCGCTGTCAACAAGAAGAAGAAGTAGATTTGTTCCCGACCGGCAACGAGCGCTCCGTGCCCCCAGGCGATAGTCCTGCGGTACGGGGCGCATGTCGGGCCTTCGCAATACTTCGGACGAAAATGTTGATGATTCCCACGAGGACCATGACGGTACCCGTCAGCGGCGCCGAATAATTTCTTGCACTTCCGGCGGGGTGCACGCATACTGGGGGCAATGCACCGACCGCAGATACTGACGAGAAAATCGCTGGTGCGGCGCTTCTTCCTCGTATTCCTCCTGGTCATCGCCGTGCCAGTCGTCGTGCTCGGCGTCGCGGTCACCGTGGGATACCGCAGGTTCACGGTGAACCTCGCGGAGACCCGCATCAATCAGACCCTTTCCCAGCTCACCCAGAGCATCGACGAAGAGCTGCGGCGCACCACGCTGCTCACCGCGACCCTCTCCACCGACGTTCATTTCAGCGAGTACGTGCAGAGGTACGCACGGAGCAGGTCCTCTCGGGAATCCTACGAGGCCTCCAAGGTCCTGGAGGATCGGCTCTCCGCGTTCTTCAACTACTCGGACAAGACCGGCGCTGTCGCGTTGTACATGCGCGGCCTGCCGGTGTTCCTCTACCGCAACAACGGCCCAACCGAACTCCACAGTGATCCTCGACGATCTGGACAGTTACAGCCTGAACGCCACGCGACGACCGCTCCTGAAAGTGGCCGTGTGCCCGAGCGCCGAGGATTTGCGGCGCGGCTACGAAGCCCTCGTGGTCGCTTTCCGCGTCCCCTCCCTGGACGCCATCACCGACTATGGATATACCGCCTCCAACGAGGAGCTGATCCTCGTGAACGCACAGTCTCGTGCCATCCTGTCCACCTCGGCCGCACGCGCGGGCACCACGCTGGAGCGGCCCTGCTGTCCCCTGCCGTCCTGAAGCGCGGAGGAAACACGTTCCTGATCTCCCAATCAACCGTCCCCTCGACCCGGTGGACCCTCGTCGCGATCACCAACTACTCGCGGGTCGCCAAGGACATAGAATCATTCGCCAGTGTCGCGCGGGTCGTGCTCATCGCCCTCTTTCTGCTCTTTTCTTTCTATATGGAGATCTTTTTTCCAGCAGGTGATACGCCCCATCAGGACGGTGACCCACGAGATGGGGCGCGTGAGAAGGGCGACTGGGCCGTGGCGGTCCGGGAGAACAGCGTCACGGTGTGAGGGCCGGCCTCAATCGATGAACATCTCCTGCCGCACGGTCTGTCCCGGTTCAACGACGACGAAGTCATCGTCCCATGTGCCGGTGAGGAGCTTTTCCAGCAGTGTGCGCGAGCCCCTGATCTCCTCGAAACGCAACCCGAAGAACTCCGCCTGCGCGCGCGCGTAGCTCAGATGGCGCTCGGCATCCCCTTCCCCTGTCCGGATGAACGCCAGTCTCGTGTAGTTGTTGATGTACAGCCGTTCGATGCGGGAAGCCTTCTCCGGGCCGTACTTCGCGCAGAGCGATAGATACTCCCGGTAGGGATCGTCGCCGCACTCTATCCACCCGCTTGTGAGGTAGAAAGTGCCCGGTGCCTCCCGATTCTGCCGCAGATACTCTTCACGCGAGCCCAGGAACAGGCCGATGCAGTCGTCCACCCTCGGTATGACGAGCCTGACGTCCCGGGACTCCAGTCCCACCGTGCCACGGGAACACATGCCGTAGCCGAGGAGGATGGTGTCGATACCCGGCGGGTGATCGTCGATCTGCTTCTGCAACGCGGTGTGGAGCCTGTCGGGGTCGAGGTGCAGGCCGAACTCGAGGAGGGTGCAGCGCATGCCGTCGGGGAGGAAGCTTTGCAGCTCCCCCCCGACTGTCTTGCACGCAACAATCTCCGCCTTCAGGAGGCTCCTCCTCTGATCGATCCGCCTGGAAACGCCGGCTCCCGCGGTGGAGGGCGTCACTGGATCTGCCCGCTCGCCCTCAGCTCACGGTAGCCTTTCATGAATGACCTGTTCTGAGCGTCGCAGCCGAGAAAGATATTACATCCCAGGAGGGCGAATCGCAACGCGCCGTCCGTAGGATCTGTGATCGGCAGGTTCAGCCCGAGCATGGCTGCCGCCGGGAGAAAACACGCGTTCAGCCGGGACCGGGCAGGCATCCCGAAGCTCACGTTGCTTGTTCCGCCGGTGATGCTGTTCGACGGGAACTCCTTTCGCAGCAGCCGTACCGTCTCCAGGGCAAGCCGTGCGGCCTTGTCATCGGCCCCCGCTGTCATGACCAGTGGATCGAAGACGATATCAGCTGCATCGATGCCAGCGGCCACGGCCGCCTCCATTGCGCGGCGTGCGCACTCCAGACGGCCTGCCGGCGTGGCGGGGATCCCCTCCTGTCCCATGCAGAGCACGATCACCGGCAGGCGTCGCCCCGCGACGATCGGCAGGATCTCCTGGAGCGCCTTCGCCTCCGCGCTGATCGAGTTCACCAGCGGCCTGCCGGGACATACGGCGAGCGCGGCTTCCAACGCTGCGGGAACGCGGGTATCGATGCACAGGGGAACGTCCACCGCCTCCGACACGGCGCGCACCGCACGGGGAAGCGCTGCCGTCTCATCCACCCCCCTGCCGCCGACGTTCACATCGATGACGGCTGCGCCTGCCTTCACCTGCGCCTGCGCCTCTCCCGCGACCGCATCCCAATCACCTTCGATCAACGCCTTGCGCAGCGCGGGCTTGCCGCTCGGGTTGATCCTCTCTCCGATGACATGGACCCCGACGGAAGGATCAACGTTCAGCTCCAGCCCCCTCCCCTTCAGCAGCATTCCTTCATACCTTTTCCCGGCCCTTGAGGATGACATCCTCCTCCGGCTGGCCCTTGAGCCATTCGTCGAACGGTTTGAAGGCGGGAGGATCGAGGCGGATCGCGTTCAGGTCCCCGGCGATCGGGTAGCGGCCGAACGTGCGCACCGCATGTACCGCGGTATGGATGTTCACGGGGGGAGTATCCATGGGGGCGTTGGCAATGAAGAACATGAGCTTGCCGTCCCTCCCCATGATGTCGATCCACTGGCGGACCTTGTCGGCGATCTGCGCTGGAGAGCTGTCGCGGACGAAACGCGCGTTCAAGGACGCCATGATCAGCTTCTTTTTCCCCTTCTTGCCGTGCGTCACCGCGAACTCCTGGAGCCACTCCATGTTCCAGTCCTGCGTCCGCCCCATCCCGGCGAATGCAGCGTCGATGAACATCGTTTTGCCCCCCGTTTCCCAGCAATTGAACATGATCTGCTTGTCGAACTTCGCCGGATCCTCCTCGCAGTAATCGCACGCCGCGGTGCCGGCCGCTGCGGACATGCCGAGCTCCTTTGTGCCGCGTTCAGCCAGACGCTTCGCCGAAGGCACCACCCACTGCTCGACGAGCTCAGGCGTCAGGTTGGGAAACGCAGCCCACGCATCGGCACCGGTTGCGGATTTTCCGCCCACGAGGGACTGCGCCTTCAGGTAGGGAAAGATGGCCCTGTTTTCCGCAAAATCGAAAAGCTCTTTTGCAAGAACCTGATCCCGCTTCAGAGCGCGCACCGCGCCCGGGTATCCCATGGCCTGGCAGATGAGGCTGAACGGCGAGCAGAAGAAACCCGAGGCGAGGGGTCCGGAGACCCTGTCATGCACCAGGCGGGCGATCTCGACCGCCATGGGAATGCGCCCCTTCGATGGATCCAGATCCCCCAGCTTGTCGAGATCGATCCTGCCGCCGATGAGGGGATTGTTGGTATCGACCGTGGGCATTGCATTGTCGCTGTAGATCATTTTCGCGCCGAGGGCTTCGACCTCGAAGTTGTACGCGTCGGGAATGATCGTATACGTGTCGAATCCATACCAGCGCTCGACGGCCATTTGAGTGCTCACCAGAAGCTCGGCTTCGCGATAGTACCTGGCAGCAGGCACCCCCGCGATACGCATCGCGTGGTCGTGAATCTGCGGTCCCATGAACGCTACGGTGTCTGCATGTGCGCCTGCCATCGTGGCGACCACACGGCCCAAGCCAGTGAGGTGCCCCACATGAAATCCTTTGCCGTAGAGCATGCCGTGGATCATTTCGCCCATCGTATTTGCCATGACTCACCCCCCCACCATCTCCAAAGCCTTCTTCACCGTGTCCAGCGCGTCCTTGCCCCACGCGTCGGCCCCCACCTCCTTCGCAAACTCCTGGCTCGTGGGCACTCCCCCGACCATGATCTTCAGGCCCTGACGGAGGTTCTTCCCCGCAAGCTCGGCGATCACGGATTTCATCTCCAGCATCGTCGTGGTCATGTACGCCCCCATCCCCAGGATGGCGGGCTGGTGCGTCTTTACGGCATCGATGAACTTCTCACGCGGCACGTCGATCCCCAGGTCGATGACCTCGAAGCCCGATGACTGCAGCATCGCGATCACCAGGCTCTTTCCCAGGTCGTGCATGTCCCCGGCAACGACGCCGATGACGAACTTCCTCCCCTTCTTTCCATTCACGGTGGCCCGCAGTTTTGGCTCCAGGACGCTCATCGCCGCCTTGAACGCATCGGCCGCAAGGATGACGTCGGGGAGGAAGAACTCGTTCGCCTTCCAAAGCTCCCCGGCCCTTGTGATGCCCGCCACCACTCCCTGCTGCAGGATCTCTTCCGGAGGGCGATTGCCCGCAAGGGCCTCTTCGACGAGGCGTCTGGCATCCTTCTCCTCCCCCTCGGTCACCGCCTTGCTGATCTGCTCGTACTGGTGCTTCGACATTTCCCAACTCCTCCCGCCCGATCAATCGGGCATTCTGATGCCTCTGGCAAAATGGGAATGAAACCCCGGATACACGGCAAGCTCGACGTACTCGACCCTCTTTGCGAGCAGAGCCGCGCGGCTGCGTTCCTCCGTGGAAGCGAGCATCATCCGCGCGCCCTTCCCGGCGGCGTTGCCCGCGAAGAGGATCCTCTCCTTGGGCAGGTCGGGGAACATTCCGATCCTCATGGCGCGCAGAGGGTCGAGCGAGCACCCGAAAGCCCCGGCGATCACGACCGCGGCAATGTCCATCGCGGAGGTGCCCAGGGTTTCCAACAGGATCTCAATGCCCGCCCGGATGGCCCCTTTTGCCAGGAGTATGTGGTCGATATCATCCTGGCCGAGCGTCACCATCCCGCTTCCCCCAGCGCTCGGCGCGATGAGAAACGCAGGGGCGCCGTCCTTCGAGCGCAGGACGCCCGGCTTTCCCGGGAGCAGCCGGCCCCGCTGGTTGACGATGCCCGCCCTGCGCATCTCGGACAGCGCGTCAAGGATGCCGGATCCGCACAGACCCTGCGCCTCGCCGCCACCGATCACTGAGAATCCCACGACCCCGTTTGCGTCGATGCTGACCCGATCGATGGCGCCCGGCTCCGCGCGCATGCCCTGGCGTATCTCCGCGCCCTCGAATGCCGGACCCGACGCCGTGGAGCAGGAGCGGATCCGTCCGCCGGCCTGGAGCGCGATCTCCGTGTTCGTGCCGATGTCGATGCCAAGCCGTGTGGAATCGTCCAGACCGAACCCGCTGGAGAGGAGGAAAGCGAGATGATCCGAGCCCACGAACCCGGCGATGATCGCCGGCATGTGAACGATCGCACCGGGCGCGCCTGCCAGGTCCATCTCGGCAGCGCTGACATCGATGGCCCGGGATACCGACGGTACGAACGGTGAGACGGCGAGCTGACCCACGGGAAGGCCAAGGAAGAGATGATGCATGGCGGTGTTGCCCACCACGCAATACTCGACGATGTCCGGAGGGGTCCGCCCGTGGGCGGCACACATCTCGGCCGAGGCGGCGTTGAGCTCGGCCATGATGTGCCCCTGCAGGGAAGCCCCCCTGCCGCGGGAAAGGACGGCCTCCAGCCGGGACATGACGTCCTCACCCTCCGCGATCTGGGGATTTGCCGAGCCCTTTGCTGCAACCGTTTTGCCGCTTTCCAGATCGACGAGGTAAAAGGCGAGCTTCGTCGTGCCGACATCGACGGCAAGTCCGAGGAGCTGGGGTCGCGGCCCTCGTCGTACGCTCACGATCTGGTTGCCGCGAAGCACGACCCAGATCGGGCCGTCACCCGTGCGCAAGGCAGGGGAGAGGGTTGCGAGCACGGGAAGCGTTATGGAGGGGTGCCTCCCGGGGAGAGCATGTTCAAGTGCCGTCTCGACTCTCTGAAGATCGGAGGAGAGATCCGACAGGGTAGGGAGCGCAAGGCTCAGAGAGACGGCCTCGACTGCCGGTTGCGCCTGCCAGCGGTCGACCTCTCCGTCGATCTGGAACACCTGGCCGCCTGGCACTGTCCCGGTGGGAACGAAAAGCGCGCAGGGCCCTGAAAGGAGCATCTGGCAGGCCAGCCGCCACCCCTCCGCCAGTTCCGCGCCGGAAAGCTTTTGCTGGTCTTCGTCCGTAATCGGCAGCACGCCTGCCAGCACCTTGACCCTGCAACCCTTGCATAGCCCCCGCCCCCCGCACGGGAACTCCACCCCATGTGCGAACAGCACATCATGCAAAGGCGTGCCGCGCTTGACCCGCAGCACCTTGCCCAGCGGCAAAAGCTCCAGATGAACGAAATCGCTCATGTCTTAAGAATTGACTGCGGCCTATTGATATTCGCTGCCGGCAAAATAGACATCGCCCTGCTTTCATTCGAGATAATTCCGGCGCCGCGTCGCCAGCGACTACTTTCCCAACGGCCCCCCAACAAACCTGCCTTCTGCATTCTCCATTCTACATTCTGCCTTACCTTTCGGGTGGCTTTAAGGTGGCTTGAGGGTGGCTTTAAGGTCGCATTGAGGTGGCCTTAGGGTGGCTTTGGGGTCGCAATCCCCTGGCTATCAGGTGGCTTTGGGGTGGCTTTGATGT
>PLNO01000185.1 GCA_003141795.1 Spirochaetaceae bacterium | reverse complement strand
GATGAGGCGGCGGAAGTTAGCAAGGGCGGTGAGCGCGCGCGCCGGAAGCAGCTTATCTTCGATAGCGCGGGCGATCGCGTCCCAGGAGCTGATGCCGGTGGTAAGGGCGATGCGTTCGAGCGTCTCCATGGTCGTTTTGCCGATGCCGCGCGCGGGCGAGTTGACAACGCGGCCAAGTGCAATCGAGTCGTGCGGGTTGAGGACAAGCTTCATGTAACTGAGGATGTCCTTGACCTCGGCGCGGTCATAGAAGGAGAAGCCGCCGACAATGTGGTACTGGATCTGATAGCGGCGCAGCGCTTCTTCTACCAGCCGGGACTGCGAGTTGGTGCGGTACAAGACGGCGCATCGCGGAAGGGTGTCGGAATCGCTGGCTCCGGCCTCGCGGAGATATTGCTGGATGCGGTCGGCGATGAAGAGCGCTTCATTCTCGCCGTCGGGAGCCTCGTAGTAGCCGATGAGCGAGCCGCCCTCGCGCGTGGTGAACAGCGTCTTGCCCTTACGCTGGGTGTTGTTCGCGACCACGGCGGATGCGCCTTCGAGGATGATTGCGTGGAGCGGTAGTTTTGCTCGAGACGGATGGTGCGGACTTCGGGAAAGTCCTTTTCGAACTCGAGAATGTTCTTGATATCCGCGCCGCGCCAACTGTAGATGGATTGGTCTTCGTCGCCGACGACGCAGACGTTGTGGGCGGGGCCGGCGAGCAGCTTCATCAACTCATACTGCGGGCGGTTGGTGTCCTGATACTCGTCAATGAGGAGATATTTGTAACGCCGGTTGTATCGCTCGCGAACCTCGGGCACAACTTTCAGCAGACGCACCGTTTCGAGTAGCAGGTCGTCGAAGTCCAGCGCGTTGGCCTTGAAGAGTTCCTTGCGGTAGATCTCAAAGATGTGCGCGATCTTCTCTTCCATCGGATTGGTCGATGCGAGGAAGTACTCCTGCGGATCGATCATGTGGTTCTTGGCCCACGAAATGCGCCCGAGCGCGACGCGCGGCTTGAGAGATTTGTCGTCGATGGCGAGGCGCTTGAGCGCGATCTTTACGACGGCCTGTTGATCGACCTCGTCATAGATGGCAAAATTGCGCGTCAGGCCGGAGTTGTTCACACGCAGCGCTTCAATGTCGCGACGCAGGACGCGGACGCAGAAACTGTGGAAGGTCGAGAGCAGCGGCTTGGCGAGCGAACTGTGGCCAAGGATCTTGTCCACGCGCTCGGCCATCTCGCTGGCAGCCTTGTTGGTGAAGGTGACGGCGAGGATCGACCGCGGGCTTTCGCCCCGTTGGTCAACGAGCCAGGCGATCTTCGTCGTGATCACCCGTGTCTTGCCGGAACCGGCGCCCGCGAGGATGAGGAGCGGACCTCCCTCGTGGATCACCGCCTGCCTCTGTTCGGCGTTGAGCTTCAGGAGGTACTGGGGCTCAGGCGTCGACAACCTCGCCCTCCAGATCCACGCCGTTGCGCCGGGTGATCCGTACGCGCGCCATTGACCCCGCCGGGAGCCTGCGGCGCACGACGACGAGGCCGTCGACGTCGGGGGCCTGCAGGTAGCCGCGGCCGATGGACATCTGCTCCCCCTCGACGGGTTCCTCGACCAGGACGTCCATCGTCTCCCCCACACGCGCGTCGAGCGCCCGCTCCGTGATGGGCACCTGCCGGAGCTCCACCTCGGATTTGCGCTTCTCCGCAACCGCCTTCGTCACCCTGCCGGGGAGGGAGTACGCGCGGGTGTCCTCCTCCCGGGAGTAGGTGAACGCGCCCATCCAGTCCAGCCGGGCCTGTTCCTGAAATGCGAGCAGGCGGTCGAAGTCCTCCTCCGTTTCTCCGGGGAACCCGACGAGGAAGGTGGAACGGATTGCCGCCCGGGGAAGACGGGCCCTGATCCCTGACAGGAGCTCGAGGTTCCGCTCAGGGTCTCCGCGCCGCCCCATGGCGCGAAGGATCGACGGGGAGGCGTGCTGGAGGGGAAGGTCGAAGTACGGAAGGAATCGCTCATCGCTGGCGACGAGGTCGAGCACGCCGTCGGGAAAATGCTCGGGGTGTATGTAGAGCATCCGCACCCAGAACCCGCCTTCGAGCCGGGAGATCGACGAGAGGAGGTCGACGAGGCCGGTCGTCCCGAGGTCCTTGCCGTAGGAGCCGAGATCCTGGGCGATGAGGATGAGCTCCCTGACCCCCCGGTCCAGGAGCCCGCGTATCTCGGTGACGATGGCATCGGGCTCGCGGCTCGCGAGGTCCCCACGGATCAGGGGGATGGCGCAATACGTACAGCGATTCCCGCAGCCCTCCGCGATCTTCACGTAGGCGCTGCCGGGAAAGGACAGCAGGTGCTGGCGCTCGTACGGACGGGCCGCAGCAGCAGGACGGGCGGACCCCTCGACGAGAGCGACGATCGCCGCGGGGTCCTTGTTGCCGAGGAACGCATCGATCTCGGGGAGCTGCTCGCGCAGCTCCTCCCCGTAGCGCTCGGAGAGGCAGCCCACCATGACGACCTTGCGTCCGGGATTTCGCGCTTTCAGCTCGAGGCTCGTCTCGATGGATTCGCTCTTGGCCGCTGCGATGAACCCGCAGGTGTTGACGATGATGACCTCTGCGTCCGAAGGCCCGGCGGCAAGCTGCCATCCCGCGCCCTGCAGGGCCGCGATCATGAGCTCGGAATCGACCTGATTCTTGGCGCACCCGAGGCTCTCGATGTAGAAGGAGCGGTTGACGGAACTGCTGCCGGAGGGATCAGTAGACCGGGGTGATCTCGAGGACATACCCACCCGCATTCGTATCCCTGCGCCATGCGACCTTGCGGGTGGCGACCTCGCCGAGGCCGCCCAGCTCGAAGTCCCTGCCCTGGACGCGCATCCGGGCTGCTCCGGCATTGGAGAGCCAGATCGTGACCTGCTGTTTGGCCGTGTCGATGGTGAACTGCTCCCCCTTCTGGAAGAAGCGATCCTCACGGTCCTTGTCGTCGACGAGGTAGCGGAAGAAACAGTCGTTCTTGAACGTGAAGTCGAGGCTGAACAGGCCCGACTGCGCGGCCTGCGCCACGCTGACAGGCTTGAACGTGTCCGACCGGGCCGGCGGGGTTGACGATCCTGCCGGGGGCGGAAGATTCGAGGAGGAAGCGTCGGCACCGGTTGCCGCTGCGGCGGCCTGTCCCGAGGTGCGGTAGAGTCCGAGGTTCACCCTTTTCTGCGGGGATGCCCGGTCCACGTCGTTCCAGACGATCCTGATGTCGGGGTTGGAGTCCCCGTCGAGATCGATGTAGCGCTCCTTGCCGAGGCCCATGTCGACCGTGCCGCCCGGCACCTTCAGCGTCAGGGAGTCCCCGATACCCGCCACCACCACGCGATAGCTTTTGCCGCCGAAGGGGATGGAGATGCCGTCCCCCTGCGTGAACCACTGCGTGCGCACCTCGTCCTGAAAGACGAAATCCGTCGAGGCAGCACTTCCGGGTTTCTGTCCGGTCGTCGAGGTACCGGCGCCGTGGGAGGCCGCCCGATAGATGAGGAAACCGGCCGCTGCCACCACGAGCACCGCCGCCACCACGATGATGATGGTCCGTAGCGGAATAGTGTGCGGGTGAGATTCCAGCAGCTCGTTCATGGGAAGCGGCTGCTCCTGGATCTTGATGTTGCGGTAGATCCCGATGAGCTCTTCCGCATCCAGGCCGAGGTATTCCGCATAGCTGCGGAGGAAGCCCATGGCGTAGGTCTCACCCGGAAAGACGGTGAAGTCCTCGTCCTCCAGCGCCTTCAGGAAGCGCTTGGCGACGTGGGTTTCCCGCGCGATCTGGTCGTGCGTCAGGTTGTTGCGTTCGCGGGCAAGCCGCAGTTTCTCACCGATCGATTCCATGGGTCACTCTTCCGGGTCGAAAAGCCAGTCCTGGATGACGTTGGCGTAGGGAGGGGAGTCATAGACGAAACGGGAATCCGGAATCCCCTGGTTCGTGCGGATATTGGCGAAGTCCATGACCACCCTCTCCCCGTTGGTCTGGGTCCCTTCGACGCGCCGGATGAGAGAATCCTTGACGGAGATGATCATCTGGCTGTAGCTCGTCGCCCCGCGGGAAACGAGCTTCAGCTTGGACACGAGCTCTCGAGAACCGTCTTCGAGAGGCACCGGTGTGGCGCCTGTGGCGTTGAGGAACGCGATGGAGTAGTTCTTCTGGAGCAGCACGAGCCCCTGGCTCGTTGCCATGGACTCGATCTGGTTGTTGGACCTCTTCTTGTAGTCCTGCTCCAGCGCGACCTCGTTCTGCGGTGAAAACCAGATCAGCTTCTGGCCGTCGAAGCAGAGCACCATCTTGGGGGGATCGTCGAAATCGATCCGAAGATACAGCGGGCTCTTGTAGGAGAGCGTCCCGTGATAGTTGTTTTTTCCCTGCGTGATGGTGACGATGGCCTCATAGTCCTTCACCTTGCCGTAGTTGGCCGAGAGATTCCCGAAGAACTTCTCCGCGGACACGAGCTCCGTGGCCTGCGCGTGGGCAAGAACGGGGAGAACGAGGCAGAATATGACAAAAAGTGGTGTTTTTCTGTTCAAAGCTCACCCCATAGTAATGATGCGACCATGTTTGTCAAGGAGCGGGGCGTCGCCGGGCCCCGGGTCAGGAGGGGCCGATCGACCGCGCCAGAAGCCATTTCAGGGAATCCTCGTTCAATTTGAGCAGCTCGTCGCAGTCGGGGCAGACGAACCGCATGTCGCGCAGATGGGCCGACGCGCAGCCGACGCAGTAGATCTTGCCACAGCGAGGACAGCGGCCCGCGGGCGCATCGGCCGGCACCTCGCCGCGGATGCGGATGGCCGGCTGCGGGGGAAGGTCACGCGGGACCCACCACTCCCTGCCGCACGTGGCGCAGGAGAGCCTCTCCTCGTGCTCCGCCCGGATCCTGTCCAGAAGCGGTTTCACGCGCGCGTGACCGGGATGCCGGGAGAGGAAGCCGAGTAGGAGGTCGCGTGCAGCGGCATGATTTCCGCGCTCCCTGTACAGGAGCGCGCTGTTCACGACGAGATCCGCGTTATCAGGATCGAGGTCGAGCCCCGCCTTGTACGCAGCCTCGGCCCTGGCGCGCTCCCCCTTCATGAATGCGACCTGTCCCAGGAGGTTGTACACCGAGGGTGAGGGATGATCGGGCTCCACTTGCGAAAGGATCTCCTCAGCACGGTGGATCATGTCCACCTCGATGCAGGCAGCCGCGCAATTCAGTTTGTACGCGGTGTTCTGCGGGTCGAGGCGTATGGCAGCCTCGTACTCCTGCACGGCACGATCGCTCTGACCGCCGCGGGCGAGCACATTCCCCCGCTGATTCACGATCCGCGCACCGTCGACCGAGCCGACGGAGGGATTCAGCGCCTCCAGCGCCTCGTCGTGACGTCCTGCGAGGGAGAGCGCCTCCGAAAGGTTGATGCGAATATCCTCTTCCTGCGGGGCGGCCTCACGCGCCTTCATCAGGTGCGTCACGGCCCGGGGGGCATCCCCGGCTTCCAGCGCGAGCTGGCCGGCGAGGTTGTTGGCCCATGGATCTAACGGTGATAGAAGGAGGGCCCTGTCGAGCGCGTCCTGCGGGTCGCGACCCATGGCGTTGAGTGTTTCCGCGATCCTGAACTGGTAGAGGGGAAAATCGGGCTCGAGCTCGGAGGCTCGGACGAATCCCTCCAGCGCATCCTCCTGCATCCCGCGGCCGCGAAGCAAGAGGCCCAGGAGATAGTGCACGGCACTGTCCGTGCTGCCCGCTTCCGTGAGCTCGTGGAGGATCGCGAACGCCTCGTCCGTTTTCCCCTCGCGGTAGAGCATCTTCGCTTCCATGGCCCGGGCCTCGGGGTCGTCAGGGGCCAGCGCGCGGATGCGGGGAACGATCATTGACAGCTCGTCGAACGCCTCCTCGGCGAATAGCGTGCGCGCGGCACTCTTGTAAAGCTCGGCGGCCTCATCGGAGCGGCCCGCGCGCTCCAGCGCGCGCGCTGCGTTCTGCGGGAAAAGGGGAACGTCCGGCTCGAGCTCCATGGCGCGGCGATACGCGTCGGCCGCCTTGTCCCAGTTGCCCAGACCGTATTCGGCGTTGCCCAGGAGCCCCCAGACGCCGGGGCCGGATTCGATCCTCCCCTCCGCGAGCCCCGAAAGGATGAGGTCGCGCGATTCGATGAGCCGATTGGCCAGGTAGAGGAGGTTCGCCTTTTCAAGCGTAGCCTCCCGGTGCGCGGGTTCCCGCGCCAGCACGATGTCCACCTCCCGCAGCGCCTCATCGTAGAGCGAAAGCCGTGTGTAGCATTCGGCGAGCACGAAATGCTCCTGCACGGAGCCGTCGCGATCCTTCAACCCCTTCCTGAGCTGGACGGCGGCGGCATCGGCGTTCCCCGACTGGAACAGGGTCTCCGCCAGTCGGAGACGGGCGGCCGGGGAAATCGGGGCGTAGTAGCTCCACCGCAGATGCTCTTTCTCGACCACGATGGGCCGGGCGTCGACGAGGATCCTCCCCAGACGGAAGGTCCCCTTCCCCGCGGCGGCGAAGTTCTGCGCCGCAAAACCGATCGTGCCGGAGGGCAGCACCTCGTCTTCGAGCTCTGCGACCCACTCGCCGTCCACCTGGAAAGAGAAGCGTGAGCCGTGCGCGATGACGCGCAGGCTTCGTGAAAGCCCGTTCACGCCCCCCCCCTCGACGAGCTCGGCTTCGGGGAGTCGAGTCCATTCGACGAGATGGAGGGGATGATTGTTGAAAAGCACGTCGATGCGGAAATTGCCCCGCGTGGACACGAGGAAGGAGTAGAAGTTCTCGTCGTTCACGTGGCGGAAGAGCACGCCGACCGCCGAATGGCCATTGCCGGCATCGAGCTCCACGTCGGCTTCCAGGACGAAATCGGAGAACCGTCTGTCTCCGCTCATGGTCTCCCACGCGAAGTAGTTGTCCTTTTCCAATCCCAGCACATAGGCGCCGGCAGCGTAGGCGGCCGAGTAGAAGCGCGCCCGTTCGGCGGGAAACGGTTTCGACTCAAGCCACCTGAAGGAGGTGGCGAGGCGTTCGACTGGTCGTCGGGATCCGAAGAAGAGCATCGAGTGGCGTCTCAGTAGAGGAGGATCACGGCGAGGAACTCAAGAGGCTCAGAGCCCTGGTTCGCTATCGAATGGCTCGCCCCGCCGCCGGTCAGCACCGCGTCCCCCGGGCCCACCTCGGAGACGGCTCCCTCGTCGTTCACGGTGGCCGTACCGGAGATTATATAGAAGATCTCCTCTTCCCCGTCGTGGCGATGATATCCGATGGAGCTCCCCGACAACAGCCGCATGCGGGCGAAAAGGCGCGCCTTGCCCGTGAGCTCTTCCTTGCGGAACACGTGGATGACCTCGGCCCTGCCGGTCCCCTCCCGCATCCGCTCTCGCACCTCTTTTTCCATGTCTGTATTTCGTTTGATCATGAGTCTGCTCCGGCAAGGAGAATACCAGGGAGAAGGGTGATCGACAAGGTCGAAGGAAGAACGCCGCCGACGGGGCCTGCCGCCGGATCAGTCCTCTGTGTCTGCCGGGGCTTCCTCGGGGATGCTGATCGGGTCGTCCACCTCCAGGGCGCGGATGCGGTCCCGGAGGGCGGCGGCGTTCTCGTAGTCCTCGCTTTCGATGGCGGACTGCAGCTCCCCCCGCAGGGCGTCGACGGGGGAGTTCTTCTTGTCATGGATCTGCTTCAGCGTGGCGTTCAGGTAGTTCAACGAGCGCACGCGCTCGAACTGGAACGCCGGGGTGTCGATGTCGTGCATGTCCTCGATGGAGGCGATGGCGTTGGAGATGATCTCCTCCGCAACCGCCTTCATCTCCTTGTGCAGGGAGATCATGGCGCGCGCGATGGCGTTCATCCGAATGACGTACGGCTTGTACTGGAGGAGCTCCTTGCGGTCGTCGTCGCTGTCTCCGAACCGCTCCACGAGGCCGAACAGCTTGAGGTTATGCTCCGTGTCGCGTGCCGTGCGGGCGAAATCCCCGATCTGGAACAGCACGAGGTAACGGAAGTAGAACAGCACCCCTTCGCTCTGCAGCGTGGCGAAATCGTCATGGGAGATGGTGAAGCCCTCGTCCCCGCCGTGAGAGGTCGTGTAGTTCTCCAGGCGCGACTGGTACTCTTCCAGCGCGGTGTCTCGATTGAAGGGCCGCTTGCCGTCGGGACGACCGTCCAGCTCGTACTGCTCCAGACCGAGGGGCTGGCGCACCTGCAGGACCTGGCGCCCGTCCTCCGCCTGGACGATGCGGATCTGGTTGTCGGAGTCGAACTCCCAATCCCGAAGAATGTCGGAGATGTCTGCGCTCATGATGACCCGCTCCCACGGACAATGTACCCCCACCGGGGGGGATTCGGCAATAACAGGACGGCCCGGGGAGCGGCGGAACCGCTACTTCCCTGCTGCGCCCGGATTCACCGCGTTGATGACCTCTCCGCGCGTGAGGTACGCCCCGATCTGCCGGGCAACCATCACCGAGACGTTGACCTGCGCTTCGGCGGTGGACGCACCGATATGGGGCGAGGCGATCACCTTGGGGTGCTTCGCGAGGCTCCACTCATCCGGCGGTTCCTTGTCGTACACGTCCACGCCCGCGCCCCTGAGGGTCCCATTGTCCAGCGCGGCAATGAGGTCCTTCTCCACAACGATGCCGCCGCGCGCGCAGTTGATGAGGAACGCCCCCTTCTTCATCGTAGCAAACACTTTCGC
The DNA here is from genome assembly GCA_003141795.1 of Spirochaetaceae bacterium. The sequence goes on along the minus strand of PLNO01000185.1, from coordinate 5,311 downwards.
GCTGAATAATCCCTTGGTCTGTTCTGTTTTCGGAGAGTGGATGGAGACGAAGTCCGCGGTCCTTACCACCTCCTCGAAGGAAGCCAGGCGGAAGCCGAGCGCCGCGGCCTTCTCAGCCGTGACGAACGGATCATAGGCGACGACCGCCATCCCCATGGCCAGCGCGTGCCGTCCGACGATGCTGCCGACATTGCCGATGCCGACGAGGCCCAGGGTCTTGCCCAGGAGCTCGATGCCGTTGAAGCTCTTCTTGTCCCACGTCCCCGCCTTCATCGTGGCGTCCGCCCTTGCCAGGTTGCGCGCCAGCGCGAACATCATGGCGACGGCAAGCTCTCCCGCTGCCTCTGCGTTACCCCCCGGAGTGTTCAGGACCACGATCCCCCGCTCCGTGGCGGCCTTCACGTCGATGTTGTCGACGCCGGCCCCCGCGCGCCCGATCACCTTGAGCGCCTTCCCGGCCATGATCACCTCACGGGTGGCCTGCGTGGCCGAGCGGACGACCAGAGCGGCTGCGTCCCCGAGCTCCGCGATGAGTGAGTCCGCGGTGAGCCCGGTCTTCACGATCACCTCGAGACCGGGAAACTTCGCGAACTCCTCCATCCCTTCCTTAGCGATTGAATCAGCGACGAACACCTTTGAGTTTGCCATGGCTGACATAGAAACACCGAACCCGTCCTTTTGCAAGGCTCGTCCTTGCGGTTCTGGCTTCGGGGGGTTCTTTGTTCTATAGTAAGCGCATGGCTGACAACGTCACCGTCATCTCCCTCGGAGGGTCGATCATCGCGCCGCGCGGCGTGGACGTCGAGTTCCTCAAGGGTTTCCACCGCCTCGTCGAAGGCCACCTCTCCGCCGACGCCGCGCGCAAGCTCATCATCGTCTGCGGGGGGGGCAGCCTCGCGCGCGACTACATGGCGGCGCTGCGCGAGGTGTCACCCGACGCCCGACCGGAAGACCTCGACTGGGTGGGGATTGCCGCCACGCGGATGAACGGGGAGCTCCTCCGCAGGGTGCTGCGCGCGTGGTGCGTCGAGGACCTCGTCCTCGACCCGACCGCCGTCTCGGTGTTCGCCGGGAGGGTGCTGCTTGCCGCGGGATGGAAGCCCGGCTTCTCCTCGGACAACGACGCGGTGATCCTCGCGCAGAGGTTCTCCGCGCACACCGTCGTCAACCTCTCCAACATCGCGAAAGTGTACTCCGACGATCCGCGGACCAATCCGCAGGCCCGTCCGCTGGACAGGCTGACGTGGAAGGAGATGCTGGCCATCGTGGGGGGCGACTGGACGCCGGGGAAGAACACGCCGTTCGATCCCACCGCGGCGCGGGCCGCGGCAGGATCGCACATCAAGGTCGTCTTCGCCGAAGGGCGGGACCTCGACAACCTCTCACGTCTGCTCGCCGGAGAGGCGTTCGTCGGAACGGTGATCGGGCCCGATTGAGCGCAGAAGCGCGACCTATGCGCTCCCGCGGGGAGCGCCGTCACGGAAATGCCACAGCATCTTCGACAGCTCGGAGGAGAACGGGCGGTCCCGGGTGAAATCGGGCAGCCACCCGTTGTCGGGGATCGGCTCCTGGTAGAACCCGTCGTCGATGCCCAGCTCGGACAGCAGCGCGATCGCCGCCTCGTACTCCTCCACGCTCGCCATCCTGTCGAACGGCGCGGGAAGCTCGTGTCCCGGCACGGGCGTATACTGGAACATCAGGGACAGAAGCGCCTTGCCCCGCAGGTTCTCCCCGAACCAGGTGAGGACCCGACGCGTGTCCTCGAGGCTGCCGGGGAGCACGAGATGGCGGACGATCGTACCCTCGACGAGGTCGTCCCTCTGCCACCGCAACGGCCGGGCGTCGGCCATTGCCAGGACGGCGGCCGTGGCGCGCTCGGGATAGTCGGATGCCCGCAGGTAGCGGCGGGACACCTCGTGGTCCAATGTGCGCAGGTCGGGGAGAAAGAAGCTCGTGCAGGGTGCCACAGCGGCAATCGCGGGCAGCGTTTCGTAGCCGGAGGAGTTCCACACCAGCCGGAGGCGAAGCCCGCGGGAACGCGCACTCTCATAGGCCTGGAGGATGGCAGGGAGGAACTGCGTGCCGGTCACGATGTTGATGTTCTCCGCACCGTGCTCCTGCAGATCCAGGTAGAGCCCGGCGAGGTCCTCCACGGTGAGGGGCCCCCCCATTCCGCATCGGCTGATCTGCCAGTTCTGGCAGAACTCGCAGCGCAGCGTGCATCCGGTGAAGAAGATGGTCCCCGACCCCCCCGCTCCCGTGATGGGAGGTTCTTCCCCGAAGTGCAGGCATGCACAGGCCGCGCGGAGCTGGTCGGTCTCTCCGCAGAAGCCGGACGCACCGTCAGCTCGGTCGATACGGCATGCGCGGGGGCACAGCTCGCAGTGGGTATAAGGATTCAGGGGGATCAGGTGTTTTCCAGCTCGCGGATCTTGTCGCGCAACCGGGCAGCCTCTTCGTAATTCTCCTCTTCGATCGCGGCGTCGAGGAGCTTCTTGAGGCTGAGCATCTCCGTCTCAGGCTGGAACGTGGGGGTCTCCGTGAGCGTTTCCGTCTCACCCTCCCCTTCTTCAGTCTGGAACGTGGAAGGGTCGATCTGCTTCAGCTCCCTCCCCTTTTCCTCCACCATCTTTACGGAGATCCCCGCTTCATCCACGACAGTTTCGTCGATGTAGATCGGGCATTTCACGCGCACGGCGAGGGCGAGGCAGTCCGAGGGGCGCGCATCGACGGCGATCTCCGTGCCCGAGGACTCGAGGATGAGCTTGGCGTAGTAGGTCCCTTCCTTGAGGGAGGTGATCTCCACGCGGTTGACCGAAGATTCGAGGCTTTCCAGGACGGTAATGAACAGATCATGGGTCAGCGGACGCGGCATTTTGACGCTCCCCAGCCCGATCAGGATCGATTGGGCTTCCAGGGGCGCAATGAAAATAGGCACCGCCACGTCCAACCCGAGTGGCCGGACGAGGACCGCGTTGCCCTGCTCGGCTTTCGCCACTGTCCAGACCTCGGCAGGAACCAGCATCTTGCGTACTCTCTTGGACTCAATGATAGAGCAATTCTCCATGGATGACAATACGGCACTGGGTCAAAGCGCTCCGCTCATGTATATTAAAACACGGAGGGCAACAGGATGTCACAACCGCGCAACCCGTTCGGATCGCAGAGCGTGTTGAAGTCGGCCAAAGGCCGGCTTTCGTACTTCAGTCTTTCCGCGCTGGAGTCCCAGGGGCTCGGCCCCGTCTCCCGCATGCCTTTTGCAATCAAGATCCTTCTGGAATCCGTGCTCCGCCAGGTCAACGGCTTCGACGTGCGGGAGGAGGACGTCCGCGCCCTCTGCACGTGGAGCACGGCGGAGTCCCGCAGTCGGGAGTTCCCGTTCAAGCCGGCGCGCGTCGTCATGCAGGACTTCACCGGGGTCCCCGCCATCGTGGACCTCGCCGCGATGCGCGATGCCATGGCGGCACTCGGCGGCGACCCCCAGCGGATCAATCCCGTGATCCCCGTGGATCTCGTCATCGACCATTCCGTCCAGGTCGACCTGTACGCCTCGACCAGAGCCCTTGCCGGCAATGCGTCCCTCGAGTTCCAGCGGAACAGGGAGCGCTACGAGTTTCTCCGCTGGGGAGCGAAATCTTTCGCCGATTTCCGCGTCGTGCCCCCTGCCACCGGCATCGTGCACCAGGTCAACCTCGAGTACCTGGCGCAGGTCGTCCAGGTCAGAAAAGGGCCCGACGGGAAGACCTCGCTCGTGTTCCCCGACACCGTCGTGGGAACTGACTCGCACACGCCCATGATCAACGGAATCGGCGTGCTGGGCTGGGGCGTCGGCGGGATCGAAGCGGAGGCTGCCCTGCTCGGCCAGCCGCTGTACATGCTCATTCCCGAGGTCATCGGTGTGCGCCTCAGCGGCCGGCTCAGGGAAGGGACCACCGCCACGGACCTCGTCCTCACCGTGACCCAGGCGTTGCGGAAGTTCGGTGTCGTGGACAAGATCGTCGAGTTCTTCGGGGACGGCTTGAGCTTCCTCAGCGTCGCCGACCGGGCGACGATCAGCAACATGTCCCCGGAGTACGGGGCGACCGCAGGGTTCTTCCCGGTGGACGACAAGACCCTCGAGTACCTGCGCTTCACCGGTCGGAGCCCCGACCTCGTGGACCTCGTCGAGCGCTACTGCAAGGAGCAGGGGCTGTTCCGCGGCGCCGGCGCCGCACAGCCGGAGTACGCCGCGGTGCTGGACCTCGACCTTTCCACCGTGGAGAGCTCCCTGGCCGGGCCCAAGAGGCCGCAGGACAGGATCCCCCTCTCCAAGGCGAAGGGCTCCTGGCGCCAGATCAGCCCGACGCCCGACGCGCCCGTGCGGCAGGTGGAGGTGCAGATCGGCCCCGATCAGGAATCGTTGCGGGACGGCGCCGTGGTGATCGCGGCCATCACGAGCTGCACCAACACGTCCAACCCCGCGGTCATGATCGCAGCCGGGCTCCTGGCCCGCAAGGCGGTGCACCTCGGGCTCCACGTGCCCGCGTACGTGAAGACGAGCTTCGCGCCGGGGTCGAAGGTCGTTACCCAGTACCTCGACAAGGCGGGCCTGAGCCCGTACCTGGAGGCGCTCGGGTTCCACACCGTCGGCTACGGATGCACGACCTGCATCGGCAACTCCGGGCCGCTCGCGTCGGTGATCAGCACGGCAGTGCGCGAGAACGACCTGACGGTAGCCTCGGTGCTCTCGGGCAACCGCAACTTCGAAGGACGGATCCACCCCGAAGTGAAGGCGAACTACCTCGCCTCACCGCCGCTCGTCGTCGCCTATGCGCTGGCGGGAAGCCTCGACGTGGATCTTGCCACGGAGCCCATCGGACGGGACCGCAGCGACACCCCCGTCTACCTCAAGGACATCTGGCCCACGCTCGCGGAGATCGACGACGCCATCCAGAAGAACCTCACCCCCGAGATGTTCCGCTCCGTGTACGCGAGCGTTTTCACCGGAGACGACGCGTGGCAGCACGTGAAGACCACGGAGGAACGCCGCTACCGCTGGGAGGCTGATTCCACCTACATCCGCAACCCGACGTTCTTCGAGGGGATCAAAGCACTTCCGCCGGCCATCGCACGGATCAGCGGGGCGCGTGCGCTCGCCGTGCTCGGGGACTCCGTGACCACGGACCACATCTCCCCTGCGGGGAACATCCCCGAGAAGAGCCCCGCGGGCCGATGGCTCCTGGATCACGGGGTCAAGGTGGACGATTTCAACACCTACGGGTCACGCCGGGGCAATCACGAGGTGATGATCCGCGGCACCTTCGCCAACATC
>PLNO01000360.1 GCA_003141795.1 Spirochaetaceae bacterium | reverse complement strand
GTCCATCCAGCCCAGCTCGGTCGTCACGCAGTACAATCTGGGGCTCGCCTATGCTGAGAACGGACAGACCGCCGATGCGAAGTCGGCCTTCCTCGACGTCATCTCCAAGGACCCGATGAACACCGACGTGTACATAAAGCTCGCCCGCATCTACATCAAGGACGGGGCGAACAAGGACGCGAAGGACCTTCTCACGCGGCTCATGGCGAAGAACCCGAAGCCCGCGGTGCGTGACGAGGCGCAGAAGCTTCTGGATCAGCTGCGCTGAGCTCGGACCGTTTCAGGGTACCGGCCTGTCGACGAGCCGCAGGAGGGCATCCCGCGTCAGCTCGTGCCAGATCGGCCGTCCGTGGGGGCAGCGAGGCACAGGAAGGGCGAGTGCACGCGTGCAGAGCTCGAGCGCCGTCACCGGATCCACCAGGTCCCCTTCCTTGATAGCCATGCGGCATGCCGCCGTTGCCAGGAAAGAATAGCGCCATTCCGTGCCGTTGACGCCGCGGATCAGGTCAATAAGCCTCTCCTCCGGGAGAGACTTGAAATCCACGGAGATCGCGGCGACCTCGAAAGTGCGGGCCCCGACGTGCCGCAGCTCGATTCCCGAAGCTTTCAGGCCTTCCTCCGCAGCGACCAAGGCCCGCTCCTCCTCGGCTGAAACGTCGAAACCGAGCGGGAAAAGCATCTCCTGGAGGATCGGGGTCTGTGCTGAAAGCCGCTCGAAGATCACCCTCTCATGGGCTGCGTGCTGGTCCAGCATGAGGAGCCGGCCGGGAAGCTCGAATATCAGAAAGACATTGAAGACCTGACCGAGAAACCTGATTCCCGAGTCCGCGGGTACGGGAAGTGGCGTGTCGACTGGTCGCACGGGCAACGGAAAAGTCTTGAAGGCCGCCGTTGTGCCCCCCGAGGAGGAAGGACGGGAAGGCGCGGCGCTTGCGTCTGGTGCTGCGCTGCTTTCGTTCGGCGCCCGCCACAACTGACGCACACCGCCGACCACTGCGGCAGACGGGGCTGCCCGGGGCTCCAGGAACGCGCGCACCGCGGCGACGATCGCTCGATGGACGTCGGGAAGCGCACGGAACCGGACCTCTTTCTTTGCGGGGTGGATGTTGAAGTCGACGAGTGACGGGNNATTCGATGTCGACGAACACGAAACCGACCGGGTACCACCCGCCGGGCATGAAGCCCGAAAAACCGAACTCCACGGCCTGCAGCAGCGCGAACTCCGTCACACGGCGGCCGTTCACGAATCCCTGGAGGAGCTTCCTGTCCCTGCGGCGCAGCTCGGGTCGTCCCGCCACCACGTGAACCGTGAACCCCTCCCCTGCCTCCGTTGCCTCCACCAGCATCCGCTGGTCCACGAGCTGACGGTAGGCGGAGGCGATCCTCTCCACCGCGCCCGCACGCGGCAGGGCGATCTTCAGGTCGTTGTCCATGAAGAGGCGGAACGAAACGTGCGGATGGGCGATCGCCCGATCGATGAAGATGGTCCGGCAGAGACCTGATTCCGCGGAAACGCTCTTCAGGAACTTCTTTCTTGCCGGGTAGTTGAAGAAGAGCTCAGAGACGTCGACGCTCGTGCCGGTCCTCCCCTGGCACTCCACAAGGCCCTGCTCCCGCCCCCCGTGGACTTCCAGACGATGCGCCGATGCGTCCCCGTCCCTTGCGCTGACGATGACCAGACGACTGCAGATGGCAACGCTCGACAGCGCCTCCCCGCGGAACCCGAGGCTGGAGACACGCAGGAGGTCGTCTTCCGATTCGATCTTCGAGGTGGCGTGCTGCTGCCAGCACATGCCGAGGTCTTCCGCGCCCATGCCCGCACCGTCATCGACGACGCGCACCCGGCCCAGGCCTCCGCCCTCAAGGTAGACGTCGATCGAGGCAGCCCCGGCGTCGATGGCATTGTCCAGAAGCTCCCTCACAATGGAAAACGGCCGGTCGATGACCTCGCCGGCCGCTATCTTCCTAGAAACCTCGTCCCGGAGGATCCTGATCCTCCGGGAGCGAGTAGTGGGTTCCGCCATCAGCCCTACAGGTGCACCTGCGTCTCTATGGCAAGAGAGGTGTCCATCTGCGGCAGAAGGGCATTCGACGATGAATAGACGACGTTTCCGCTCGAATCACGATGCGCCGTCGTGGTGTACAGCAGCGTCACGTCGAGCATCTCCGAGACGGGGTAGCTGATCGTTGCACTCACGATGGTGTTCGCGTCGAAGAGCGACAACGTCTGCGAGCTGTTCTGCAGGAAGGTCGGAACGAGGTTCGACCTCTCGTAGGAGACGGTTCCCCAGATGTTCACCACGGGGATCACACCCTTTTCGAGGGTGAACGTGGCAACGAAATGGTCATTGTCGAAAGTGAAATTGCCAGCCGCATTCTGGGCCCACGGCCAGAAGTAGCTGAGCTTCAGGCTGAACAGCTTGGAAAGGGCGATTCCGCCCTCACCGAATACGCCCATCGTCTGGGTGTCGTACCTGCTGTTCGTCGGATCCGAGAGGTACGCCAGAACGGTGCTCAGGTACTCCGTCCTCTGCCGCTCATAGCCGGAGCCGTAGAACTCTGGAATGAACGCGCCGGTGTAGTCGCGGAACTCGAGTCTCCAGGTGAAGTCCCTGATGATAAGGTTTCCGAACAAGCCGCTCGCGACCCCCCAGTTCTTGATGTTGGCGAGGTTGGAGGTGCCGTTCGGGAAAATCGCGTTGATGTCGAAGCCCTGTAGCGACCCGTACGCCGATCGGAAGTACGGTATCATGGTGGCGCCATCCGCGAAGGCGACGATGCTGATGAAGTCGCTCTCCACGAACGGAATGTCGAGGTCAACGCCCGGGTTGATGAAGATCGGGTCACCCGCCGATGCGGCCCCCGTGGGCCAGTCCTTCGCGGGGTTCAAGTCGATGAGAGCGGAGAAGCCGAGGGCTGCCTTGAATCCAGGAACGGGCCTGATGTAGAGGCGGCCGCCGAAGATGTCGGGCGATGCGGCGTCGTTGACCATGGCCTCCAGACCGAAGCCGCCGAAGTCCAGGCCGACGTTCACACCGACCCTCCGCACGGCGGGGAAATCAGCGTCGTTGGAGAAGTCCCTCATGATGAGGCCGTGACCGATCGTCACGTCGTTCAGGTTTCCCACCTTGAAGAAGAACGGGTCGCGCTGCCTGCCCCATTCGACGTACTTGATCTTGAGGAAGAGGTCCGAGGCGATGTCGCCGACCATGCCCCACGTGTCAGTCTTGTATTTCGCGTCCGTACCGAAGCTCCACTCGTCGTTTCCCATCGGGTGGTACCAGTCGCTCGGGTTGAACATGTCCCCCTGGTAGATGACGGGGAGATAGAGCGCCATCTTCAGGTCGCCGAACTGGAACGTCGGAGAGACGACCACCTTCGAATAGGTGATACCGCCGATGCTGACGGACCCGATCTCCATTCCCAGGATGTCCTTCAGCTTCGACATGATGCCGTCCATGAAGCTGTTCGTTGCGGGCGCGGGAGGAGTGGCGGACTGCTGCGCGGGAGGATTGGCAGGCGGCTGCAACGAGGCCTGGTATGCCTTGTTGATGGCCAGGGTCTCATTGGGATCGAGCTTGGTGAAGTTCATTTCCTTCGTCAGGCTGTCCAGAACGTCGGGCGGGATCTGGAAGGTCTTGAACGTGGAGGCCAGGGCGTCGGCGAAGAAGCCCTGCGCGACGTCCAGAGCGTCACCGGCGGCGTTCTGGATCCACCCCGTTCCTTCAAGCGTGGAGAGCTTGGAGAACGGCGCACCCGCCTGATCCTGGCCGTACTCGATGACGACGTCCGAGCCGCGCACACCGCAGACGGCGGACTGCGTCTTGATCTGGTACTGGTCCTTGGTCGAAGCCTTGCCCGCGACGGTGCGGATCTTGCCCACCGCGAGGGAGAACACATCCTGGCCGCCATTGTCAGCGCGCAGCTTCTCCAGCTTGAAGTTCGTGTTCTGCGACAGCTTGATGATGGTGCTCGAATGGGTCATCTTCAGCTCTGCCACGTCGCCCTTTCCGGTGATGACGGTCCAGCCGACCTTCAGCTCATCCCCGATCTGCGGGCTCGAGACGGAAGCTCCCTTGTCGTCCTTGATGTCGAAGACGCCGCTGTTGTTCTCGAAATACTCGAGGGTCACCGATATCGCCGGCGCTGTGGCCTTGGCCGGCGTGGACTGCGCAAAAAGCATCCCTGGCATCACCAGGAGCGCCAGCAGCGCAATCGCAACGGAAAATCGTATCTTCATGCTGTCCTCCGTTTCCTAGAAGAGCGATATCGTGCTCTGGAGCCCTGACGTCACGTTCCAGTTGGGTGACAGGGCCGGGTCGTACACGATCTTGTACACGAAAGAAATGACCGCAGGACCCGACTTGAAGTTCACCTGCGCCTGGATTGCCGCGTTCGTAGCATCGATCAAATCCGACCAGATCGAGATTCCCTTCTTGTCATAGCTGAAATCGAACGTTATCCCCGGCACGACCCCCTCCGCGAGAGACAATATACCACGCAGATGCGGTTTACTCAGGTCTTCCGTCGTCGCCACGAAAAGCCCGTCCACGGTGACCCTGAAAATTACCTTGTCGTCCAGGAAGGAGGTGCCCAGGCTGCCCTGCCACCCCGCATCGAGGCTGGTCGGAGTTGTCTGCGCGAGCGCGTACTGCGCATCCCTCAGGAGGTCATAGGTGGGACCGAAGTAGTCCGGGATGAAGGTGTCGTTCAGGAGGCGGATCTGCGCGCCGTAGGTGAAGATGTTGATGAGCTTTCCACCGACGCCGACCATGCTTCCGAAGCTCTTTCCGCCGATGGTTGCAACGTCAGCGAAGGAAACGAGGCTCACCACGTCCTTGACGTAGACGAGCGGCAGCTGTACGTCCAGGCCGAACTCCGAGAGCGGGCTCGGGGCGACGCTGGTTTGCGATATGGTGTTCAGGTACGGGTTGGTATCCACCGCCACCGTCACTCCGACCTGGAGATTGTTCAGGATGGGGATGTCAGTGGATACGAGGGGCCT
>PLNO01000134.1 GCA_003141795.1 Spirochaetaceae bacterium | reverse complement strand
GACTGGTGGAGCGAGTCGAGCGTGGGTGGAGAGCGGCGACGGGCGGATTGTCGCACCCGAGATCCCGACTGCAATTGGCAACCGTGGGGCAATTCGCGGAGAAACTGCGAGGCTGGCGAAGGTGACCCGACCGCGGAGATGCCGACCTTGCGGTGCGGGCCGGGTCGCCCTCGTGGCAAGGTGGCCAGCGGGGTGAGGCAACGGGTCGGCGGCGCGATGGAGCGGGCGGCCGGCAAGCGACTCAACCACAGCGGTCGGTCGTCGTCAGCCGGCCGTCTGGCGCATCGCGTGGCTACGCGACAGCTACACAGGCTTGGCGAGATCGCCTCGTTCTGGCTCATCGAACGGCAGGGATCTCACGCCCCACGCAGCAAGGGCTTCACGCGATCGTGGATCCACGGTTCCAGTCCGGGCGAGAGGTAGAAGCGCGGGACGAGGAGGTCGTCCTCATCCTTGATCACGCCTTCCGCGATTGCACGGCGAGCCAGCTGCGTTCCGGGATAGATGCGCATGCCGACCGTGACGCGAAGGCACTCGAGCCGGAGCGACTCGGCGAAGGCCACACTCTCTTCAACGGTTTCGCGCGTCTCTCCGGGGCCGCCCAGAAGGAGGAAGCCCATCCGCCGGATCCCGTGCGCGCCGAGCATGTCCGAGACCTCGCGCACGTCGGCTGGCGTGAAGCGTTTGTTCATCTCACGCAGTACCTGCAGCGAGCCGCTCTCGAAGCCAAGGGAGACCTCCACGCACCCGGCCCGCGCCATGCTCCGCACCAGCTCCTCGCAGACCCGGCAAGGGTAGAGGATGCAGCGCCACAGGACACCGGTGGCGAGGCGCGTGAGCGCATCGCACAGTTCGAGGGCGTGCTGCTCGGGGATGTTGAACGAGTTGTCCACGAAGTACACGCGCCGGTATCCGGCACGGGCGAGCATGGCGACGTGCTCGGCCACCTGGCGGGGCTCGCGCGCACGGAGGCGCCGCCCCTGGATCTGTGACGTGGAGCAGTACGAGCAGTCGTTCGGGCACCCGCGCCTGCTCTGGACGGGGATCCACAGATCGGGGGTGGCCGGGTCCGCGGCCTGACGCAGCGCCTCGTCCCACATCGGCATCGGACCGAGGTCCTCCGAAAACCGCGGGTTGCTTGCGGAGTGCCTGCCGGCACCATAGACGCCGGGCAGGGTGCACGGGTCGCGGCCGCCGGCGAGGCACTCAAGCAAAGCTGGGAAGACGGCTTCCCCGTCACCACGGACCCCGAAGTCCGCGCCCAGGTAGGCGAGTGCGGCGTCGGGAAAGATGCTGTACCCCGCGCCGCCCAGGACGACCGGGGCGCGACTGCACTCGCGGCACGTTTCCACTACGGGCTTCACCTGGGCGAGAAGGAAGCGCGGGTTCTCGCGCGCCTGGTCGTCGATGTTGCGAACGGAAATGCCGATCACATCGGGCCGGTGTTTCGCGATTGCTCGGCGGATCGCAGCTGCCGGGTCGGGCTCGGGTAGCAGGTCGAGAAACCCGACGTCATGACCGGCGCGCCGCGTCGCAGCGGCCACGGCGCCGAGACCGAGCGGGATCGTGATCATATTGATCCGCTCGCTGTTGGCGGAGATCAGAAGGGCCCGCATTGCTCCGATCATAGCCCCGGCGCGGTCGCGTGCGTCGCCGGCCGCGTTCTGCCGTAGGATAGGGCGAGTCCAGGCGCCCGTGAAGGTGCCCCCCACGCGGCGGCTTCCCGGTCTCAGGACCGAGCACATCATGCAGCCGGATCCCAGAACGCTGCTGGAGAAGGTCGGTATTGAAGCACCCCTCGTGGGGCTCTATGACGCGCCGGACGCCGCACCGTTCGAGCCGGTCGTGAGGATCGGAGCGGGCGAGGGCACGTGCATCTTCGCGTTCTACGACCACTGGATGAAGGGCGAAACGCTCCAGCTCACAGCTGAGAGCTACGGCTGCCAGGGAGCCGGCTCTTGCCTGTTTGGAATCGCGACCCGTTCGCCCGAAGCGATGATCAGCTTCCTCGTGGACAGGGAAGGGCTCAAGCGCTCGCGCGACACCATGCGCCAGTGGATCGAGCGACGCAGACTGTACCGCCCGACGTTCGGGAACCTCTTCATCGGTCCGCTGCGCCCGGCCCAGTACGGGTTCCTCAAGACCGTGTCGTTCTTCGTAGACCTCGATCAGCTTGCGGCACTCCTTCTGGGCGCCAACTATGACACCGGGCCGGACGATCCGCCCACCGTGTTGGCTCCCTTCGGATCCGGGTGCTCGCAGCTGCTTCCGCTCTTCGGCGACGAGGACGTTCCACAGGCCATCATCGGCGCCACCGATATTGCGATGCGGCAGTGGCTGCCGCCTCAGATCATCGCGTTCACCGTCACGAGGCCCATGTTCGAGAGGCTCTGCGGTCTCGACAACGGCAGCTTCCTGAGCAAGCCGTTCCTGAAGAGGCTGCATGAGTCGCGGGCGGAGGGGTAAAGACGGACGGTCGATGCAGGTCGTGCATGTGCAGGTTTGTGATGCCGCCAGGCGTGTTTCTGAGAGGCGAATCGTTCTCAAAATCCCGTTCCTCGCAAGGGGAGTGTGGGTTCAATTCCCTCCTCCGGCACCAACAAGTTGATCCCCTTCATACATTTGCGGCGAACGCGTCTCCAAACAGTCCCGTGCGCGAAGACCGCCGTGGGGCAACCGTGGGGCAATTCGCGGGAATGCCACGAGGCTGGGCAAGGTGGGTCTGGCAGGCGCGAGCTTGCTCTGCTGTGGGCCGGGTCGCGGTTGTGGCACGCTGGCCAGCGGGGTGATGTTAGGCAGCCCCTGCGTTGCGGG
>PLNO01000118.1 GCA_003141795.1 Spirochaetaceae bacterium | reverse complement strand
CGCCGCGGGCGGTGATCATCATCCCCAGGGTGGCGATGAAGGGCGGAACGCCGGCGCGGGAGATCAGCACGCCGTTGAGCGCTCCGCAAGCCGCTCCCACCAGGAGCGCGGCGCCCATGGCCTTTGACAGCGTCCAGGCGTCCACCGTGAGATTCAACATGGAGGCCGTGTCGCGGAAGTAGGACGGGGGGATGATGAGCATGGCCATCGTCACCGACGAGACCCCGACGACGCTTCCTACCGACAGGTCGATGCCGCCGCCTCCGGTGATGATGACGAGGGTCATCCCGACCGAGAGGATCCCGATGACGGACGCCTGGGTGACGATATTGACCAGGTTGTGCCAGTCGAGGAAACGGCCGGAGAACAGGGAAAAGATGGCCCCGACGATGATGATCCACGCAAGGATCCCGTACTGGGAAAAGTACTTGCGAGCGGTATCGCCGGCCCGCCTGATGGAAAAAGCGTTGTGTGCGCCCACCGTGGCTTGTCCTCCTGACCAGGGACGCGTCGTGAACGCGGGGATGCCGCATCCACGACGCTGTAGCAATCTAGAACGCCGAGTCCACGAGGCTCTTGGCATTGTCCGGGGTGATGAGCGTGGTCCCGACGTCGATGAAGCGGGGAACCGAGTCGGCCTTCACCTTTCCGCTGAAGACGTCCATGCCGGTCTGCGCCGCCGTCTGCCCGATCTTCACCGGGAACTGAGCGACGTCGGCAATCACCTTGCCGTCGAGGATCAGGTTGACGCCGAACTTCGAGCCGTCGAAGCTGATGACCTTGATCTTGCCTTCCTTGCCCGCCATCTTGATGGCTTCGAGGATCCCGCCGACCATGACGTCCGAGCAGGAGAAGATGAGGTCCACATCGGGATTGGCCTGGAGCATGTTCTGCGTCGCCTCCAGCGCCTTGTCGTTCTGCCAGAAGCCCGACTGCGAGCCGACGATCTTGATCTCCGAATCCTTCACGATCGTCTCCTTGAACCCGTCACGGCGCTGGTCTCCCACCGAGCTTCCCGGAGCGCCCTCGACCACGAGCACATTGCCCTTCCCGTTCAAGGCCTTCTTCGCGTACTCGGCCCCGAGCGCCGCGGCCTTGTAGTTGTCCGTGGAGACGAAGGTCACGAAGTCGTTGCCTTCCGCGGTCTGGTCCATGCAGACCACGACGATCCCCGCCTTCTTCGCTTCAGCGAACGCAGGTACTACCGCCTTCGAATCCAGCGGGCTCACGACGATGACGTCGACCTTCTGGACGATGAGGTCCTCGAGGATCGACACGAGCTTCTGGACCGCGGTCTGGCCGCCGGCCTGGTAGATCGTCGCATCGGCGCCGAGCTCAATGGCCTTGTCGCGCGCGGCCTCGGCCATCTTCAGCTGGAACACGTCGCCCGTGAGGGTCTTCACGACGACGGCGACCTTCGGCTTGCCGCCCTTTTTCGCCGATTCACCCGACCCGCTGGCGTATGCCAGGGGCAACGCGAGCACCACCACGAGCGCGGCCACCGCGCCCGTCAACAGCCTCTTCCTGAACGTAGACATGGAACCACCTCCTCAGTCTCTTCCTCGCTCACTGGTTCAACGAACCAATTATCTCTCCGCCCATTGCGTAGTGGAGGATCTCTTCCCCGTTGATCTCCTCCCGATCGATCTCCTTCACGATCCTTCCCGCCCTCATGACGTAGATGCGGTCGCTCAAGCCGACGATTTCCTGCAGCTCCGAGGAGATGAGGAGGATCGCCGCCCCGCCGCGGGCCAACTCGTCCAGGAGACCGTAGATGGCTGCCTTCGCGCCCACGTCGATGCCCCTGGTCGGCTCGTCGAAGATGAAGATGCGCGACTGCGCCTCGAGCCATTTCGACAGGACGACCTTCTGCTGGTTGCCTCCGCTGAGGTAGCGGACCTCCTGGTCCACGGAGCTCACCGTGATCCCGAGGCGCTCGACGTGGCGCCGCGCGGTCCGCCGACGGGCAGCCTTGGAAAGCCACCCGTGCCGGGCGATGCGCGACATGGCCACGTGGCTGACGTTCTCCGCCACGGTGCACATCGGCACGATGCCCTGGCGCTTGCGGTCCTCCGGTATGAGCCCGAGGCCCATGCTGATCATGGCCGCGGGCTGGTGGTGGCGGACGGGCTTTCCGAAGATGCTCACCGTGCCCGCGTCGAAGGCATCGGCGCCGAAAACGGCCCGGACAAGCTCCGTGCGGCCCGCGCCCACGATACCGGCGATCCCGACGATCTCCCCGCCGCGGACGGTGAGTGAAACGTCATGGAGCACGCCCCGGGTGCTGAGGTGGTCAACCTGGAGGGCCGTGTCCCCTTTCGGCGCCTGGGTCCTCTTCATGACGTGCTCGAGCTTCTGCCCGAGCATCATGCGCACGAGCTCGTCGACGTCCTCGATCTCCGCGACGTCTTTCGTGGCCACGGTCATGCCGTCGCGGAGCACCGTGACCCGATGGCCGATCTCAAAGACCTCCCCGAGCTTGTGGGTGATGTAGACGATGCTGACCCCGCCGGCCACGAGCACGCGGATGACGGCGAACAGCTCCTTCACCTGGTTGTCGGCCAGGGCGGAGGTCGGCTCGTCAAGGATGAGGATGCGGGCGTCCATGGAGAGCGCCTTGGCGATCTCCACCATCTGCTGCTGTGCAATCGAGAGTTGCTGCACGTCGAGCCCGACGTCTATGTCGGTGTGCAGGCGCGCCAGGTGCCGTGCGGCTTCGGACCGCATCGTGCGCGTGTCCACCCCGCCCAGAGGGCCCTTTCGCGGCTCGCGGCCGAGGAAGATGTTCTGGTAGACGTTGAGATTGGGGCAGAGGCTGAGCTCCTGGGCCACGAGACCGATCCCGAGCCCCTGCGCCTCGTGTGTGCCGCGGATGACGACCGGTTGCCCGTTGATCTCGAGGCTGCCCTTGTCCGCGGGGACCGCGCCGCAGAGGATCTTGATGAGAGTCGACTTGCCCGCGCCGTTCTCCCCGAGCAGGACGTGCACCTCACCCTGGCGGATGTCGAAATTGACCCCGTCGAGGACGGTCATCCTCTTGTTGATCGTCTGGCCGCTCGCGTCGTACAGGCCTTTCGTGATGCCCATCAACCGCATGACAACCGGGTTCACCTGCCGCTCCTTGCCGAAATTGATTACAGGGAATTAACGTTAATTTGCGTATACCATGCCGGGAACGCGCTGTCAACAAAAATATTTCCTGCACGAACAGCCTTAATATGGGCATTTTTCCTTGACATAGGGCAATCGGCCGGCTATATGATTCACGGTAATTTACTGGAATGAGGAAGGAGAAGAGAATCATGGCGACACGTCCGACGATCGGCCTTCTCGGGATAACCCAGGAGCTCTACGATCCGGTGGTGGAAGGGATCACCGAGTACCAGCGCAGGTTCGGGGCTGAGCTCGCGTCGTGGTTCTCTTCGGACCTGGAGATCGCCTTCCCAGGGCCGGCCAAGAATCGCTCCCAGATCGAGAAGACGCTGGACGGATTCAACAGGCAGGGCGTGGACGGCGTCATGGTGGTCATGCTCACCTATGCGCCCTCCCTCTGGGGCGTCAACGCGTTCCGCAACAACCACCTCCCGCTCGTGCTGGCCAATCTCCAGCCCGAGCGCACCGTTTCCGGCTCATGGGACATGAACAGCCTCACGTACAACCAGGGAATCCACGGCATCCAGGACATGACGAACTGCCTGTACAAGCTGGGCATTCGTCCGCCGATCATCAGCGGTGACTGGAAGAGCGACACCTTCCGAAAACAAATGGTCGACTGGGCCCACGCGGCGCGGACCGTGGGGCGCATGCGGAAGACGCGGATCGCCGCGTTCGGTCAGATGCCCGACATGGGAGACATCACCGGGGATCCCAACGACATCATGCGCATCCTCGGACCGTCGGTGGAGCACGTGCAGGTGGGATCGATCCACGAGCTCATGGGCAAGGTGAGCGCGTCACGCATCGATGAGGCCATTCGCGCGGACCATGCCAATTTCGACGTTGCGCGCGACCTCCCGCGGGAGAGCCACGAGTACGCGGCGCGGATGTACCTCGGCTTGAAGGAGTTCCTGNNGGCGGACGACGGGCGCTTCGAGCAGATCCACATGCTGGCAGCGTCAAACCTCATGGCCGAGGGTTTCGGCTACGCGGCGGAAGGCGACGTGCTGTGCTCGAGCCTCATGGTTGCGGGACACACCCTGGCGGGGGACGCGCACTTCACGGAGATGTACGCCATGGATTATGACCGCAACGCGATCCTCATGAGCCACATGGGAGAGGGCAACTGGAAAGTCTCCCGCCACGACCGCAAGCCGCGACTCATCAAACGGGAGCTGCGGATCGGGGGGCTCGGTGATCCCCCGACGGTGCTCTTCAGCGCGCAGCCCGGGCCCGCTTCGCTCGTATCGCTTGCCAATGTCGGCTCGGGCCACTTCCGCCTGGTCGGCATGCAGGGGACCATCCTCGACGAGCGGGAATTGCCGAACATCGAGATGCCGTACTTCTTCCTGCGCCCGAAAACAAAGACCATCGAGGAGACGGCCGACCTGTGGCTCGAGAACGCGGGAACCCATCATCAGGTTCTGAACCTCGGTGACGTGATGGGTCGGTGGAAGGCTTTTGCCCGGCTGACGGGGATCGAGCTCGTCGACGTGACGTAGGAAACTCCCGGTGGATCTCATGGTGCCACCGGCTATACCCCGGTCATTGAAATCGACTTTTATGTCATATTAATTGACATTTGGTCATTTATTCGCCACATTTGGCGTATTATGAAGATTGTGAAACAAGCCACGGACGAAGCTGTTCTCACTGAGCTTGGCGGCCGGCTTGCCAGGCTCAGATTGGAACAAAACCTCACGCAGGCTCAACTGGCGGAGCAGGCGGGCATCTCAAAGCGCACCGTCGAACGACTGGAATCGGGCGGGGTGGCAACGCAGATGTCGGGCTTCATTCGGATCTGCCGGGCTCTCGGCCTCATCGAGCATTTCGACCTCCTCGTCCCGGAACCTGTGTCGAGCCCGATCGAACGATTGAAGCTTGGCGGGAAGAGACGTCGGCGAGCCTCCGCAGCCAAGGCGATAAAGCCTCAGTCCCGAAAGTGGACGTGGGGAGATGAGCCGTGACGCTGGCAGAAGTGCGGCTCTGGGGGCGGACCATCGGGGCCGTCTCATTGGAGGACGGTGAAGCCTTCGCGGCGTTCCAGTACGATCCAGCCTTTGTCCGCAGCGGAATCCAGGTCTCTCCTCTTACCCTCCCTCTGGACGATCGGGTCCACGTCTTCCCCGAGTTGTCGCGGCGGACCTTCCACGGCCTGCCCGGTCTGTTGGCGGATTCATTGCCCGATGCGTTCGGCAATGCCCTGATCGACGCGTGGCTGGCAACGCAAGGGCGAACACCTGACAGTTTCAATTCCGTGGAAAGGCTCTGCTACACGGGTCGCCGTGGCATGGGAGCGCTGGAGTTCGCCCCGGCCGTGGGGCCACAACCGAGACAGGCGAAGAAGATCGAGATCGATGCACTGGTGAGGCTGGCTTCGGAGGTTCTCAGCCAGCGCAACAACCTGAAAGTCACCTTCGACAAGCGGCACAGAAAAGACGCTTTGAATGACATCCTGCGCGTCGGCACCTCCGCGGGTGGTGCACGGGCGAAGGCGGTTATTGCATGGAACCCGCAAACCGACGAGGTGCGTTCGGGACAAATCGCGGCGGGAACGGGATTCGGTTACTGGATCCTGAAATTCGACGGGGTGACGGGGAACAAGGACAAAGAGCTTGAAGATCCCAAGGGGTTCGGTGCCATGGAGTACGCCTACTCCCTGATGGCAAAAGCCGCGGGCGTGACCATGGGCGAATGCCGCATCCTCGAAGAAAGCGGCCGGCGGCACTTCATGAGCCGCCGCTTCGACCGGTTGGAAGGCGGCGAGAAGCTGCACATGCAGTCGCTCTGCGGCCTGGCCCATTTCGATTTCAACCAGGCGGGTGCATACGCCTACGAGCAGGCGCTGCTTGCGATCCGCCAGCTCAACCTGCCGATGGAGGCGGTGGAACAACAATTCCGGCGCATGACGTTCAACATCATCGCCCGCAATCAGGACGATCACGTCAAGAACATCGCCTTCCTGATGGACAAGACTGGGCAGTGGTCCCTCGCGCCGGCATTCGATCTCACCTACAGCTACAACCCGAACGGCGCGTGGACGGCGAGCCACCAGATGACCATGAACGGAAAGCGCGATGCCTTCACGCTGGACGACTTCCGCGCTTGCGCCAAAAGCGCCTTGATGAAGCGTGGGCGGGCGGAGTCTATCGTGGACGAAGTGCGCGCCGCCGTGGCGCGGTGGCCTGACTACGCGGAGCAGGCCCATGTGCCGGGCCAGTGGCGCACGCTCATCCAGCGCAACCATCGGATGGAAATACCGCGTTCGTGAGAGGACCGTGCGAAACCGACGCCTTCCCCGACGCATTCGTTAGCCTGCACCTGCCGAAAACGCCGCGCCGCTGTAACGATGGAAGACGCGATTGACCTACTGAATCGTTAGGTCCGGGACGATAATGTGAATGTAAATAGTGGCCTTCCAAATGGTAGCCGCAACAACGAAGTCAGAACGTCTCATTCAACTCGAGCATTTGCTCCTGGCGCATCCGCGGGGCCTGCACAGGTCTGAAATCGCGCGACGGCTCGGAGTGCACAGATCCACCGCGGCCCGGTACGTCACGGAGCTCAGCTCGTTCCTACCGGTCAACGAAGATGACCACGGCTTGATCGGCATCAATCGAGACAGCTACCTCGGCCACATCCGCCTCACCATCCACGAGTCACTATCGCTGTACCTCGCAAGCCGGCTCATGGCGGATCGGATGGACCGATTCAATCCCCATGCGGCATCGGCGTTGAGGAAGCTCGGCCAGTCGCTGCAGGCATTTTCTCCCACCATCGCGGATCACATCGTCGCCGAGGCCGAAAAGGTCGAGGGCTCGCGGGCTCGACGCGATCCGGTGTATCTCAGCGTCCTTGAAACACTCACGCGCGGATGGTCGGAAGGGAGAACGGTGGAACTGCTTCATCACTCGGCCCATCGGAACGCCGATGACGTCTACCACTTCGCCGTTTACCTCATCGTTCCCTACGCCGTCGGACAGACCGTTCAGGCCATAGGCCAATGCGCCGGCGAGAAGCATCTGCGTACGCTGCGCATCGACAGGATCCTCCAGGCGACCCTCACGACTGACACGTACACGATCCCCCACGACGAGAAGATCGCCCGCATGTTGGAAAACGCCTGGGGCATCTGGTACTCCGACGCCGAGCCCGTGGACGTCGTGCTGCGCTTCTCCGCGCAGGTGGCCCACAGGGTGCGCGAGACGGTCTGGCATGCCAGCCAGGACCTGACTGATCTTCCCGGTGGCAAGCTCATCTGGCGCGCCCACATCGCCGAGCCGCGCGAGATGGTTCCCTGGATCCGCGGCTGGGGAGCCGACGTGGAAGTGCTTGCGCCCGCCGAACTTCGGCAACGCATTGCCGAAGAGGCACGAGCGATGGCGGAGCTGTACATCGTGGAAAAATGATGCGGGGTGTCGCGCTCGTTGCGCCACTACTGTGAGAAAGTCGAGGTGATAATGGAAGAACCGGTGCTCGCACATCGAACGGAAGACGGGAGAAGAGAGCAGCTGCTTGCGGAGCGCGTCCGCGACACAACGAAACGTGCGGCGGAGTTCACGGCCGCATGCAGAGCCCAAAACGGAGGGATGGTGCCGAGTATCGCCATTTCAACTCCGGCACATGAAAGCGCAAACTCCCACCAAGGAGTCATTTGTCGGTACACGATAGGAACCATTGAATCGTGCATATATGAAAACTAACAGCAGAGTCGGGATTTCGAAAACCCTTGCGGAATCAGCGGAGTGTTGCACCGTCATGGACATGGCCACTCCACACAAGGCAACCCCCGGATCGGCCGGCTCGACACGATCAATAACCGGCCGAGCCGCCATAGCCCAAGTAAGAATGTTTCAACCCACAGCATCAGCTGACATAATCAGTTTATCAAGAAATCAGAATAGTGAAAAGGTGTTGCATTTCATTCTAACTTATGCTATGATAAAGCATATGATAGAGAAATATAGCTTCGTGAGGCACCCGACGTACTCGCGTCCCAATGTACTCCTTCCCCATAAACTATATGGCGTGGTTTTGCGGCTACGCCATATCTTTACGCCAAGACTCATCTTTCGTTTTAAGCAAACCATTAGGGTAAAGATCGCTCCGTTCCGAATCTCGGTCCACGAAAAGCATTCATTTGTTGTTCGCGCGTCAAAACACCAAGAAGGCACGCCATGATCCCACCAGATTCAATCATTGCCCACCTCTCGGAGGATGGGCAAGTCCAGACGCTTTCTGAACATCTTCGCAATGTCGCACAAAAAGCCTCAGAGTTCGCGGCCGCATTCGGTGCCGAGAACTGGGGCAAAGCGGTTGGACTGCTGCACGACGATGGCAAGGAATCGCCCGAATTTCAGAGGCGGATCAGAGGTGCAAACATCAGGGTCGACCATTCGACACCGGGGGCAAAATATGCGGTAGAAAAGCTCAAAGCACCCAAAGGGTTCGGGAAGTTGATCGCTTACTGCGTGGCGGGGCATCATTCGGGGTTACCGAATGGAAACGAGGGAGGAGAGGAGAGCTGCCTGGAACGGCGGCTCGCCCGATCAAATAACAGCAATGGCTACCTATCAGATGAGCTCCCTCAATCCCTTGAAACGCCGCCAATAGATCGACCCCCGTCGTCTCCGGAGAACCGGGGCTTCAGCGCGGCGTTCTTTACTCGAATGATGTATTCCTGCCTCGTCGATGCAGACTTCCTCGATACAGAGGCTTTCTTTGATCCACAAAACAAAGCAAAGCGGGGGCAAGGTCCGGCATTGAACGATCTATCCCCCTTGCTCGACAAACATCTGCGTGACATGGCGGAAGAGGCCAAGCCCACTGATGTAAATCAACTCCGAGCGCGCATTCTCGCGGAATGTCAGACGGCCGCGCAGCAATCTCCAGGCCTTTTCTCTCTTACCGTACCTACCGGTGGAGGCAAGACGCTTTCTTCTATGGCTTTTGCTCTTCGACACGCGCTACTCCACGGCCTTCAGCGCGTCATCTATGTCATCCCCTATACAAGCATCATCGAGCAGACCGCGAAGGTATTCAGAGACGTGTTCGGCGCTGAGGCCGTCCTCGAACATCACTCGAACTTCATCCAGGAGAAAGATCAGACGGATGACGATGATGCGGAAGAACGACGTCGATTGGCGGCCGAGAACTGGGATGCACCGATCGTCGTCACCACGAATGTCCAATTCTTTGAATCATTTTTCGCGAACAGATCATCCAAGACACGCAAGCTTCATAGTGTGGCGGAAAGCGTTGTCATCCTCGACGAGGCTCAAATGCTCCCCGTTTCTCTCTTAAAGCCCACTCTTGGGGTGATTCGAGAACTGGTCACGCACTATCGATCGAGCATCGTCTTGTGCACGGCCACACAGCCCGCACTCATGGCCGATGAAGAGTTCAAGAGCGGTCTCACGGGGGCACGGGAAATGATGAGCGCCCCGCTCGATCTCGAAAAAGCATTCAGGCGGGTGCACGAGACAGACTTGGGAACAATAACCAACATTGAGTTGGTGAGCCGGATAAGGAAAGAAGAGCGCTGCCTCTGCATCGTCAACACAAAGAGGCACGCACGAGAGTTATTCCAGGCCCTGCACGGCGAGGCCGGCATTTTTCACCTCTCTGCTGCGATGTGCCCGGTGCATCGGTCCAGAGTGCTCGGGAACTTGAAGGACCTTGAGCCAGATAGTATCCGTAAAAGACTCAGCGAAGGGAAGCCTTGTCGTGTTATCAGCACCCAACTCGTCGAAGCCGGAGTTGATCTGGATTTCCCCGTCGTATTCAGGGCCATGGCCGGGATCGATTCACTCGTGCAGGCGGCAGGGCGATGTAATCGAGAGGGTCGAATCGCGACGGGCGGTGCGCTCTACGTCTTTACTCCGGAAGATGGGTTACCCGCCGGTCATTTCCGGCAAAGCGCGCAGACTGCGGAGCTCGTTCTGCGCGAGCACGGAGGGCGCATCTTGGACTCGGAAACAGTACACGCCTATTTCAAGGAAATGTATTGGATGAAAGATCAAGGAGGGGGACTGGATTCACCAGGGATCATGTCGCTGTTCGTATCCGCAGCCATGAACGGAGATTTCCCTTTCAGAAAGGTGGCGGAACTGTATCGTTTGATCCCTGATGCACAAATTCCCGTCGTGGTGCCTCTTGACGACAACGCAAGAGAACTCTGCGAACAGCTTCGGTGGAACAAAAGCCCGGGCCACTTGTTGCGCGAGTTGCAGCCATACACCGTCCAAGGCTATCCGGGAGCGTTGGCGAAACTCGTTGAAGCTGGCGACGTCGAAGCGCTTCAAGACAGTCGGTACTACGTCCTCACAGACTCCGGAATGAAGAATGCTTATGACGAGGATTTCGGTCTCAACCCCACCGACAGGGACTTCAACGACCCCGATGGCCTCGTAATCTGAAAGGAGCAAGAGATGGCACACGGTATCGCACTGCATGTCTGGGGACGGTACGCATGCTTCACCCGCCCAGAGATGAAAGTGGAGCGGGTAAGCTACGATGTCCCGACTCCCTCGGCGGCGCGCGGAATTCTTGAGGCCATTTACTGGAAGCCAGCCATTCGTTGGCGGATCGAGCGCATTCACGTGCTCGCACCCATTCGATTTACCAATATCAGAAGAAATGAGCTCGCCTCAAAGATCCCTCTGAGAAACGTACAGAGAGCTATGCAGGATCAGACGTCACCGCTGGGAACTTACATCGAGGAGGATCGACAGCAACGAGCAGCAATGGTACTCGAGGACGTCGACTATGTCATTGAGGCCGCCTTCGATATTACCGACAGGGCGGGAACGGTCGAGAAGAATGGCGTCCCTGATCCGCACGACCGGGAACCGGGCAAGCACTACGAGATTTTCATGCGCCGGGCTGAGGCAGGCCAGTGTTTCAATCAGCCGTATTTTGGCACGCGTGAGTTCCCCGCGAGCTTTGATTGGATCGATAAAGACGCCATCCTGCCTTCGCCAATCAAAGAAGACCGCGATCTGGGGTGGATGCTGCACGACATCGACTTCAGGAACGATATGGAGCCCCGATTCTTTCACGCGTATATGCGGCACGGAGTAATAGAAGTGCCTTCCTTCGAAAGCAAGGAGGTGCGGAAATGATTCTGCAGGCACTGTACGAGTATTATGAACGCCTAAGAAATACCCCCGAGTCTGGTATTGCCCTACCAGGATTCGGCCCGCAAAGCATCTCTTTTGCACTCGTCATTGATAAAGAAGGGACGCTTGTTGATATCCAGGACATTCGTGACACGTCCGGAAAGAAGCCACGCCCGGTGCCCATAATGGTCCCAGAGGCGGTCATTCGCGCGTCCGGGGTTGCGTCCAATTTTATGTGGGACAACACCGGATACGTACTGGGCCTTGATGAAAAGGGAAAACCGGAAAGAAGTATCAAAACTTTCGAAGAGTTCAGGCGACACCAGCACGAAGTCGGCGAAAAGCTGAAGGATGCAGGCATGATCGCGGTTCTGCGATTCCTCGATACCTGGAATCCCACGAAGCGACCGAAGGATTTTCCATGGGATGAGATGGTCGGCCAAAACCTCGTTTTTCGTCTAGATCGGGAACACCGCTTTGTCCACCAACGCGAGGCGGTGGTGTCCGCGTGGAACGAACACAAAAGCCTTTCGGCAGATGGTGCGCAAGGCGTGTGCCTCGTCACAGGAGAAAGAGCACCTATTGCGGTCCTGCACCCAAAGATCAAGGGCATCAAGGATGCGCAGACAATGGGCGCCTCCCTGGTGTCTTTCAATCTCGATGCTTTCCGTTCGTATGGAAAGGAGCAGAACCTCAACGCGCCAGTAAGTCAGCGAGCGGCATTTGCATACACGACAGCGCTCAATTACCTTCTTCGGTTCGATTCACACCAGAAGGTGCAGATCGGAGATGCAACCACCGTTTTTTGGACGGAGCGATCTTCCCCAATAGAAGATTTTATGGGCAATATTCTCGACCCCCGCAGAGACGCAGCGGTTGACGCTGCTGACGCAAAGAAAATCAACGACTATCTCAGCTCTGTGCGGCAAGGGACCAAGCCGGCGATGGTCCCAGACGATTCCATGCGTTTCTACATCCTCGGGCTTGCACCGAATGCGTCAAGGGTTGCAGTGCGTTTCTGGTATGTCGATACTGTCGCGGCTCTCAACAGGCATATCGGCAGTCACTTCGCTGACATCGAAATCATAAGAGAATTCGATAATCAACCGATCTTTCCTGGCATCTGGCAATTGCTCATTGAAACCGCTCTGCTGGGAAAGAGTGAGAACATTAATCCGACTCTCGCCGGCGCAATGATGCGCTCGGTAATGGAAGGTATTCCCTATCCAACATCGCTCCTCGCTGAAGTGATCGAGCGCATACGAGCGGATCACGATATCACTTACTGCCGCGCTGCATTGATCAAGGGTGTGTTGACGAGGAATTACAGAAACAAGGAGGTGACAATGGCTCTGAATGAGAACTCCACCAGCATTGCTTATCGACTGGGACGGCTTTTCGCTGTCCTCGAGAAGGCACAAGAAGAGGCAATACCTGGGGCCAACGCAACAATCAAAGACAGGTTCTTTGGTGCTGCGTCGGCGACACCAAGCGTTGTCTTCCCACAACTCATTCGATTATCGCAGCATCACCTCGCGAAACTGGACACAGGACCTAAAATCCATAAAGAACAACTCATCCAGTCGATTCTGGAAGGAATCGATCCCGCCAAAGGATTTCCGGCTCATCTGAATCTGGAAGACCAAGGAATGTTCGCCTTGGGTTATTACCATCAACGCAAAGCATTCTTCACCAAAAAGGAAACGAAGGACACGGTCGCCTGAGCGGCCGTCAACAACAAGGAATTGTTATAAGGAGGCAACACAATGTCTGAACTGAAGAATCGTTATGAGTTCGTGTATCTTTTCGATGTCGAGAATGGCAATCCTAACGGAGATCCCGATGCGGGAAACCTTCCGCGCATAGATCCCGAGACCAATCATGGGATTGTCACCGATGTTTGTCTCAAGAGAAAGATCAGGAACTACGTCGAAATCATAAAGGGCAAGAAAGCCCCCAACCTCATCTATGTGCGCGAAAAGGCTGTCCTGACGTTGGAGCAGAAGAATGCTTACCTCGCCCCTGAGGTGGAAGGAGTAAAAGGGGAAGAAGAAAAGATCCCCGCTGCACGCGCGTGGATGTGTAAGAACTATTTCGACATCAGGACTTTCGGCGCAGTAATGTCTTTGAAGGAGTTCAACTGCGGGCAGGTTCGCGGGCCCGTTCAGCTCAATTTTGGACAAAGCATTGAGCCGGTCCTTCCGCGTGAGATCACCATAACCCGTATGGCCGTGGCAACAGAGGCCGAAGCCAAGAGCCAAAAGGGAGACAACCGTACCATGGGACGGAAGAACGTCATCCCGTACGGTCTCTATCGCACCGAAGGCTATATTTCGGGGCATCTTGCCCAACAGACAGGATTTTCCACCGATGATCTGGATCTGTTCTGGGAGGCCCTGATCAACATGTTCGAGCACGACCATTCCGCGGCACGAGGGAAGATGGTAGCGCGCAAACTCTTTGTCTTCAAACACGATGGGATCCTTGGCAACTCACCGGCGCACAAACTCTTCGAGCTGATCGAAGTGAAGCCAACCCATGATCCGGCCTCGCCGGCGCGGGCGTTCTCGGACTATGAGGTGCTCGTCCACAAAGACAAAGTCCCCGCAAAGGTAGAGCTCATCGACAAGATATAGCAACCGGAGCGCGATTGCTGATGCAGCCCGGGGGCGTCGCGGGGGTTTTACCCCCGCGGAGAGGGGTGGGCTGGGACCTTTGGCCCAGCCCAGGGGGGAGACTTCCCCCCACAAGAAGAGAGGTGCATGGCGTGTATTCGGATGAGGATCTCCTTCCCCTTTCGGCGCTTCAACATTTCCTCTTCTGCGAGCGGCAGTGCGCGCTCATCCACGTCGAGCAGCTGTGGGCGGAGAATCTCTACACGACCGAAGGGGAGATCCTCCACGCCCGCGCGCATTCGGGCTCGCGAGAGGCGCGGCCCGTGAAGAAAACCGAGTTCGGCATGCCGATACGATCCCTTGCGTTGGGGTTGTCGGGAAAAACCGACGCAGTTGAGTACGGCGCGGACGGGGCGATCCTTGTCGTCGAATACAAGCGAGGCAGACCCAAACAGGGAAGCGCGGACGAGGTCCAGCTCTGCGCTCAGGCGATGTGTCTCGAAGAGATGCGCGGCGTACCCGTCAAGGAAGGGGCGCTGTACTACGGAAAGACACGGCGCCGAACGCCTGTTCTGTTTGACGACGCCCTGAGGGAGCTCACCAGGGTCACGGCGGAGAAGCTCCACAAACTCGTCGATGCTGGGCTGACTCCCCCGCCCGTTTACGTCTCAGCCAAATGCTCACGCTGCTCTCTGCTGCGGCTCTGCATGCCCAAGAAGCTCAGCAAATCCGTGTCCGTCGATCGTTACCTCTCGCGCGTGCTGAAGGAGGAGGCCTCCGAGTGAAACGTGTGCTCAATACCCTCTACGTCATGAGCCAGGGCGCCTATCTCAAGAAGGAAGGTGAAGCGATAGCCGTCAGAACCGGCGGGGAGACCAAGCTCCGCGTGCCTGTCATCAGCATCGGGTCGATCGTCTGTTTCGGCGACGCTCTCATCAGCCCCTCCCTCATGGGGTACTGTGCGAAGTGTGGTGTGACTATCAGCTACTTGAGCGCGTACGGACGATTCCTTGCCCGCATCGAAGGTCCGACAACGGGCAATGTGTTGCTCAGGCGAGCGCAGTATCGCATCTCCGATGATCGACGGCGTTCGGCGATCATCGCACGGGCGATCGTCGCGGCGAAGATCGCCAACTGTCGCCAGGTCATCCTTCGTGCGCTCCGCGACCACGCTGAGCAAATGAAGGCCGACGAGGCATCGCGTGCCGCCGATGAGCTGAAGGCGCGGATCGATGCCGCAATGGAGGAGCGAGATCTCGATCGCCTCCGGGGCATCGAGGGCGACTCCGCGCGCCTCTACTTCGACGTGTTCAACGAGCTCATCGTCGCCCAGAAAGCCGACTTCTCCTTCAGGGATAGGAACAGGCGTCCTCCGCTCGATCGCGTGAACGCCCTCCTCTCCTTCGTTTACACGATGCTCTACCACGATCTTCGTTCTGCGCTGGAGACCACAGGCCTCGACCCCGCCGTGGGGTTCCTCCACAGGGACAGGCCGGGGCGCATGAGCCTCGCCCTCGACGTGATGGAGGAGTTTCGACCGTTCATCGCCGATCGCCTCGTGCTTTCTCTGATCAACCTCAGACAGATCGACCCGAAAGACCTGACGGTGAGCGAATCGGGTGCAGTTCTTCTGTCGGAGGCAGGGAGGAAGACCGTCGTTTCTGCATACCAGAAGAGGAAGCAGGATGCGCTCGTCCATCCCTTTGTCGGCGAGGAAATGCACGTCGGCATCGTCTTCCAAACCCAGGCTCTCCTTCTTGCACGGCACATTCGGGGCGACATGGACGGCTACCCCGCTTTTGTCTGGAAATAGCCATGATGGTACTCGTGAGCTACGACGTGGCACAGGATGATCACGGTACCCGTCGCCTCCGCAATGTGGCCAAGATCTGCCAGGGCTACGGCAGGCGGGTGCAGTATTCGGTGTTCGAGTGCCTTCTCGATCCCGAACAGTGGGCCGTACTTCGCTCCCGCCTTATCAAAGCGATCGACGAGCACTACGACAGCCTTCGTTTCTACTTCCTTGGTGCGAATTGGCGCAATCGTGTCGAGCATGTCGGGGCAAAGGAGGTTGGCGACCCCGAGGGGCCGATGATCGTGTAGCGTCCCCTGCCCGATCAGATGCGGTCCGCTGTACGAAGGCCCTGGACGAAAGACACTCGACCAATCGATCATCGCGAACCTCAAGTTCACAGAAAAACCGTGGGGGTTCGCGAAAAGCGCATCTCCTTTGAAAGAATAGAGATAGAAGCCTTCCCGAGCTTGTTGCGGCAGCCGGGGAGGACAAATCCTCCACATTCGCATTTGCAGAGATCCAGCTCTATGTATAGAATAGAATTGTAATATGACAGTCGCGCCCCGCACGGGCGCGTGGATTGAAACTCATGCCGTTGGACCTCAACGTCCACCAGGATGATTGTCGCGCCCCGCACGGGCGCGTGGATTGAAACGACGACAAGGCTTACAAAGAGTTTACCGATGCCACCAGTCGCGCCCCGCACGGGCGCGTGGATTGAAACTCGTCGTGCTTGCCCATGACATAGGCACTCTGTCCGTCGCGCCCCGCACGGGCG
>PLNO01000014.1 GCA_003141795.1 Spirochaetaceae bacterium | reverse complement strand
TCAAGGGCACAGGCAACATGGAGGTGATCCTGGACCGCAAGCTCTCGGATCGCAGGTTGTTCCCGGCAATCAACATCAAGAAATCCGGCACCCGCAAGGAGGAGCTCCTCCTCACGGAGGAACAGCTCCAGAAGATGTGGGTGCTCCGCAGGGTGGTCAACCCCATGGAGGACCAGGAGATCATAGAGCTGATGATTGACAGGATGAAGAAAAGCAAGAATAATGAGGCTTTCCTGAAGTCAATGAATACGTCGTCGATAACGGATGCCTAGCCATGGAAGGCGAGGTCGCGCGAGTGCATGGATGCCTTTGGGCGGTAGCCGTCTGCGTTGCAGACGGCGATAGCCAAGGGAGCGCGACCAAGGCATGCGCGAAGCGCATGCGGGGGGCGGCAGCCGTCCGCGTAGCGGACGGCGAGAGCCCTTGTCCCCGGGAAATCGCGCGGCGAGCGTGGCCCGCAATGGCCGATAGTGCGGCCGCACAGTATACTATGGGGCAGCCATAGGCAGGGATGCCGAGGGCGAGCCCACGGCACGGGTGCCCGACCTTTCACAGACTCGACGATTATAGGAGGACGATATGAAAACCGATACGCATCCCACATACCAGCTCACGACCATCACGTGCGCGTGCGGGAACGTGATCCAGACGAAATCCACCTCGAGGGACATCAAGGTGGAAATCTGCTCCAAGTGCCATCCCTTCTACACAGGGAAGCAGCACCTGGTGGACACCGCTGGTCGTGTTGAGCGGTTCAAGAAGAGATATAACATCAAGAGCTGAGCGCCGCTCAGTCCATGACATCATGAACCGCCGGGTTCCTTTTCGAGGAGCCCGGCGGCTGTTTTTTTCATACCCTCCCAGTGAGTCCCTCTCCAGAACACACGGCCGCACGACGGACACCGGGAGAACTCCCGGTACAGCCCTGCTACGACAGGGGGAACGAGCGGCACGGCTGCGTCGGCATCGATGCGAACAAGGGGCTCATTGCACCGCATGCATCTTGCGAACAGCCTGGTGGATCCGAAANNCGCGGGACCAGCGACCTGACGAGGTACCCGTGCGTGACGGCGCGCCGCTTGAGCAGGCCCCTGTCGCGGGTGAGTACGATCCTCTTTTCACGCCGTGCCTGGAGCACGAGCTCTTCGTCCTCCGAGTCGTTCTCGTAGCTCGCGTCGAAACCCATCATCCGAAGCAGCCGGGCCAGCTTTCCCAGATGCACGTCCAGGGCGAAGCGCATCTCGCGAAGCGGAACGGGGCGCACACGGGAAATGCTCCCTATGTCCAGGGACTCGAACATCGGGTAGACGCTGAGAACGTCCGCGTCCTTCAGGCGGTAGCGAAAATCCACGGACTCCCCGTTTGCCAGTATCAGGTCCACTTCCGTGTGCGGGATGCCGAGGTTTTCGATCAGCGCTTTCGTCGTGCACCCCTCGGGGCATTCGATTTCCATCGGCCGCTTCCGCACGTCCAGCGGCAGGAAGTTGTTGAGCTCTTCGTACAAGCGTACCGTAACGATGTTCATGGTCAGAGCTGCCCTCATTGTCACGCGAGCGGCCGTCGTGCGCAAGCCTTCACACCATGACCGCGTTGAAGCTGGTCCGCCACTCGTGTACTATTGGCCTCTCATGGAGAGGGGAACGGGGTGACTGATGCCGGCTGATCTCGCTGTATCGTTGGATTCGGTGGGCCTGGACATCCAGGGCAAATGCATACTGGATTCCATTTCCTGGGACGTGCACCGCGGCGAGAAATGGGTAGTGCTCGGCTTGAACGGGAGCGGAAAGACCTCCCTGCTGCGCCTGCTTTCGGGGTACGGCTATCCGTCGCGCGGGGCCATGCAGGTTCTCGGAGCCCGGTTCGGACGGTCCGATCTGCGCGTTCTCCGAAAACGTGTCGGCTGGGTGAACGGCGACATGTCCTCCGACATTCCCGGGTTCATGACGTGCCGGGAAGTTGCGATGAGCGGAGCGGAGGGAAGCATCGCCCTGTACGAGGCGAAGGACGGACGTGAGGCGGACGAGGCCTCGGCGGCGCTCACCTCCATCGGCGCTTCGCATCTGGAGCAGAGGATGTTCCACACCCTCTCCACGGGAGAGCGGCAGCGTGTGCTCATCGCGCGGGCGCTTGCGGCAGGTCCCGAGTTGCTCCTTCTCGACGAACCCTGCAATGGGCTCGATCCGCTCGCCCGGGAGGATTTCCTCCACTCCCTGGGAACGCTCTTCAGCGGGCGCAGGGACCTCACGGTGATCAGCGTGACGCATCACGTGGAGGAGATCATCGACGGCTATGACAGCATGCTGCTCCTCGCGGGAGGGCGGGCCGTGGCGCGCGGGCCGAGTGAGAGCGTGCTCACCGGCGGGGACATCGGGCGGGTGTACGGCGAGGGCTGCAGGATCGAGCGCCGCGACGGACGCTACACCATGCATTTCACCCGGAGGTAGGCAATGGATCGCAAGCCCATCGTGCAGAAGCTCGTCAACAAGCGCAATGTCTATTTCACGGTGAACTGGTCACGGCTGAAGAAAGGCGACAAGTACGAGATCGTCAAATCGGTTCCCGCGGACGCGGGGATCTACGAGCTGTACTACATGGACGAAAAGCAGAAGCTCTGCCTCTTCCACGTCGGAAAATCCTGGTACGGTGGGCTTCGCAGCGAGATACGGCTGCGCACGGACGCTGAGCTCGAGACCGAGAAGGCGCGGAAGACCCTGCTGGAGGATTACGTCTGCTGGTACCGGTGGTCTCTTCTCAGCAACAGCGACGACATGGCGGATATCCTCTTTTTTTTCGCGCAGAGCTATTTTCCGGGGAGCACGACCGTGCACGCTTCGGGCCGCTACGAGCGGATCTTCGTGAAGGAGATCGATGCGGACAAGATCGTGACTATTTGATTCTTCCCAAACGGGGCGCTACGCCGTCCGCTTCGCGGCCAGAATGTCGCCAGGAGCGACCGCCCAAATGTCGCCAGGAGCGACCGCCCAAATGTCGCCAGGAGCGACCGGGCTGTCGCTGCATTGATCGTCTACCGTCAGTTCCTAGAACTGTCCCAGCTTCTCCACCATCAGCTTCGTGCGTTTTGCAAGGGACACCAGCAGGCGACGCGTCCACATGGGGCTTGCCGCATAGATATCGGCGAAGTTCTCCCGGGTGAACTCNNTTGTACTTCTCACCGGCCCTGCGTGTTATGTATACCTCGCCGTCGAGGACCCAGAAGATCTTCTGCTGGATGTCCCCTTCGCGAATCAGGATCTGTTTGTCCTTGAACCGCCTTCCGAACTTGGCGATGACCGACTCGTCGAGGGCTTCCTCCGCCTGGAAGGCGATCTTCATGATCTCGTTATAGGCGTCGCTCAATGGGCGCTCCCTTCGAGGAGGTCGAGCCTTTCGCCGAACTCGGCGTTCAGGATCCGTAGCTCCCTCGTCATGCCCGTCGTGGCCATCAGCGCGAGCTCCCACGACACGCCCGCCGCGGTGAAGAAGTCCTCAAGCCCCCACCGGTAGACGATCGTGCGCTCCATCGGCTGCACGACGCAGAGCCGTGCGCATTCGGCAAGAGGCTCCGTGAGCCCGAAAAGGCTGTCAGGATGGAGCCAGAGCGTGAATCCGGAGCTGCGCAATGGGTACTCCACTTTGAGGAGGCCGGCAATTACGTAGAATACCGGCGTATCTCCCACCGGGTCTCCGGGCCTGTAGATGGGGCTGTGGGCTGCAACCGTGCTCTCAGCACCGTACTGAAGAAAGCGGGGAAGGGCATCCATTTAATGAAATCTTCGACATTCTGAACGCTTTTTATTGAATTCTTTTCGGTATTTGTCTATACTGGCTCCCATCCACAAAACGCGTCGTCCGCGGGAGTAATTAATGGATCCAGTGAAGCAAAACCACCTCGAGGAGTATGGCAAGGCGCCAGAAATCATAGCCTCGGCTCCCGGTCGCGTGAATCTCATAGGCGAGCATACTGACTACAATGACGGTTTCGTGTTTCCCATGGCCATCGATTTCACCGCCCGCGTTGCCATCTCCCGCCGCAAGGACTCCCACCTGCGTTTTTTTTCCGTGGACTACAAGGATCGAAAGCGGGCTACCCTCCCCACCCTCCGCTACCGCAAGGAGGACCGCTGGGCGAACTATCCCAAGGGCGTCATTGCGCAGTTCCTCGAGCTGGGCCACGTGCTGGGCGGGATGGACATCACCATCCACGGCGACGTTCCCCAGGGGGCGGGCCTCTCCTCTTCGGCCTCCCTGGAGGTTGCAACCGCGCTCGCGATCCAGGATCTCTACGGCATCGACATCGGACGGGAGGATCTCGCGAAGCTCGCGCAGAAGGCCGAGAATGAGTTCGTGGGCGTGAAGTGCGGGATCATGGATCAGTTCATCTCGCGGCTTGCCAAAGAGGGGCACGCGATGCTCCTCGACACGCGATTTCTCACCTACCACTACGTGCCCCTGGCCCTAAAAGGGGTGAAGATCCTCATCACCAATTCCAAGGTCCCCCACGGTCTGGTGGAATCGGAATACAACCGCAGGCGGGAAGAGTGCAAGAAATGCGTGGAGCTGCTCTCCCCCAAGAAGCCGGGCACGGCGCTGCGCGACTATTCCGCCGCGGACATCCGCGACAGCATGGGGGTGATCCCCGAATCCACGCGGAAGAAATGCCTGCACGTCGTCGAGGAAAACCAGCGGGTGCTCGAAGCGGAAGAGGCCCTGCGCAAGAAGGACCTCGTCACCTTCGGCAAGCTCATGAACCGATCCCACGAAAGCCTCCGTGATCTGTACGAAGTATCCTGCCCTGAGCTGGACTGGCTGGTGAAAAGGGCATGGGAGACGGAGGGCGTGTACGGCTCGCGCCTCACCGGCGCCGGCTTCGGCGGCTGCACCGTCACGCTGATCGAAGAGGCGGCAATTCCCGCGTATCGCGAGCATATCGTCCAGTACGAGCGCATCTTCGGTTTTCGTCCCGAGCTCTACATCTGCAAGCCGTCAGCGGGCGCACGCATCGTGGAAAATCGGGTGCAGCGTTCATGAGACTGCTTCTTACCAACGACGACGGTATCGATGCTGACGGCATTCAGGCCCTTGTAGACGCTCTTTCTTCCGACCACGAGGTGTGGGTGGTGGCTCCCGAAACGGAGAAGAGCGGCGGATCGCACTCCATAACGCTGTGGGACGCGCTGCGCGTTCGCCCCCGCGGGGATCGGCGCTTCGCGTGCCGTGGGACCCCCGTGGACTGCGTCATGGCGGGGGTGCTGGGGCTCGTGGAAGGCCCCATCGATCTGGTGTTGTCGGGGATCAACCATGGACCGAACCTCGGGACGGACATCCTGTTTTCCGGAACCGCCGCGGGTGCCCGTCAGGGGGCCATCATGGGCATCCCGTCCGTCGCGCTCTCGGTGTTACCGTACACGCCCCCGTTCGATTTTTCGAACGTCGCGCAATTTGCGGCGCGCAATCTCGATCTGTTTAAGGAGCTGGGCACCGACGACCATTTCCTCAACATCAACTTTCCCGCCACCGGTACCGAGGGGGCGAGCACTGCCATCACTTTTCCCTCCCGCAGGATCTACCGTGACGCCCTGACCCGACAAACAGCGCCCAACGGTGACATCTACTGCTTCCTCGGAGGGCCGCAGCCCGAGTCTTTCCCGGAGGAGGGTTCAGACAGCACCGCGGTGGGGCAGGGGGTGATCTCCATATCTCCCGTCCATGCGCAGCCGCGCAATTGGGTCTCCATCGAGGAGCGCTACCGGAGGGCGAAGTTCAAATGAACGAGAAGCTGGAGCGCGCCGTAAAGCTCTACCACGCGCACAGGTTCGACCAGGCCCTGGCCGTCCTGCGCACGCTGGAAACGAAGGATGCGGAGAATCCCGAGGTGGACTACTACATCGGGCTCGCCCTCACCCAGCTCGGCACCCACGAAGAAGCGCTCCTCTATCTCGAAAAGGTCGTCACGTCGCATTTCAGCTTCCTGCACATCATGCAGGCCCGCATGGTCCTCGGCTACATCTATTCGGTGACGGGCAGGCTCCGCCTGGCCGAGTTCGAGTTCTCCAAGGTGACGGAGATGGGCCTCCAGTCCTCCCAGGCCCTTGCGGCGCTGGGCTACGTCCTGTACGCCCAGAAGAAGGTCCCGGAGAGCGTCGATACGCTGAAGAAGGCGCTCGACATAGAGCCCCGGAACCCCAATGCCCTCAATTCCCTCGGGTTCATCTATGCGGAAGAGAAGATCGACCTTGCCAAGGCGATCATGCTCTGCAAGCAGGCCGTGGATATCGCGCCGCGCAATGCCGCATACCTGGATTCGCTGGGCTGGGCCTACTTCCGGCAGAACAACTACCTCGAGGCGCGCGCCAACTTCCGCCGGGCGCTCGATCTGGCCCCGGGGAACAAAGAGATCGCCATGCACATGCGCCTCTGTCTGGAGGCGCTGAAGGAAGTGAGCAGTCCCTGACGGTTGGGGGCGGGGCCCTGAATTTTCCCCTCATCCCCATGCCCGGTTCCGTCGAGAATGAACGTAGGAGTGAGCCATGAAGGTTGACGGTATTGCTCTTCCTACTGTTCCGATTACCCAGGCGGCCGAAATGCCGATCATCAAGGTTGACGACATCAAGACGATCCTGTACCTCGGTATCAGGGGAGAGATCAAGCTCGACACGGGCAAGCAGCACACCGTAGATACGTACGCCTGATTTTCCTATACTGGCCTCGTGAAACCGCGAACGCCACTGGTCTGTCTTCTGCTCCTGCTTCCCGCGCTGCTTCCTGCCCAGACATTCGATTTCAACGCCGCACGTTCCGCAGAACAGCTCCGCCTCGGCGTCCAGGCCTTCCATCGCGGCCTCTTCAACAACTCCTGGACCTCCCTGGAAAAAGCGATCAGCTATCAGCCGTCGAACTCACTCGCCCAGATCTGGCTCGGACGCACGCAATGGAAGGCCGGCTACGAGCAGGAAGCCCTGCGGACGTGGCAGCAGGTGGTCGATGCGGGAAATGGCAGCGCGCTGATCCGCGACTGGATCAGCGTCCTCACGTACCGTCGTGGGATCGGAAGGGAGCTTTCAGGCGGGAAGACGTGGGCCGTCTCCTCCGTCATGGACGGCATGCAGAAAAGCGGGTATTCGTTCCGTCGTCCGACAAGCGTTCGTGCGCGTGATGACGGCACGTTCTGGGTCGTCGCGTTCGGCTCCAATGAGATCCTGCACTTCAATGCGAACTTCCGGCTTTTGGAGAGCCTCAAGGGCGGGCTCCAGGGTTTCGATCACCCCTACGACATCGCCGAGACCGCCGACGGAGGGTTCTTCGTTTCCGAATACGGTGCGAACAGGATAGCCCGGGTCAATGCGCGGGGGGACAAGGTCGGCACCTTCGGCACCAAGGGCAGGGCCGACGGGATGATGCTCGGCCCGCAATACATGACCATCGACAGCCGCGGGTACCTGTGGGTGACCGACTGGGGCAATTCGCGCGTCGAGCGCTTCGATACGACCGGAAAGTTCCTCCAGTCGATCACGGGGATCCCTGCACCGACGGGGATTGCGGCCCACGAGGACCTTCTGTACGTCTCCGAGAAGTCCGGCAAGCACGTCCTTGTCTACGACCTGAACGGCAACGCCATTTCCACCATCGGTGACGGCACGCTGAACGACCCTGAAGGCCTCTCCTTCAC
This sequence comes from Spirochaetaceae bacterium, assembly GCA_003141795.1. The sequence goes on along the minus strand of PLNO01000014.1, from coordinate 12,803 downwards.
GCCGTCGGGCACGCTGCTCGTCGCGGACGGAAACCGCATCCTCGAGTGCGACTTGAGCAGGGAGACGTGGACGGTGCGAAGCGACACGAGCGCGAGCACGAAGCGCCTCGTTCAGCAGGTCATCTCCTCCAACGGGAACATCCTCGCCGTGGATTTCGACCAGAGCCTCGTGCTGCTCCTCACGGATGCCAGCACGCTCTACGCGGGGCTCGTTGTCCGGGTCGACAGGGTCAACTCCGTCAAGTTCCCCGAGGTCTACGCCGACGTGTCGGTGGAGACCCGCGGGGGAGCACCCGTCATGGGACTGGGAATCGACAATTTCATCGTGAGCGAAGCGCGCGCGGGGGTGAAGTCGCCCGTCATTGCGCAGTCCAACACCGCGGCCCGCCCCATCGACGTCGCGCTGGTCGTCGAGCGTTCTCCCGATATCGAGCAGAGCAGGCCCGACGTGCAACAGGCCGTGGCCGATCTGTACGGCCTCATCACGCAGGTCGGAAGGATCACGGCGGTCTCCGCTGCCGACAAGCCGGTGCTCGAAGCCGGCTTCGGAGAGACGCGGCTGCGCTTCATCAGGCAATCCCTCCAGGCGCCGCCGTCGGCGAGATGGCGGTTCGATCTTGCGGCCAAGCTTGCAGGGGACGAGCTCATCACGGCAGTCTCGGGAGCAAAGAGGGCGATCGTCTTCCTCTCAAGCGGCGCGGTGAGCCCCCAGGGCTTTACCACGTATTCACTGCTTGAGACCGCGGCGTACATGCGCAACAACGGGATCGCCTTCTACCCCGTGCTTGCCGGTGCGGCGGCACCCGATGAGAATCTCTCCTTCCTCGCGTCACAGACGGGTGGGAAGGTGTACAGCGTCTCTTCCCCCGGCGGGATGCAGGAGGTCGTGAGGGAGATCCGCGGCCGCGTCATCCCGGTCTATACGCTTCATTATACCTCGCTGACCCCGCCCGACTTCGGAGATCGCTACATACCGCTCGAGATCGAAGTGACGGTGCAGAAGGTGAGCGGAAGGGACGAGTCAGGCTACTATGCGCCGCCCACGACGGGGCTGCCCCCCCAATAAAAAAAGCTTGTTTTTTTAGGAGGGTTATCAAGTACAATCGCGTTCGGCGGTAAGAGTCAACAACGTGGCCCGCGCCGAGTCGCTTGTCTAAACTCAGTGGCATTCGAGCTGGCTTGCCCTCCACGAAAACATACGGTAACTTTATTTTGTCGCCGCTGTGAAATGGACTGCGGGAGGTCCATCCTCTGTGAGGATGGAGGGACGTTGGAATGGTCGGGCCGCCATTCAGCTTGAATGCTGAGGAGCGGCTTTTTTATTGCCCTGCGGAGGGTCCGATGTACCCGTTGATTGTCGCTCCCGCACGGAAGCACGAGGTGCCCAGTGTCGTGGAAGTTCTACACGATCTGTCTACCGATGACGACAGAAGCCGATAAGCCCNNTAAACAACCGGGAGGCGTATTCTTGGTAACGACATGGGAACCGGGTGAACGATTGGGAATTCTCAAGCCGAGCGTGGATGCGCACGTTCTGGGGATCACTTCTGTTGGTGGAATCCTTGAGGAGTGCGGCCGAGATGTCGTGTACGCCACGGAAGAGATTTGCATGGCGTGCGACCATCCTGAGGACACGCACCAGTTGTCGGTGCTTATCGAATGGCTGCGCGCTGAAAGAATTACCCGAGTAGGCTTCTCATATCGACTGGGGGCTGAAGGGGTCGATCTGTTTGAACGACTCATCCGGCAGCTCGAAAGGAAATCCCTCTTTGCGGATCAGGGCGGGCCTGTCCGTGCGCTTTTTTTCGCCGGTCTTCCCGAATCCTGCGCTATGGCTCGCGACAGGGTGCGTCGCCTGCACGCAACATTCGACGGGGAAGAGACTCCGTATGAGACTCTGGAGCGGCTAGGGCTGCGGCCATCCGAGGTTCCGCGAGAATCGGGGCACGCTCTGAGATATGACAGCGACCGCCTGGCGTTCGGCGAGGCACTGATTCGGGAAGGAAGTTACCTCACCGAACCACCTGTCGACAGAGGCGGCTATGAAGGCTTTGGTACCGAGAAAGACACGGTTGCTGCCCGACTTGAACATGCGCGGCGTGCTGGAACCCTTCCGCTCTATCGGGCGCATATGGGGCAATATCTGCCTGATCACGCTGAAGCAGTTCGCCTTTTCATGGAATGGACCAAAGAACTTGCTGCAACGGAGCAACTTGACGTCCTATCGATCGGATCATCGCAACTCTCACAGTCCCGCTTCGGCGAGGATTGGGGATCTGCGCCCGATGGCGGTGGCGTTCCCCTCAACTCCGAACAAGAACTCCGGGACGCGTGGCGAGCTGCAAGGCCGATGCTCGTTCGTAACTACTCAGGCACTCACGATCTCGTAGAGATGGCTCGGATCAACGACAAAGCTATCCACAATGCCTGGCAGGCGCAGTCGATGTGGTGGTTCTGCAAACTCGACAATCGGGGCCCGTATTCTCTAACCGAAAACCTGACGCAACAAATTGCTGCGCTTCGATGGATTGCCGAAGCGGGAAAACCGTTTGAACCGAATGTCCCCCACCACTTCTCTTTCCGCGGCGCCGACGACGTGACATACGTTGTTTCAGGCTATATTGCCGCACGCGTTGCGAAACTTGCCGGAGTGCGACTGCTTATCGCGCAGAACATGTTGAACACTCCGAAGCACACGTGGGGAGTGCAAGACCTGGCGAAATCGCGTGCCCTTCTTCGGTTTCTACGTACTCTTGAGGACCGAGACTTCTCCGTGGTACTGCAAACACGGGCAGGGCTGGACTACCTTTCCGCGGATCCGTTCCGTGCAAAGGTGCAACTTGCGGCGGTTACGGCCCTCATGGACGACATTGAGCCGCGTGACGCGACCAGCCCGCAGATCATTCATGTCGTCAGTTGGACAGAGGCAACTCGCTTTGCAGATCCGGACGTGATTACGGAGAGCGTGAAGATCTGCCGAAGAGCGCTTCAGCAATACCGGCGTTTGCGGGCGAAAGGGGACATCGACGACATGGCTGACAGCCAGGAGGTCGCGTCGCGAGCCGAAGAGATTGTTCGCGAATCACAGGCTGTTATAGCTGCAATTGAGCATGCCATTCCCGATCCGTGGTCGGCGGAAGGACTCGAGCTGATATTTGCGGCTGGATTCCTGCCCGTTCCGTACCTCTGGGAATGCCGCTCGGACTATCCCTTTGCCACGGACTGGCAAACAAAGCTCCTACGGGGAGGCGTTCGCCTTGTCGGTGGGACGGGAGTGCCTCTTTCCTCGAGTGTGCGCCTCGCGAAAATCCGCGGCAACCTCTCTCAGATCCGGCAGAAGAGGGGACTTCGGTGAGACAACCTGCCGCCCCAACGCGCCAGCTGGCTGACGAAGAGCGCATTCGCGCGAAGTTGCATACGGCGCAGTTGAAACAAAAGGACCGCGCATTCTGCGTCGTCGGCGCGGGAAATGGTGGGCTTGCGATGGCGGGACATGTTGCCATTCTTGGCCATCCCGTGCATCTCTTCAATCGCACCGAAGAGCATCTTAGCGGCGTCCGGTGGCATGGAGGAATCAGGGTCGAGGGCGCCGTCGAGGGCTTCGGCCCAATCGAGATCGCGACCTCATCGGTACCTGAAGCAATGGAAGGCACGGACATCATCATGATCGTGACGCCGTCTACCGCACACCGTGAGCTCGCAATTGCGATGGCGCCCCATCTCCGCGAAGGGCAACTCGTCGTGCTGAACCCGGGGAGGACGGGAGGTGCGCTCGAATTCCGAAAAGTCCTTCAAGATGCTGGGACTTCCGCTCCCGTTGTCGTGGCTGAGACGCAGACCTTCCTGTACGCCTCACGTGCAATCTCGCGATGGGAGGCTCACATATTCAGGATAAAAAACTCGGTGCCGTTTGCAACGCTTCCTTCGTTTTGGATCCCCGATGCCCTATCTGTGCTCAATGAAACCTTTCCGCAATTCATCGCGGGAAGTAACGTACTGGCCACGAGCCTCGAGAACATAGGTGCTGTATTCCATCCTGCCCTTACCATATTGAACGCAGGCTGGATTGAGTCCACACGGGGCGATTTCGAGTATTACCTTCAAGGTATTACACCTTCAGTCGCAAAGATACTCGAATGCATCGACGCAGAACGTCTCTCAGTTGCGCGGGCGCTCGGCGTTCGGAGTGTTTCGGCACGTGAATGGCTGTATCTCAGCTATGATTCGCCAGGATCTGATCTCTATGAGGCGATCCGACACACCAAAAGTTACGTAGGCATCAAAGCGCCCGCTGGCATCAATCATCGCTACATCTCGGAGGATGTTCCGATGAGCCTTGTGCCAATCTCATCTCTCGGGGAAATGTTAAAAGTGCCGACACCAATGATCGACACTATCATTCGACTCGGATCCGTACTTCATAATACGGACTATCGCGCTGTCGGACGAACCGTCGAAAGCCTGGGGCTCGCGGGTCTTACCGTGAAGCAGATACGCCACGTCGTAGCGGGCGTCGCGGTTGCGCGCCCGCGTGGAGGCAAACAATGATAACGACTTTTGAGTCATTCTTTCGGTCACTTCCCGCGGGGTTTCAAGCTCTGCTGGTGCTCGCGGCGGGCTGGATAGCAGCGGTCATTCTTCGCCTCCTGTTATGGAGGTTCCTGGAATTGGTACGGTTCAACAGACTCTGTGATCGTCTTGGCATCTCTGAATTCCTTCGTAAGGGCCAGGTAAAGAACGGGCCGTCCCGGCTGATTGGCTTCGTTGCGTACTGGACGACATTGCTTCTGACTCTATTCCAGATCTCCCGCATTCTTGACCTTAAAGTGGTCACATCGTTCTCCGAGAGGCTCACAGCAATCGTACCGGGGATCCTCGCAGGCGCTTTTATTGCCATAGTCGGACTCGTGGTGGTGACGTTCATAGGAAACTTCGTCATGACCCTTGCCCGTAACGCAGGCTACTCGCACGCCCGTCTGGTAGCCCGCGCTGTCAAGGTCGCCGGCTATGTGCTTGTAGGAGGCCTGGCGCTGGGCGAGTTGGACATCGGCCGAACTCTCGTCACGACGATACTGCAGATCCTCATAGGCGCAGTCGTGTTCGGTCTCGCCCTCGCATTTGGACTGGGTTGTAAGGATCTTGCTCGCGATGCCGCCATGCGATGGCTCCATAGTCTTCGGGAAAAGGGACGAACCGAGGGACATTCGGATTTGGAAGGGTAGGGAGTGAACAATGCGAGTAGGACTACTTGTGGCTGATCCAAAACACGAAGAGGCTCTGGCACAGGGTCGCACAGCGAATCAACTCTGGCATAGCCTAACGCGGAACCAAAAAACGGTGGAAGCGGTAGGAACGACACTGGAGTCGGCGGGCCACGAAACGGTTTCGGTCAGGGTGGACGCGGAGTTCGCAGATAACCTTATGGCCGCAAGGGTGGATCTCGTGTTCAATACGTACTTTGGCCCAGCTCGCCGGCAGGATCAGGCATACGTGGCCTCCGCCATGGAGTACGTGGGTGTGCCTTTCTCAGGCGGTGATGCCACATGTCATTTTATTGGCCTTTCCAAGTCGCTGACAAAACGACTCCTTCTCTCCGAGAGTCTGCCGACTCCCCGTTTTTCTGTGGGTTCCGGAGCCAGTGAGACAATTCAAGCAGTTGAGTCGCAAAGGCTCGAATTCCCTCTTATTGTCAAGGCCCAATCGGAAGGCGAAGGAATTGGCCTGGACGAACGGTCAGTTGTTCGAACACCGGAAGCCCTGCGAGAAGCCTTTCAGAGAGTCACTGACGAGTTTCACTCGCCCCCGGTCATCGAGGAGTTCATGCCGGGCAGGGAGTTCACGGTCGGGGTCATCGATGGCACGCCTTCCCGCATCCTTTCCCCGCTCGAGATCATGGTAAGCGCAACACAAGTTTTTTCGTTCGCAGCGAAATCGGAGGAGACGATCGACGAGAAATGTCCTGCCAAGTTATCTGGGCAGGAAGCAGCTCACCTTGGTGAATTGGCACTACGTGCGGGGAGAGCCGTCGGTGCCAGGGATTACTGGCGCGTCGACTTTCGACAGAATGCGCAGGGAGCGCCGATGGTTCTTGAAGTGAATACGCTTCCGGGGCTCCAGCCCGGATACAGCGACATGACGAAAATGTTCGAGCCTTCCGGGTTGAGCTACTTCGAAGTCATCATGATGATTCTGGGGAGCGCATCGCGGAGAGTTGCACATGGCTGACGTGCTTCATTTGGTCGAGTTTCAGATGAGCTTTCTCCTCTTTGTCGCACTCGCGGGGTACCTCTTGGCGTCGCGAGTCAATCAGTCCGTCGTTGTTGCCGAGATTCTGATAGGTGTGGTGGTCGGGCCAAGCGTCTTGGGTTTGATCACATATACGGACTTCGTTGGCAACATGGCGCATCTTGGTGCCGTCTTCCTGCTCTTCGTCGTCGGGATGGAGTTTCGGTTCGAAGACATCGTAAAGCCGCGCTATCTCCTGATCGCGGCCGTCGGGGTGGTTCTCCCATGGGGCATGGGATTCGCAACTTCACTCCTTTTCCACTATCCCTACGCCACAAGCGTATTCGTCGGCACGGCTCTCACCGCGACGAGCATCGCCATAACCGCCAATATCCTCAAAGAGATGGGAAAGCTGAACAGTAGCCCCGCACGAGCGATCATAGGAGCGGCGGTGATCGACGATGTGCTCGGCTTGATTGCGCTGACAATCAGCAAAGGGCTCGTATCGAGCTCCTTCTCCTTTGGTGTATTGGCTCTGACCATCGGCAAGGTCTTCCTTTTCCTTGGGGTTGGCGGAGCACTCGGACTTTTCGGCTTCCGTCGGCTGCTTTCTTTGATCGACCAAGCCAAGTTCACCAAGCGCTACCCTGAAGTGACGTTCATCTTCTCCACGATGATAGCCTTCCTGTACGCGGTCGCCGCCGAGGTCATGGGACTTTCAGCAATCGTAGGAGCCTTTATCGCGGGCGTTTCCCTGGGCGGCGTGAAATTGCGTCATGGAAGGGATCACCTTCAGGGTTCAGAATCTCTCCAAATCATTTTTGCATCGATATTCTTCGTCTCGCTGGGGGTGCTTGTGGATGTGCGGGCTTTGCAACCACACGTGCTCATCTTTCTTTCAGTTCTTACCATTGTCGCGTTTGTTTCGAAGATCGTGGGGTGCGGCGGAATCGCGCTTCTCTCGGGATCCAAGGTCAAAGAGGCGTCGATAATCGGCATCGGAATGGCTCCGCGCGGTGAAGTTGCAATGATCATTGCCCTCATTGGTCTTGATTCCAAGCTGATTACGCAGGACATCTACGTCGCGATCATACTCATGAGCCTCCTCACAACGGTTGCGACTCCAGTGTTTCTTCGGCTGCTGCTGGCGGAGAAGAGGGCGGCAATTCGATCGGCACAATAGTGACTACAGGAGCTGAGGAACGCCGCCCCAGATATCGCCCTACTCGCCGAGCGACTCCTGGGCCCTTAAAAGATCGTGCAGGGTCACTATGGAGACAACCCGGCCCGAGCTTTTTTCACGCACCAGTACGATCCCCAGGGGACTATCGATGAGCAGTGACGCGACGTCATGGACCGTAGCCTCAGGGTCGCAGAAGTGAGCGGGAAGGGGACGTGGCACACGCTTTTCTTCCAGTGCAGTCTTCATTTCCTGGCGTGTCAGCAAGCCTGCAACTTGTGAGTCACTGCCGACAGGGAACCGCTCAAAAGGGAACGAATCAAGCGCTCGGCGTATTGCTCCCTGGCTAGTATCCCGCAGGAAAACCGGTTGCGCATGAGCGATCTCTGAGACCGCAAGTCCCTGCCAGCTCTTCATGTCGCGAGGAGGCTTGATGCGGATGAGCTCATGCCCATCTTGCAGCAGTAGCGCATCGTAGAAGTTGTGTTTTCCGCCGAGACGGGAAATGGCTTGGCTTACTATGAGGCACACCATCAGGGGCGGGACGAGTGCGAATTGGTGGGTCATCTCGAAGACGATCAGCAAGGCAGTCAATGGCGCGCGTACTACCGCGTTGAAGCAAGCGCTCATGCCAACTGCTGCCAACACAATGCGATCAGCGACGGTTATCGGTATGAATGTTCCCGCTACTCCGGCAAAAAAAAGTCCAGTGAGCCCGCCTAGAAAGAGGGTCGGTGAGAAGATGCCCCCGCAGCCTCCCCAAGAGTAGGAGGCTACAGTCGCAAAAAACTTGATGACGACAAGGACCCCCGCTAGCTGCCATATCAGATTGTTGTTGAGGGCAAGGGAAAGGTCCTGATACCCTAATCCGAAGACCCCCGTGTGCCCCGTAATGAGGAAGACCCCGCACCCGAGAACCCACGTGATCAGCGCGCCAACGAGCGGGCGCAACCAAACAGGAAGACGGCTGCGATCGCGGACCCTTCGACGGAGTGACAAAGTCAGAGTCTGAAACGCGACTCCGATCAGTGCAGCAGCGACTGCAACCACCGGCAGGATCGCATACATGAGCCATGTCGTTCCCTCTACTGAAGGAAGCGAAAATGCGGGTTGCGCCCCAATCGTGGCATGCACGATGAGCGCTCCGAGCACCGCCGAGAGAACAACTCCTCCGAGAACACGGCTGCCAAACTCATTGTTGAGCATCTCTTCAAGAACGAATGTGATGGCGGCAAGGGGTGTATTGAAAGCGGCAGCAAGTGCCGCCGCACCGCCAGCTGCCGCGGGTTGCCGCCGCCCAGTCTTCGGATATCCGAAGGCGGCAGAGATCGTTGACGCAAGCCCACCACCGACGAAAACGCTGGGGCCTTCGCGACCTAGACTCGTCCCCCCTCCAAGCGTCAGTATGCCAGCCACGAACTTGACAATAACCGCCCGCAATTTAACAAAGCCAAGGTCCTTCCAGTATGCTGCCTTGAGTTGCGGGACTCCGCTGCCTGCAGAGTCCGGGGCAAAGTAGAACATGAGCAATCCTGAGGCAACGGACGTGACGGTTATGATGCAGAAGCTTCCTACCACGAACACGATCGGTGAAGAATAGCTCAGGCGCTCGATGCCCACGTGAAAGACGAGATTCGTCAACCACAAGAAGGCAACGGCAGAACCCGCAGCAGCAGCAGCAAAAACGACAGCTGCAAGCAGACCTCGAGTATTCTCAGGTAGCTTGCGAAGAGAGTTCAACGAAAGGATCATGAATGTCTCCAGCTCTTGAAGTGCAATGCCATCACTGTCCCAGTCGTTCACATGATCAACGAAATCCCCCTCGTAGACAAGCAGGCCGACTTGTCGGGCCGAAGGTTTCAATCACGGCTTTGTCCTGTATCAATGGGTATGAGGAGTTTCTGCGGGCACACCGTGATGGCAAGTGAAGGCACAAATCAGTCAAAAGCCTGTCGACGAAGTGTCAGTTGTCCCACAAGCTTCGTGCCGGACTCGAAAAGGTAGCGCTTGCATTCTTCTGGAGTAAGTAGCAATGTGCAGGCGTCAGGGATGTGCGAGAGCGCATCCAGTGGTTCGGTCCGATAGGGCCGGAGGGACGCGCGAATGGTCGGGCCGCCATTCAGATGAGAATCTGAATGGCGGCCTTTTTGCTGTCCTGGAGGTTTGCATGAGCGCGTCAACAATTGCAGTGATCGTCCTGATAGCACTTTTTATCGGCGGAATGTCAACACTGATGATCCTCATGAACAGGCCCCCCAAGGGAAAGAAGTAGTAAGAAGAATCCAGTGGCATTCCGGGCTGCCTCTCCATCCGACTGAAAACGGTTGACACATCCGGCCCAAGACGGTCGCTTGTCTCTCAGTAATTCGAGAAAATGCGTGTCGAAAATCAATGAGGCGTGTTCGGCGATTGACTGCCATCGGATGTATGTGAGCGAACTGCCTCTACCTGTGCGAGAGTCCGGTTGGCTGGAAGGTGGTTTTGGATTCCTGGACGCGGTTCGGGTACCGCTGTAGAAGTCATGCCGCCTGGTTTCACTTCCGAGGGGCGCCTATCACTGGGCTGGGGCTTGCCTTTACCAGCGTTTGGCCGCCGCCTGCCGAGTTTTGATGGATCTATGCGGAAGTATTCGCATATACCATGAATGCTTTCCGATCTACCAGTCAGTGCGCTATCTATATACTGAGCGGATTGCCTTTATCCCATAAGGTATGGAAGCTCTTGCTTTCCCGCATCCGTTTGCAACCGGCCACAGTATGTACCAAAGGTGTGTTGAGTTCTACCGGAACTGCTAAAGAAAAAAAGAGGGCGTGAGCTTGACTGGTCACTTCATATCAGATCGCTTGCGTGATCATGCTCGTCAGATGCTGGACTTTCATGAGGGACGGGATCTGCGTTCACAGGCCTCCGTCGATGTAGAGTCCGTCTGGGGACAGATCAAACAGAATCGTTACTTCAGACGCTTCATGCTACGCGGGTTGCCCAAAGTGAACGCGGAGTGGGGTTTGGTGGCACTGGCGCACGACATGATCAAAAAGCAGGCCACATTATGCCGAAATCAAGCCAACAGAAAAGGCTGCGACGTTCAATTCATTCGCCGACAGGTCTCTTTCCAGTTCTTCGGTGCACCCTGAGATTGGATAATCCTCTCAGATGCCAAAAAGGGGCTGTCCAGGTATTTACATCCTGGACAACCCCTTTAATACTTCACCATCGGGTCACGCCCTGAGGAAAGCCTTGAACTTCTCAGCCGCGCTTGCCGCGTCCGGCGCATAGGCGTCAGCGCCGATTTCCTTTGCGTACTGGTCGGTGAGGGGCGCGCCACCCACCATGAACTTCACCTTTCCGCGGACCCCTTCCTTCGCGAACCTGTCGATGACGTCCTTCATCCCCGTCATCGTGGTCGTCAGAAGGGCTGACATGCCCACGGCCTTGGCGTCGGGATTGTCCTTCAAACCCTGGAGGAACTTGTCGGCCGACACGTCGATACCGAGGTCCACGACCTCGATCCCCGCGCCCTGCGCCATCATTTTCACCAGGTTCTTGCCGATGTCGTGCAGGTCCCCTTTCACGGTGCCTATGAGCATCTTGCCGATGGGTTTCACTCCGGCCTTGACGAGCTCGGGCTTCAGGATGTCCATACTGGCGTTCATTGCACGCGCGGCGATCAGGACCTCGGGGATGTAGATTTCATTGCATTTGAATCTCTGCCCGACCTTGTCCATGCCGTCGAGAAGCCCCTTGTTGAGGATCTCTCCGGCAGGCTGCTTGTCAGTGAGCAACTGGGAGGTGAGCTCTTTCGCCTTGGGCGCATTGCCCTTCTGTACCGCTTCTGATAGTTCCTGGTAGGTGGCCAAATCCGTCCTCCTTGCGCTCTCAACGGAGAATGACGTGAAGCAACCTCCCCGGGCACGCGTCGAAACCCACCGGTTTTCGGTTGCTATAATACCCTGAAAGTGCTAACCTTTTGGGCACATCATGATGAAGGAGCAACTCAGTGTCAAGAGGAAGGCCGGTATTCGACCGGGAACGGTGTAAGGGCTGCACGCTCTGCATAGGAGCGTGTCCCGAAAAAATCCTGTCCATGTCGCGTGACGAATTCAATCGACAGGGGGTTCCCTTTGCCCAGTGCTTCGACGAGGCACGGTGCACGGGGTGCATGTCCTGCGCGATCATGTGTCCGGACATGGCCATCCGCATCTACCGGCTCGCGCCGGTGGCGGGAGCGTAGGGTATGGCTGTGCAACTCATGAAAGGCAACGAGGCAATCGGTGAGGCGGCAATCATCGCCGGATGCCGCCATTATTTCGGATATCCCATCACTCCGCAGAACGAGCTCCCCGCGTACATGGCTGCGCGCATGCCGAAGGTGGGGGGGACGTTCCTCCAGGCTGAAAGCGAGCTCGCCGCCATCAACATGGTGTTCGGAGCGGCCGCGGCCGCTCCGAACACNNGTGTTCGGAGCGGCCGCGGCCGGCGCCCGCGCCATGACCTCCTCCTCCTCGGTGGGCATCAGCCTCAAGCAGGAGGGCATTTCGTACCTCGCGGGCGCCGAGCTTCCCGCCGTCGTCGTGAACATGATGCGGGGCGGACCCGGCCTGGGGAATATCGCCGGGGCGCAGGGGGACTACTTCCAGGCCGTCAAGGGCGGCGGTAATGGGGACTACCACTGCATCGTGCTCGCTCCGAGCACCGTGCAGGAGCTCGCCGACCTCACCGTGAAGGCGTTCGATCTCGCCGATCAGTACCGCAATGTCGTCATAGTGCTCGGAGACGGCTTCGTCGGACAGATGTCGGAACCCATCACCCTTCCCACCCCGACGGGGAAGGTCTTCGACAAGAGCGCCTGGGCGCTCACCGGAGCCAAAGGGAGAGACACCCACCTGGTGGCCTCCATCAGGCTCAATCCCGATGACGCCCTCGCCAAGCTCAACGAAAAGCTCCAGGCCAAATACCGGGTCATCGAGCAGAACGAGCGGTTGTGGGAGAGCACGCAGGTCGACGATGCGGAGTACCTGTTCGTCGGCTTCGGCCTTTCAGCGCGCATCTGCAAGTCGGCGGTGGCAGCACTTCGCAAAAAGGGAGTCAAGGCGGGGCTCTTCCGACCCATATCGCTCTGGCCGTTCCCCGAAGCGGAGCTCGCAGCCGCGGCAAAGGGGCGCAAGAAGGTGCTCGTCGTGGAGATGAACGCCGGCCAGATGCTCCAGGACGTCCGCCTGGCCATCGGCGCCGCGGCCCCGGTGGATTTCTTCGGCACCCTCGGCGGGCTCACGCCCCAGGTGGATGCCCTCGTTGAAAGGATCACATCGTATGCCCGTTGAAACAGCAGAGGGAAAGCTGGTCTACGACCGGCCCGCCGCCCTCGTTGACATGCCCAATCACTACTGCCCTGGCTGCG